>CAZQFL010000015.1:0-32795 GCA_964592745.1 uncultured Desulfurococcaceae archaeon
AGTTCTCTCAAGTCATTAGATATGTTACTTAATGTTTCCGGTTCAACACCCATAGATTTAAAGTACTTAGTTATATTTATTCTCAGACTAGCATCTATGTAGAATAGCATGGACTCATCGGTTTGTTTATAACTGAACACTAACTTACTAAAGTTCATACCCTCAATACCTTGAGATCGTAATTGCTCATTTACATATTCTGGGTTTAACATCATTGAGAGCATCGGTATGTAAGTTAAGAACTCCTTTGGTATTAGACCCTTATCTACAGATGCATTAATTACTATATTGATATCTCTTACATCATTACTCACTACAGTGCTATTACCTTTAAATTCAATGTTGATAGTTCCATTAACGAGAACTGTAGCTATCATTACTGTAACGTTCTCTATACCTTCAAAGGACTCACCCGTACCCTTCACACTTATACTTCTCAACATCATTTCCTTAGTTGTGATGTTTTTACTCTCACCCTTCATAACTGACTTAATAATTACGGTATAATTGTTACTTGCTGGGATGTACTTAGTTAAGCAGTTAATACCTAGACCAATAACTGCATTAGTAGATTTTGCTGATTGTAGTGTCCATAGTATTCGAGCACTTAAGTATACACCATCAGGTGCTGGGTCAATTCTAACGTATGTTTTAGGGGTCGACACTTCAGTAGCGTTACTAACTGTAGATGCTAGTATTAGTAATGCTATTAATATTATCATTATACCCGCATTTACATGGTTACTCAAGGACGCACACCGAAGGCTTTTAATTAGATAATATTTAAAAGTTAATAAAGTTGATTCAGCAGCTTAGTCTAATTAGCGTATCATAGAGGCAACTATATCTTAATGATTATTTAATTTATTATGTCTTGAATGAGTACTTATCTTTGGGGTTTAATTCATGCGTAAACCTACTAAACTACACATAGGTACGGCAGGTATCCCGTTATCTACGCCGAAGAAGTCCACACCTGAAGGTGTTAAGAGAGTTGCTGAGTTAGGACTCGATGCTATGGAGATAGAATTCGTTAGAGGTGTTAGAATGAGTGAGCAGTTAGCTCTTAGAACTCGTGAAGTAGCTAATGAACTTAACGTACTTTTAACTGTTCATGCACCATACTATGTAAATCTCCTCTCTCCTGAAGAATCTAAGGTTAAGGCCTCAATTAAGAGGATAATAGATAGTGCTAGGATGGGTTACTTAGCAGGCGCCTGGTCTGTAGCTTTTCATCCAGGGTATTACGGTAAGTTAAAGTCTGATGAGGCTGTAAGGATTGTAAGGAATCATGTTAAGGAAATAGTTAAGATGTTACGTGACCAGGGTATAGAAATATGGGTTAGACCTGAAATAATGGGTGGGTTATCTGAGTTTGGATCCTTAGACGAAATTCTTGAAGTAGTTAACGGTATTGATATGGCTGCACCATGCATTGACTTCGCACATTTATATGCGAGGACTTTAGGTGAGTATAATAATTATGAAAAATTTAAGGAGGTTCTAAGTAAGGTTGAGGATAAGCTTGGTAGGGAGGCACTAAATAACGCACATATTCATGTATCAGGTATGGAGTACGGACCTAAAGGTGAGAGAAAACACTTGAACTTTAATGAGTCAATGTTTAATTGGAAAGATGTTGTTAGAGTAGTTAAGGAGTTTAATGTCAAGGGAGTAGTTATTTCAGAATCACCCAATCTTGAAGGAGATGCCATACTTTTCAAGAGTGAATTTGAGAGGATTAAAGTTTAAGTTACAGACCGCTACTTATCTACACACTTTACTTTGCTATCTCCTTCTAAACATAAATTAAATTTTTTAGCTGCTTCACAAATTTTCTCTAAGGGTATGAAGGCTTTTGCACCACTTTCTAGCTCCACAAATACAGATCTACCAACTACCTTAACCTTAGCTTTCTCACACATTAATTACACCACATACCATATTGAACTTATGCCTAGATAAATAATGAGTTATTAATTTAAGACATTTATATTGAGCTGAGTATTCTCATATTAACATGATTAAAGCATCTACAGTATATAGTGTAAAAAGGTTTTAGTTTATTGGTTGCTTTCTTTCCCCTAATTTAACTTCTCTTAAATACTGTATGGCAGCTGAGATACTACCTGTAGCTTCAATTATTGGGCCCCATCTAATCCTAAATTTTGTTGGTACCAATGGTCTTACTCTCTTCTTTAACCTTCTAGGTACATATGTTAGCTCCATACCTTTAAGGCCGAATGAACCATCAATCATCTCAACAATTATGTCTCTCTCTATGAGGTTAACTAGTACTTTCCTTAGTCTATCCTCACCAGCTAGGCCACTTAACTCTCTTCTTAACTCCTTCCAAGTTACTGGTCTACCCTTTTTCCTAATGATATTAATTACTAACTTCTCTAGTTCTCTATCATCGGGAGCTCTAATGACAACTACATCTTCATCTTCGTAAACAACCTGTAACTCATCCTCATCTTTACGGGGTAGTTCCTTACCTACATGAACCATACACTTCCACCCCATTTAAATATACTGTATCTACATTAAAGTATTTAAACTTATCTCTAGTATAACTAATCGATACCTCTATGCTCTTTTAAGATTAACAGTCTAGAGTTCTAAGAGGGTGATTTGATGAAGGAATTAACATTAATAGCTAAACTTCCCCTAGCAAATAACTCACACTTTCTTAGAAAGTTATGGATAATCACCTCCTATTTAAAGGAGGAGGTAGGCATTAGGCCTAACTTAGTTATTGTTAAGAGTGAGGACGGTAAGCCGCAATTAATAGTTATGGATGAAGTGATAAGTCTATACAGAAGTGTTGAAGAGATAATTGAGATAGTTGCTTCTAAACTATCCTGTGATGTGAGTGATAGAGAGTTCCTAAATAAAGTAGCAGGTGCTGCAACATACAAATAACGTATCAACTAAATTAAGAGTATTAAAAAACTATGAGGACAGCAGTTACAATGTTAATATTAAAAATTTATTAATACCTAGGTAGAGATCAAAGATGGGCATATAAATTGCTGACTGATGTAAGAATGTTCGCTATTGAGTTATTACGATCCTATAAAAAAATATTCAAGTATAGAGATTTAGAAGAAATAACAGGTTTACCAGCACCTGCTCTCTGGAGATACATAAATATGAAGATAATACCTAGTGTTGAGAGGGCTAAGGAAATAGTAAATAGATTAACATTACCTTCAGTCATTAATAGGATATTTGAGAATAATATAATAACTGTTGATGGAAATATATTCAATTTGTCTAGAATAATATATAACGTTAGTATCCTTAAGATATTCTCCTACCTTGCTTTTAGGGAGTTTAGCGGATACGGTATAACTGCTGTAGCTACAGTTGAGGTTGACGGTATACCTATAGCCGTTAATGTAGCTGATGCACTAAATGCTAAATTAGTTATAGCTCGTAGGAGGCCTGATGTTGGTATAAAGAATTACTACCAAACAAGCTACATAGCAAGAGACCCCCCAGCTGTCATAAACTTATTCCTACCCGCTGATTCCCTTAATGAAGGTGATAGAGTACTTATAGTTGATGACCTGCTCAATACGGGTAGAACGAGTTTAGCTCTAATAAAGCTTATAAGGATGGCTAACGCTGAACCTGTAGGTATATTCTCGATACTAGCTATAGGCAAGAAATGGAAGTACGCACTTGAGAAGGCAGTTAAGAAAATATATGTCATTAAGCAAGTAAATGTTGATGAACAGTCATAGAGTTTTTAAAGATAATGATATCTTAACACTAGCTTCCATACCAGCTACCTCAGTACTCATTGAAGCATTAATACCTAGAAAATTAACAACAGTTTCTTTTCTTGAAAGCATTAAAGATTTAGATATAATTAAATATTCATTCACTGCTACAATATTGACACCACTATATCTTGATGTAGTAAGAAAGAGTATAGAGGGAAACAATATCGATGTTTCTAAGTATGTGTATGAAGCTATTAACAATATTGTCATGAATCCATTCATAAGAACTAATACAGCTCTAGGGTACTTACTTCTATCGATACCTCTAACGTATTCCTTAATTAAATGTTCATTAACTTTGAGTCAAAAAGAATTTACACACCTCGATAATGTTAGGAAGTGCGTGGGCAAAGTGACAATAGATTTATTGAAGAGAAGTAAGGCTAAGAGTTTTTATAGTACATTAAGAATGCTTAGACCCTCGTACACTGATGTATTCGTAGGTATAATACCCGACATAAATTACTCAGGTAATATTGAGTTAAGTTTATTTGAGGTTCTAACGTATTCTGCTTACATGGATTTAATAGCTAAAGAACTTATTGATGAATATCCTTTAACATTCATTACACTCAAGAAACTTCGCTCTTTATGTAGCGAAATTAACGTTAAATGTCTACTTGATTTGAGTAGGGTACATGATGAGCTCATAGCTAATGTTTTAGACTCTGAAGGTTTAAAATTAAGAGGACTGACATATATGAGGATAATTCAAGACTTAGTTAATGAATGTCTTAAACATGAGTATTTAAGAGAGAGAATTAAGTCATTATTAAGAAATGAAAAACTAAATCTAGGAACAATATCGGATATACTAGCTAACTCGATAATGCTGCATTTAATTTTAAAATTCATTGAAGAGCGTGACAGCCGAAATGAAGTTAGCATTCGTAGCTAGACTAGGTCTTAAGGAATTACAAACTATAAGATTCATTAACCATCTTAGTGAGTACTACGATCTCATAATCTTAGGTGGTGATGGGACACCTGATCCAGAGTACCTGGTAAGGAATAAAGTATTAATAGTTAGCGGTGATGAGGATGATATTTTAATAACTAAGAAGGCAAGAGAGTACAATATGCTCTTAGATGGAAGAATACGGGAGTTTAAAGGGCTAAAAATAGCTGGGGTAGGTGGTTTACAACCACATCAAGATATTAAGAGAATAATACGTGAGGGAAGTGATATTAATATCCTAATATCCCATTACCCCCCTCATGGATGCTTAGATAGAATTTTGATAAGTTGTAAGGAAGTGAATGTGGGTATAATTAATCTCAATAAATTATTAGCGGATAAAGTAAGTTTATTGATGTTATTTACACATGCTAATGTCTTAGGAGGCTTATGCTTTAGAAATAACGTAGTGATGTTAGGTTTTGAAGGCGGGATTGGAAGGTATGTTGAGGTATTCATTAACGGGATATTGAGTATCGGATTTAAATATTTAGACCTCCTTAGCCATTAAATAAGCGTCCTCACCATCGAGGTAATAGTACTTTATTATCTTGACTATCTTGAAATTTAATTTCTTGTAAAGACTTATGGCTGGTTCATTACTAACTCTAACTTCTAGGTATACCTCATCAACACCATATACTTCCTTAAGTCTTTTTATAGCCTCAGTTAGTAAGGCTTTACCTATCCCTCTCCTTCTATAGTCGGGGTGTACGGCAATACTTATTATATGACCAAGCCTTCTTAATATAGGCTTTATATGCCCAAAACCATGCTCAACTCTACACATGATATAACCAACTATCTTAGAGTTAATCTCAGCAACTAAGAATGCCTTACCCCACATAATTAAGTGGTCACGCCAAAAACTTTCGGGGTAATGTTCAGGTAGCGATATCATATTTATGTTAATTACATCCTTCAAATCGCTTTCTCTAGCTTCCCTGATAATGTAGCTACTAAGCAAGGCTCTAATCGCCTAAATTAATTTATTAATTTCTCTTTTAAGTTTAACAAAGAGACGAGGTGAGATTTATTAATGAAGAGGTCAAGTCTCTCACATCCAGTAGAGGAAATTAAGGGATCTTACTTTAATATTTATGAGGGAAAGACCATAATTTTTGGCTTAACATCCTCAGCAGCTATATATAAATCCATAGATGTAATGAGGGAATTAATACGTAGGAATGCTAGAGTTATAGCAGTAATGAGTGAAGAGGCTACCAAGCTTATTTCACCATTGTTGATAGAGTGGGCCACAGGTGAGAGTGTTTTCACGGAGTTTGGTGGTGAGGTAGGTCATATATCACTAGGACGAATTGCATCCTCAATGATTATATGTCCTGCTACAGCAAATACTATAGCAAAAATAGCTTCAGGTATAGGTGATACGCCAGTAACACTAGCAGCACTTAGTATTCTAGGGTTTAACAAGCCATTAATTATAGTGCCTGCAATGCATTATAGTCTTTGGTCATCACCAACATTTAGAGACTCTCTTAATAAATTAATGAAATATTCCAATGTAGTTATGGTACCTCCAAATATTAGGGAGGGTAAAGCAAAGATAGCTAATGTAGAGGATATAGTGGCGGCTACTGAAGCAGCTACACTGAGGGGTAAGGACTTAGACGGTTTTAAAATTCTAGTAACAGCAGGTCCTAGTAGAGAGTACCTAGACGGTGTTAGGTTTCTAAGCAATCCAAGCACAGGCAAGATGGGCATAGCAATTGCTAGGGAGGCATACTTTAGGGGAGCTAATGTAACATTAATACATGGGCCAGTAACTACATCTATCCCTCATTATATTAGAACAATAAGTGTCATGAGTGCTGAAGACATGCTAAAAGCTGTATTAGATGAGATAAAAGCACATAAATATGATGCGATAATAATGGCCGCAGCACCAACAGACTTTAAATTTAAAGATACCATCGAAGGAAAGTTGGATAGTAGTAGGAGTATTAACGTTACATTAATGCCTAATCCTAAAATATCATTAGAAGTTAGGAAATACTTTAAGGGATTAATTGTAGGATTTAGTGCTGAGTATGTTAAAGGTGATAAGAAGCTCCTTAAAGAGCTTGCCTTAAAGAAGCTCTATGAAAGAGAATTTGATCTAGTAATAGCTAATGATATAAGTAGAAGGGATATAGGATTCGCATCAGATTTTAATGAGGTTTTAATTATTAGTGAAGAAGAAGTTGTTGAAATACCTAAAGCACCTAAATCTGTTATAGCAAGAGTGATATTAGATAAAGTTAAGGTGATGCTACATAATTAGAATATTGATACCCCATCACGTAAGCGGATTTTGGGTACCAATATTTAAAGGTAGTCCTATGTTTTCTGGATCTCTTGGTGCAGGCTTAACTTTATATCCGCCAGCTAAATTTATACTAAGCTATGATAAAAGACATAATAAGTGTAAGTTTGTATTTAACAGTAGATGCATAGATGAACTAGGGTTACTAAAGACTATAGATACGATAATAGGTGAAAGAAAGCTTAATATCACTATTAAGGGTCAAGGTATAGGAGATTTAGGTCTAGGTTACGGGCTTAGCTCAGCCATAGCTATAGCATATTCATACGCTAAATTAATTACTGTATCATTAAAACATTCAATACGTTTAACTAAGGCTGGCATTATTGCACATATAGCTGAGGTCTTGAACTTAACAGGTTTAGGTGACGTCATAGCAGAGATATATGGCGGAGGCTTAGTAATAAGGTTAAGACCTGGACCACCAACTATAGGTATTATAGACTCTATACCGTTAAGTAATGTTTATGTCTTAGTATGTGAATTAAGGGGAGTATTAAAGCCAACACCGCAAATGCTTAGTGAAAGCCTTAATAAGCAAATTAAGTTCGGATTATTAGCTTATAAAAACTTCATCAAGAATCCATGTATTGAATCATTTTTAGATGAAGCTTATAAATTTAGTAAAGAGGTAGGCTTCTTAACGAATGATTTAGACAAAAGAGTTAGGGCATTATTAACACCTTACCTAAAATCTGGCTGCATTTTAGGTTACTATGTAAAGAAGTCACTACTACTCGTAGTTGTTGAATATGGATGTGTTAATGAGGTTAAAACTGTATTGAGTAATTTTTGTAAACCTAAGCTATTAACTCCTACACAACTAGGTACTTTGGTGTTAGGAAGACTTGGTAGGAATACCGAGGAGTCATCCTAGGTATGAGTCATTAATGATAAGGGAGAAACTGGTTGAGGGATTTAAGGAGGGTTATGTAGTACCTGAAGGTTTAATAGCTCATGGTCGTGGTGAATGTTTCGATTACTTAATAGGTGAGGAAACTATTAAGGCTGCTAAAATAGCTACCAAGGCTGCCGCGGCACTTTTGCTACTTTCTAAGCACCCAGTCATTTCCGTTAATGGTAATGTCGCAGCATTAGTTGCTGACGACATAGTCAAGCTTGCTAACGAACTTAATGCTAAGATTGAGGTTAATTTGTTTTACAGAACTGAAGAGCGTGCTAAGAAGATAGCTGAAAAACTAAGAAGGTTTGGTGCTAAGGAAGTTTTAGGAGTCGATGACGCGACAGCAACCATACCTGAGCTATTTAGTGAGAGAAGAAGGGTCAGTCCTAAAGGTATATTGATTGCTGACACTGTCTTAGTAGCATTAGAGGATGGTGATAGAACTGAAGCATTGAGGAAGATAGGGAAGAAAGTTATAGCTATTGACTTAAATCCCCTTTCAAGAACTGCTAGAGCAGCTAACATTACAATTGTAGATAATGTTGTTAGAGCGATACCTAACTTAATAAACGAAGTTAAGAAACTACGGAATAAACATAAAGAGGAATTATTAAATATAGTACGTAGTTATGATAATAATAAAATATTGAGTATGGCATTAAAACACATAGTTGATAGACTGTTGAAGCTTAGTGAGAGTAAGATAACATTACTTAATTCATGCTAACCGTGCTTAAATCTTTTAAGTTTCTCCTTTAGTAGTGCATTAAATTTTTTATACTCCTCTTTAGGCATACGGTAGTAATGTCTCTCCTCCGGAAATACATTCTGTCTAACTTCACTTACGTACTTCTTTATAGCTTCCTTGAAGAGCTCAAAACCGTTAGCATAAACCTTAGCAAAGGGTGGGGGATTAGGGTTAATACCGAGTAAATCATGAAATACAAGAACCTGCCCATCACAATATGGTCCTGAACCAATACAAATAGTAGGTATTTTAACTATTTCAGTAACCTTCTTAGCTACTTCTGCCACCGTAAATTCTATAACTATGGAGAATACCCCTACTTCCTCCAACGCTTTAGCGTCCTCGATTATCTTCATGGCATCATCTACTGTCTTACCCCTTAACTTATAACCTCCTAACTGAAGGTATCTCTGAGGATTCAATCCTATGTGACCCATAACAGGTATTCCTGCCTTAATCATTGCCTCAACTTTATCTATGATCTCAGTACCTCCTTCAACTTTAACTGCATCAGCACCTAACTTTATTAACTTACCTGCATTTCTAACTGCCTCATCCCTACTAACTTCATAGCTAAGGAAAGGCATGTCAGCAACAACTAATGCTTTAGGCTTAGCATTTAGTACAGCCTTTAAGTGGTGAGCAATTTGAGGCAATGTAACTGGTAGCGTTGATTGATACCCCATTATGACCATACCTAATGAGTCCCCTACTAATATTCCATCAACACCAGCCGCATCAGCTATTAGTGCTTGATAGTACGTATAAGCAGTAATCATTACTATCTTAGTGCCCTCTCTCTTCATCTTAATGAAGTGATGAGGTAGTATCTTGCCTTTCAAGATCCTGAACCTACTAGTTATTAAAGTAATGGGATATATTAGCTTGACTATCACCAATACTCATTATTGTTTATTTAGTCTATCAGACCTTACTTGAAACTCCAATGCCTTAACTGCTAAGTATAGCGACTCATTTACTGGGGCATTTATGTTTAACTTCTTTGAAATTCGTACTAAGGCACCATTGATAAAGTCGATTTCGGTTCTACCTTTAAGTATAAGGTCCTGATACATTGATGAGTAATTGTCTTTAGTCGCCATGGCTACCCTTATTAGCTCCAATTTTGGATCCTTAGGTAAGGTTATTCCTATCTCTCTAGCTATGAGCTCACCCTCTGAAATGGCCTTTAACGCTAATTTCTTAGCATATTCATTCTTAATGATAACTTCATTTCTCTCCTTAAGTATTGTCGTTACGGGATTAATTCCAGCATTTATTAGTAATTTTTGCCATCTATACGGCTCTATATCATTGACAATAGTGATGTTTAACGTGTTAAGAAGTTTAGCTACGTGATGTACTAATTCATTTTTAATTCCTTCCTTTTGACCTAAGTAGCTTTCACCACCACCAACATATTTGTAAACATTGTTACTAATTTTATGAACTCCATGATTAATAACTAATGCCGCAACTTTATATGCGCTCACACGCTCTTGGGCATACTCATAAGTACCTAAACCATTTTGGCATGTTATTATCAAATTAAAATCTCTTAATTTAGTTAGTAAGTCATTTAGCGCATTACTAAAGTCATAAGCTTTGGTACATATGAATATTACATCAAAGTGTTTAACCTTAGGTACGTCGTTATACGTGATTGCTTTAAAATTTATCTTCACTTCTTCGTCATTAGGTAATTTAAGTTTACGACCATGAACCATAATACGCTTAACTTCAAGTACATTCCTAAGGATTATGTATGGAGTTAACCCTGATTTATTTAGTGCATATGCAATTAGTGTACCAATAGCTCCAAAACCTACTATACCTACATTATAATTCCTCATTATCTACCTCAATCCTCACATCATTTAAGGCGTCGCTCTTAATCAAGCTAACTCGCTTGTCAAGCTTCATCTTAACTATAATGTCATTAGCTAATTTAATGAGTAGTTTAAATTTAAGTATAAAATCTTTGTATCTTTCACTATATTTTAAAGCATTCTTAACTATAGATGCTATATTTGGTAACTCATTTATTATTATGTCCATGAGTCTTTCCTTATCTCTTAACGTCAACTTAACCTTAGCCCTCAATCTCTTTAATTCACCTAATATTCTGTTTATGTCAACAATCTTGACCTGCAAGTCTAAGACCATTAACTCAGGATCATCAATCGCATCATCCTCACCACCCTCATAAATCCTTAAAGCTTCAATCACTGCTTCCTTATTTACAAAGCTCCACCAGTGCTGTGTTGACGTCCTATACGTTGTTTCTATAATACCGTACTCCCTCTCCATGACTCTTAATAGCTGTGTTGGATTATACCTAATCCCTTTTTCCCTTAACTTTCTCACTAATCCCTTAGTATCAAAGTCTCCCGGGGTGTATTTACCACTAACACTGTACTCCTCAGATACCTCCAAGGCCGTCTTAAGAACATGAAATGCCTTTTCCCCGTATCTCAGAAGAAATTCTGAAACTATCGATACATCAACTGAATACATTCCTACACCAAGTAATGTCTTCATTTACTAAATTAAACAAATTGAGACTTAACACATATAGTCCTTATTGGTGGTTAGGTATTACTTACTTATGTGTACATTAATTAATTAAGGGGTTTAGAGGATATGTTGTGAGGTATAAGACCTAGCTATGAAGTATGTAGTTAAGTTAAGAAACGTTAAGAAATCATTCGGTAAGACACAAGCGTTAAGGTCAGTGAGCTTTGATGTTTACGAAGGTGAGATATTCGGGTTGATAGGACCTAATGGTGCTGGCAAAACAACAACATTGAGAATAATATCTACCTTAGTAAGACATGATGAAGGTTACGTTAATGTCTTAGGTTACGAATTACCTAAATATAAAGACTACGTTAGAGGGAAGATAGCATATCTACCTGAAGATGCAAGGCTTTATGGTAGACTTACCGGGTGGGAAAACCTACTCTATTTCGCAATGATATATAGTAAAGATAAGGAGGAAGCTGTAAAGATGGCTAAATTAGGTGCTGAGATCTCAGGTCTCTCACCTAATGACTTACACAGAAAAACTAGTGAATATAGTAAAGGCATGGCTAGAAGAGTAGCCGTAGCAAGAGCATTAATGACTAAGGCTCCATTAGTGATACTTGACGAACCAACTACAGGTCTAGACGTCTTTTCATCATATAATATAAGGAAAATAATAAAGAAGTACGCTAAGGAGTTAGGCGTCACTATAATACTTTCATCACATAATATACTTGAAATTCAATATTTATGTGATAGGATAGCATTGATAGATAAGGGTAGAATTATAGCTGTAGGAACACCTGAAGAGATCTTAGAACGAGCTAGAGCGTCAAACCTTGAGGAAGCATTCATAAAGTTAGTTGGTGATTTGTATGAGTAAGCTATATCCAATAATATGGAAGGAATTTAGGGACATGATAAGAGATGTTAGAACTCTGATTCTGATAGCATCACTACCGCTCATTGTAATGCCTTTAATGAGTATCTCATCAATCTGTATGCAGCAATTACAAGTAAGTAAGGTTTTAATTATAGACGAAGATCACAGTTATGCTTATATACCATTTCTTGGTAATATAAGTACTAAGGACATAGCTATGAATATTTCGTACTTATTAAAGATTAATGGCTTTGAGCCGAAAATTATTGAAGAAGATGTTAAAGCGGAGTATGAAGAGTACGATTTACTTGTGAAGATACCTAAGGGATTCATAAAGAACCTTACATCATTTACCCTTAAGGCTTATGTGATTATAGAGAAGGTAGTTGGCTCACCTAGAGCTGATATAGCTGAGTCAGTGATAAAATATGTCTTAAGTGATTTATCAAGAAAGGTTTCTAAGGCAAAAATAACATACTTAGCTATGTTAGCTAAAACCAAGGTTACTCCTGAGTCTATCCTTGAGCCTCTAGGTATAATCACGACGATAGTTAAACCTACTGGTACTCCAGCATCACCTGAGGAGGAGTTTAGGATTAGACTGGCTAGACTCATGGCTTTTAGCTTAATATTCGTTACAACACCCTCAATAGCTTATATAAATGACTCAATAGTTGGCGAAAAGGAGCGTAAAACTATTGAGGCGTTATTAGCAACACCCATACCTAGATACTCATTAATTATAGGTAAGGTGTTTACAGCCTCCATAGTTGGCTTAATAGCTGGTTTAAGTGATGCATTAAGCTTAATACTATTCTTTGTGGTTCCATCAATACTTTATGGCTTCAACATACTCTCATACTTAACACTTAACTTAATAGCTATACATGTAGTAGCTGTTTATCTATCCATATTTACTTCATTGGCCATAATAACGCCAATAATAATTAGATCAGGAAGTTATAGAGCATCTCACGTCGCTTCATTAACTGTAGTTAGCCTAGCTTCAATAGTGTTCTTCATGGCACTATACGTAGATATAGATAAGTTAATTCCTATAGCGAGATATGCTTTATATGCAATACCATACACTCATGCTGTATTAATGATTAAGAATGCTGTTTTAGGCACTATCACTAACGTATTCATTCATGCCTTAATAATAACAGCAATTTCATTAGCATTACTCTTACTTGCTGTTAAGCTATTCAGTGATGAAAGGATAATATACTCTAAAACTTAAAACAAGTAGACCCTAAATTAAGATGAGGTAGCAATTACATGAAGTTGAGATCCTTAATCCCTAGTA
Source organism: uncultured Desulfurococcaceae archaeon (assembly GCA_964592745.1). Classification (GTDB taxonomy): domain Archaea; phylum Thermoproteota; class Thermoprotei_A; order Sulfolobales; family NBVN01; genus CAZAMI01. The sequence goes on from CAZQFL010000015.1 coordinate 13,449, forward strand.
AACATTGGCCTTTAATATTATCTGTTAGTATACTTATAGTATCGTTAATTGTTGGTTCATATTTAAGACTTTATCCTGTCTTCAATGCTGAAAGACTAGGTTATAAACCAACACTTTATGAAATGGACCCATATTCTGAGTATTGGATAGCTGAAAAGCTATATAAGCATGGCTTGACTTACTTCATGAAGCTGACTAGAGATAACCATTTAACAAAAATATTTTGGTATCCTTGGGGTAGGGATTTCACTAGGAGTGAACCACCATTGCTTGCATCATTTGCTGTAATTACATACTATATAGCTCACAGCATTAATCCCCCTTTAACCCTTTATGAGTGGATGGTGTATTTACCCGTACTATTTTATATCATAACCACGATAGCCATATACTTATGTGTACGTGAGCTCTGGGGTGATATACCTGCTGCAATAGCGTCATTAGCGTCATCATTAATATTCGTTAGTAGACATATTGCAGGCTTCACTGTTAAGTATGCTATAGGACTTCCATTCATATTTCTCTCGATTCTCTTTCATATTAAAGCATTAAAGAAGAATAGCTTAGTTGACGCACTAATCGCTGGTTTAATGCTGGGCGTAACTGCAAGTGGTTGGGCTGGATTTAACTTAGTACTAGGTGCCATTGCTATTCAGATAGCATTACTTCCTCTCATAAAGAGAATATCGTTAAGAGATGTAATGCTGATTGTTGCTGAGTATGCCCCACTTACATTAGCGTTAGCTTTTATACCGTTCTATGGTGGAATAACATACTTATACAAAAGTGCTGGCTTAGCTATACCTGCATCGTTACTAATGATGCTCTTAGGTTGGGGACTTCAAAAATTATCAAGTAAGAAGGAAGTAATAATTACAGCACCCATACTAAGGAGGTACAAACTAATATACTTCCTACTAATAGTGCTATTCATTGTTGGAGGACTATCATTACTTAGCGCTGGATTTATAGTAATTAGAGGTAAAGCCTTAGCTGCGTTAGGCTTAAGAGGGTTAGCTCATGTAATTGTAGGTACTGTACAAGAATACATACCGGCCGATCCTCAAGACTTCATGTATTATGAAGGACCTTTAATTATAGTTGCGATACCCATGCTAATATACTTAGCTTACAGAGCTTTTATGAAGCGTGAGCCACATTACCTCTTCCTAGTGGCACTCTACATATTATCTTTAGTAGCTACAACAAACGTTTCATACTTCTTTGCCTACTTAAACTACTTAACAGCACTTATCTCCGCTTCATTTGTGTACATACTAATCAGAGATGTAGTGTCTAGTGGTAGGACGGCATTTAAACGTGGTTGGTTCAAATCTGTGGTCTCAATAGTATTAACGGTCATATTTGTGATAGCTGTGATTGCTCAAGGAGTTACGGTATGGGCCAGAATGTATAGGAGTGTAGTACCTACAATAATTGAAGGAGGTGTTGGCTTAAGTATTGATGCCCCAGTATGGATTGAAGCTTTAGAATGGATTAAGAATAATACGCCAACAGATGCTGTATGTGTTGCTTGGTGGGATTACGGGTACTGGATATCCGTCGTTGGTGAGAGGCCTTCAGTAGCAGATGGTGCAACATTGAATGCAACACAAATAGAGTTACTGGCTAAAGCATTGACAGGGTCCGAGGAAGAGGCACTTAAAATATTTACTAACTACTTTAGGATAAATCCTAATAAGCTATATTTAATAACGTATGAGTTTTACTATGTTAACCCTATGCAGGGTTACGTAACCATAGGGCCGTTAGTTTTTGGAAGAACTCAATTAGGTGCTGATGCTGCTAAAGGTGTATCAGCCATATTCAGGATTGCTGGTAAAACACCGCCAGTATTTGCCTACGCCCCTCAGGTGGGTAATAGGCCTTTAGGTGTGATAGCGTATCTTCCTAGATGGAGTGACCCCAAGATACAAAATGCAACACTCTATAAGGTGTTGATAAATACAGCATATGAATTATGGGGAAAGAATGGATATAGAGTTGTTAGTCTCTATGAAAATCCGCAAAATCCTATAGAAATACCTAGGCCTAAGATGATGATATTTAAGCCTGTGTATATATCCATAGCCAACGTATTCCCACAAGCTAATGTGTATTTAGTTCTATCTATTTATAAAGCTAATATAGGGTAGGATTGATGATTGCTGAAAACCTTAATCTAAAGTATTTAGGGGAGGAAATTGTTGAGTGCATAAACTGTGGTAAGAAGACATTTAAAATAAGACATTACCTATATAAAGTACCCTACTTTGGGAGTGTAGTACTTGAGGTAGGTATATGTGATAAATGTGGATTCAGGAGAAATGATGTTTCTGTAATTGATGTGGGAAAGCCTATGAGGATAGTCGTGAAAATTAAGAGAAAGGAAGACTTAAATGCATTAGTCGTAAAATCATCTAGAGCCACCATAATAATCCCTGAGCTAGGTATAGAGGTGAATCCTGGACCTATAGCTCCGGGATATATAACAACTATTGAAGGTATCCTAATGAATATCTTAGATATAATTCCTTCGGAATGTTTTGATGAGAGAAAGCCTTGCTATTCTAAAGTTAAGGAAATTAGAAAGGCTATTGAGGGTGAGTTACCCTTTACCTTAATAATTGAGGATCCAACAGGTAGGAGTGATGTTAAAGGTGAAGGTTTAAGTATTATTAAGGAGGAACTTACTCAATCTTAATCTCAAATTCTCCGCCTTTTGACTTAACTTTAGGTATTTCAATTTCTAAAACGCCATTCCTATACGTTGCCTTTGCTTTCTTTATATCAACCTCAGCTGGTAAGTCAACCTCCTTATAATACTTCCTATGCTCATTACTAGCCTTGATTATTAACTTTCTATCCTGAACCCTAAGTTTAATCTTTTCCTTCTCTACGCCAGGCATTTCAGCAATTATCCTAACTTTATCATCCTCATCTAATACATCAACTAAAGGCTCTCTCTCCTCACTAATTTCAGTAATTGAAGGCTTCGTACCTCTCCTTCTTCTGATATTACCAAACTCCTCAATTTTAGGTATACCATCGGGTCCTATAGTAATTCTAAAGCCATAAACGAATGGACTTTTGATCTCTTTAATCTCTTCTTTAGGAACACCAAATCTCTCAATCTCTCTTATAAAGTCTTGGAACTCCTCCTCTATCTCTCTAAGTAGATCATCAAAGATATCGAATATTGATTTTCTACGTCTTCTTCTCTCGCTCACAATTTATCACCATAGTACAATATACCTCGGGATTTAAATAGATGATAGTTAAACTATGTATGCAACAACGTAATCATTGATGTCAAGCCTTATAAGATCTCCTATATCAGGATCAATGCTTATGAGTTCCATAAAGTCTTCCGTGATGCCCTCACTTAAATCTATACTTACACTTTTACACTCAAGACTTTCAATCTTAAAAATCCCAGGTTCAATATCAAGTATTAACTTTTTCTTAACTCTCATACTAGGTCCTAAGGGGGTTATCACATAGCTGAACCACACAATCGCCACCGAATTCTAATTTTCGATACTCCTAAATATAACGAGATATGTGTCATTAAGCTTAAATTAAATTATGACATATACTGACATCTCTGGTGAGGTTATTGAGTATAGATGTATTTGTGATAGTTAATGGTTCAGAGTTAGGTGAGTACATATTAAGGAAGACTTGGGAAGTAGCTCAGAGAATATTTAAAGAATACGGGATTAAAGTATTTGTCATTCCATATTATTCAGTAAAGGCTCCAGTTTCAATAATAATAAATGGTGTTGAATACGTTATTCATAGAAAACTAAGTTTTAAGGAGCTGATGAACATGATACTTTCAGCTGCACCATTAAGTAGTGGTAGTGAAGAGGGAGAAGTAGCTGCTATAGGGTTATGGAGTCATAGCAAGGACCAAAGCCTAGGAAATGCAGAGACTGTAGAGTGACTCAATTGTGACTCAATTAATTCTTTAGTATGTCGCATATGCTAACATCCCTCCATGCCCCTAATCTACCTAAAAGGTCAATACCATAATCTTTTAAGATGCTTATAAGATTCCTGATATCATCTTTAAACTTACCTAAGATGGCATACCTTTCAAAATAATCCCTATAGAAGTAAATACTTTTGAAGTTAATGGGTAAGTTAATTCTCTTTAACTCACTCAGTATCCTGGAACTTAATTCAGGCTTAAGTAAGTTTAAGGTTATGGGTGACAAGACATAAATAAGTATGGAATTGCTTAGGTTATAAATTTCATCCATAGGTAATAAGTATATTAATGCTGTAAGTAAGCCCTTTCTTCCCACTTTAATTATCTTAGGTTCTTCAAGCTTCACTTCCGATTTACTTACTACGATTGTCATTACGTATAATGATACGTAATTTAGCTTTATATTATTGCTCATCCTCTTAATTACATTATTTGTAGTGATTATTCTTGGTAAGATGTAAGGCAATGGCATAGTGATAATTGCTTTACTATACCTTACTTCCTTTCTCCAACCAACTTTTATTGCTGATTTATCTAGATGTATGTATTTTACTTCACCATATATTCTACTAATCTTTGCAGTCTTATTCTTCAATTTCCTTAACATGGAACACCAGCCACTACGTAACATGAAGCCTCCTTCACTCATTATATTAAGCCAGTTGATTTGTGATTCCTCAGGTAGCTTTGAGTATACCTTCTCTGTAAATCCTTCCTCATTACCTATGACCTCAATTACTGGTCTAACTTGAGTATATCTCTCATCACCTAACAATTGACATTTAGTCTTTACTAACATTGGTAATCTATCAATACATCCATTAATGAAGTCCCAACCATATAGGCTACTCCCGCCCTCCCATATATCAATGATTACGTGAGGCTTTACACATCCCTTATAGGTCATCGTTAAAGCTGTAAATGACTCTCCTAAGATTACTACATTATTAGAGTCAATGCTGTCTAGCCTCACTTACCCTCTTCACCTCTTTCCTTAATGCTGATTCTTTTCTTGAATGTCTGTAGTCCATGAGTTCTCATGTGATGTATTAAGTCCTTGAGGGTAAAGAATGTGATTAGGTCCTCACTAACTATGTTGGTTTCTTTACCTTCAGGGCAAATAGTGTCTATGTTATTACATATAGGACATAGAAACATTTTAGTAACTAAGTCTTGGCAAGTAATTATCTCCATACCATCAACTACAACTTTTTTTCTAACCCATCTAGGTTCCCAATAAAGTGTCAATGTTTACCCCAATAGTCTAGCTAAAATTAACGTATATGAATGTTTAAAGAACGGAGGTATTAGCTGGGGTATTCTACGTAAGGGTCTTTCATCTCTTGTATTGCATGACTGAACTTTGAATGCTTTAAAGCGATTACTCCGTTTTAAGTAGGCCGTCTTTAGCTAACTTATAGAGTATTGCTTCCCTAATGAACTCGCTTTTACTTCTAAAGTAGCCACTATTTACTAATCGTTCTATTTTTCTTAACGTGGTAATATCTATTTTAAATGATATTACCGAGGTCTTCAAGTAGCCCACACCTACCGTAATGCTCACCTACATGTTAGTAGTAAAAATTCTCTAATAAATCCCTAACCCCTCATCTCATTTAGGATAAAATTAATAAGGGGATTACGCATTAGTGGAGACAATACTTAACTATGTTGATCATTCATATCTTCCACCTTATTTGTTGGAGTACTTATAAATTTTTCTATGAAGAACCTACTTACCCAGGGATTATCCTTGGAGGATGCTATCGTAGCTATAACTAAGTACTTAGTAACGAAAAGATTAGCAGGAGATACAATAACTATATTATCCATAAAGGAATACTTAATTGATGGGCTATCACCTAGTACTATAGGTCATAAATATAAGATATCAAAGTTTAGAGTTAGAGGTTATGTTCAGAGGATAATTGATAAAGCAAGATCACATTATATAGCAGCCTCAATAGTTAAGATAGTCTTCCCTTATGTAATAAGTGTAGATCCTGCTGTACTTAAAATAGGTAATAGGTATGTATGTCTTCTCTGTGATACACCGTTGAGAGCAGAACAAGTTGAGCAACATATTAGGAGGAAACATAGGGATGTGATAAACGAATTAACCAATTATATAATATCGAAAATAAGGAGGGAACGCTCAAAGTAACTTTGCCACTTAACTACCTCTTTTAAGCTTCGTAGTAAAAACATGTAATGTGTCAGGCATAGGGTTATTTGATGAGGTTAATGTGTATTTACCGCCTAGGAAGTATTCAATAAGGATAGCCTTAGTTTACCCTAGTACTTATGAAGCATCAATAACGAACTTGTTCACACACATAGCGTATTACTATTTGACGGAAAATCTGGATGCTCTTGTTGACAGGTTTACTCTAGATAATCCTGATAGGGGAGCAATAACAGGATTAAGTCTAAAGGATTTTGACGTAGCGTTAGTAAGTATAGGCTTTGAACTAGATATCTTTAATTTAGTTGAAATACTCGTAAGGAATGGCATAAATATTCACAAGCAGAGTTTGAAGCCCTTAATCATTATCGGGGGTTTACCTGTAATAGCTAATCCATTACCTTACCTACCTATGTGTGATGCAGCATTCATAGGTGAAGGTGAAATACTCTTAGCGACAATTAAAGATTTATTTAATGAATACGGTAAGGAGATATTTAAAGAGAATAAATTTGATGAGTTAATTCACGAGTTATATGAAAGGACTAGAAGTATATACTCTAAGACATTACTTAATAATTATGCTGAAATTAAGGTGAGAAAGTCTATTGTTAAAGACTATAATAGAGTAGGGCAGCCCACATGCCTAATTAGATCAAAAATTAGAAGTCCTATTTATGGTGATGGGTACTACATTGAGATATCTAGGGGGTGTAAATGGTTATGTGCATTTTGTCTTGAAGCATTCACAACATACCCTCCCAGGTATCGTAATAAAGAATTAATTCTCAACTTGATTGAGGGTGGAGTTAAGTGCGTAGGATCGCATAGAGTAGTATTTTATAGTCTATCATTCTTTGATCACCCTAAGGCAGATGACATACTAGAACATCTAGTTAAGAATAACATTAAGTTCTCAGTTCCATCGCTAAGATATACAACTCTAAATGAAAGAAGAATAGACATCATAGCACTAGGAGGTCAAAGAACAATAACAATAGCTCCTGAAACTGCTGAGGAGCATGCAAGTTGTTTAATTAGAAAGAAACTTGAGAGACCATTATTAAGGAAGCTAATATCTTACATAATTAGTCAAGGTCTAAACGTGAAATTATACTTCATGCTTGGTATACCTGGCGAAAGCCCTAATGCTGGTAGAAGTATAGCAAAGCTATTAAACGAAATAATCACATCAATTAGACTTACACGAAAGGAGAAAGTAAAAGTAACAATTAATCCGTTAATACCTAAACCTCAAACCCCCACACAATACATACCATTAATGTCCAAGGAGGATCTTAAACGTAAAATTAAAGATTTAAAGACGAACGTAGATACTACTAAAATCCGTATAGACGTATATGATTGGAATTACGCCTATACTCAAGCATTAATAGCTTTAGGTAATGAAAGTATAGGCAAATTAGTAATTGATGTAGTGTTAAACAAAGAGAGTTTAGCCCGATTTAGAAAGTACGCTCAAGATAAATTAAACTATGATAAGTTCATATTCAGAATTAAGGAACCTAATGAGGAGCTACCTTGGGATAATATTGATTTAGGTCTTAAACATATAGTTAGATCGTTAGGCGAGAAACTAATACGTGCACTTTAAGCACTGAAATTTAAGATGAAGCTATAGCTAATCTACTCACTATGTCCTCTAAGCCAGTTATTGATGCAAATTTCTCAATGCTTTTATGAATTACTCTTACCTCCTTGACCTTACCCTTCTTATCTTTAATTATAAGTAACTTTAAATTAAGTTTTTGCAGCATGTCAACAAGATCACCCATACCTAGACTGCCTTTACTTAACGTTTTTGCTATTACCTCTAATGCTGCCTGTTTTGCTTGCCTACAATAAGTAGTGCTTAAAGCCCTACCTAGTACCTTTATTAATGATTCTTTATCTATAGTTATGATGCCCACCATGTTTGTGAGTATAGTTAGCTCTTTACATGATAACTCATCAAGTATAGCATTAATGAATCTTCTTGATAGTATACCATACTTTGAACCTAATATTATAAGCCTATCTAAACCTAATGCTGCCGATGCCGACTTAACTAACTTATTTATAGGTAATGATGTGTTCCTCACAATATTGCTAATTATCTTCACAGTTAATTTTATATCTTTTGATGAAAGATAACTTAACACTAACGTTAATATGGATTGCGAGCTTCTTGAATTACTAGCTAATAAATATTTAATTAACTTCGTCAAGCCCTCCTCTCCTTTCTCATTTATCATGCTTTCTATGCAGGAAATAATAGACCTTAATTCGCTCCCAGATTCGGATAGTATCAGCTCTTTGCACTGCTCCTCACTAATGCCTTTACGTGTTGAAGAAAATGCGTACATACCATCACACCCTAAGTTTTTCTGAGGTTTATGGAAGTATTTAAGATCAATACCTCATAAATCGATCTTACCTACGTTCCCATGAACCCTTTAACTTAATAATGTTTAAATTTTCGGAGATCTCCAATATCCAGCTAGCTAACTCTCTAGCTACGTAATTCTTGGCTTCAATTTCATCAACATCAAGACCTAATACATCCTTAACCGCTTTCTTGGCATAATAGCCATTAATCCTACCCTTTAAGTTTTCAGATAATTCCTTAATTATTTCGTCAAGTCTTCTAATCCCCTCATCTATAAGCATTCGAACATACTCTAAATCTTTTGTTTTAGGTAATACTCTATCTCTTTCTTTCTTATCTAAAATATTCAAGTAGGTAGTGAGTATTCTATAACTGCTTAGTTTTCCTGATGCAAGCATTAAGTCACTTGACATTACATGATCCCTAGTAATTAATTTTGAAAGAATACTTATATAGGGTGCGTATGAAGGCACTTATGTGGCGTTACGGCCTTGAGTTAGTTGATATACCTGTACCACCTGTTGAAGGTGATGAAGTTTTAGGTAAAGTATTGATAGCTGTCTTCGGTATTATAGATAAAGCTATAGGTACAGGTTTCTTACCTCATAAAGAGGTTATAGCCGGCTCTATGGCATTAATCAGGATTATTGAGCCTGCAATTGATCAGGATTATGTAAGAGAAGGGGAGTTATGTCTAGTAAAACCTAGATGCTTATCAAAGACTCACGGTCTGGATATAGATGGTTTCCTGAGTGAGTATTGTAAGACTAAGAAGGAATGTATAGTAAAATTACCTCAAAAGACTCAGCCAAGTATGGACTTAATGTTAGCCTTCGAGTTTTCGTACATAAACGACTTACTCAATACATTGGAAGGTAACGATATAATTATAATGGGGTGTAATTTAGATGCTTTAGTGTTATCACTAAGCTTAAGTAGTAAATATAATGTTACGGTTGTCTGCCGTAATGGTAAAATTAGGAAGCATATAGCATCAACGGGTGTTAATATAATAAAACCAGAAAGAGTTAGAGGTGAATATGATGCTGCAATATTAGTTAGTTATACACTAAGTGAAGGTCTTGATGTGGTTAAATTACTTAAAGATGATGCAACTATAGTAATACCTCCTACACATCCACCATATTATATATCTTCAAAGAGCATTAAGAGGTTAATTAAGGTGTTTATACCTGCTCTTCAATCGCCTAATTATGGTTACCCATACATTAAAAGATTACCTAGGAATATACTTAAAGAGTTTATTGCAGCAACGAAAGAACTTAGAGATATTAGTAGTTTAGCAAGATATTTTGACAGAGTATATTATTTCGCACATGACACTAAGATACAGTAGTACTTAAAACATCTTTAAACAAACTCACTTGAGTGCTGCATTAATATTGCCAAATTAGCTACTACCCAACTTTCTCTTTATCAAATTACCTAGTATCTTGATACCCTCAACTATTTCCTCAGGTTTCGGATAGCTAAAGTTTAATCTTATAGTATTCTGACCTGAACCATCAGCAAAGAATGCTGAACCTGGGACGTACGCTACACCCTCCTTAATGGCTTCAGGTAGTAATTTCTTTGTATCTATGTTCTTTGAGGGCAACCATATGAGCATGAAGAGTCCACCAACAGGTTTTACCCATTTAGTACCTTTAACCATGTATTTCTCTAAAGCATCTATCATGACATCTCTCTTAGCTCTATACACTTCTCTCGCTTTAACTATAGTCCTATCGACTATTCCTCTCCTAATCGCTTCCATAGCTATGAATTGATTAAGTGTTGATGTATGTAGGTCAGCTGATTGCTTAGCTCTCTCAATGTAGTCTACAAGAACACTGTTACCTAAGACCCATCCTAACCTAAGTCCAGGTGCTAGTATCTTGCTAAGGGTGCTTAGATAAACTACTCTACCCTCCTTGTCAAGTGTCTTAAGAGGTGTCACATCAATTCCTTCATCATAAACAAAGTATGAGTAGGGATCATCTTCAATTATTAGTAAATCATTCTCTGATGCTATGTCTAATAAGTGTTTTTTACGATCTATACTCATGGTTATGCCTGTTGGATTATGAGCTACGGGTATTGTGTATATGAATTTCACTTTCACATTATTTCTCCTAAGCTTTCTTACCTCTTCCTCTAAGATATCAGTCCTCATACCATTTTCATCCATGGGTATAGGTATTGTGATGGGCTCATTTGATTTAAATGCATTTAAAGCTGCTAGGTATGTAGGTAACTCAACTATAATGGTATCTCCAGGATTTATGAGAAGTCGGGATATTAGGTCTAAAGCTTGCTGAGAACCTGTAGTAATTATGATGTCATCGTCACTTTCAATTTTAACGCCCTTATTCATTAGAAACTTCTTTAACGTCTCTCTAAACTCTGTAACACCTTTTGTAGGTCCGTATTGAAGAGCTCTATCACCTAACTCTTCAATAACATAGCTAGCAACTTCAGCTAACTCTCTTTTGGGGAATACTTGAGGATCAGGAAATCCCCCAGTAAAACATATGATGTTCTTACCCTCAGTCACTTTTAATAATTCTCTAACCTCCGAAGCTTTAAATAATCTTGCTTTAGCGGATAGAAGGCTCTCTATCCTTACCAGTTCCAAACACCCAAAGATATATGAGTTATACCTATTTTTACTATTACCATGTTTAAATAATTAAAATTTTAATTGTTACACCACAATAACAGTTTATTTCTTCACTCGTGGTATGAATTTAATTCCATAATATATTAAACCATAGGGATCATCACTTGAGTACTTTCTAAGAACTGCTTCAACCTCCATACCCTCTTTAATGTCCTCTAATTTAACATCACTTAATTCACCGATAACCTTAACTCCTTCATTAAGCTCTATCAGCGCTATAATACGTGGATAGCTTTCTAAGTTAGTACTACCTCTAAAGTAGCTAATTGTGTAAGTCACTACTTTTCCGATACCTTTAGATGTTATTACTTCAACATCTCTTGACCTACAGTAAGGACATATACTTCTTCTAAAGAATGATACTTTACCACATTTCTTACATTTAGTTAGTTCCAGTCTATAGTATGAGTACTTATTTCTCCAAAATATAGGTATAGAGTATCTCATCCTACATCACCTTCTCAATTAAACATAACCTTGAGTTATAGTCAGGGCCTGACATAGAATGTATTAGTCCATACCTACCATTATATTTTAACTCACCTAAACCTTTATCGCTAAGTATACTGTAAGCCTCAGCTACCTGATAAATGCCCGTGGCACCAAAGGGATGTCCTCGTGCTTTGAGTCCTCCACTAAGGTTAACATTGCCTAACTCATCTACTATGTTTGGTGCCTTACCCCTAGGTGCTATACCTAACTCCTCAAGTATTAGGTAGGCATAGATACTATAGCTATCATGGATTTCAAGAAGAGTCTCCTCTAAGTCTAATCTAGATCCCTCATACAATGTTTTAAACGCCTTTCTTAATGCCGTAAACTCTAGTATGTCATCTCTAAGGTAGATGGGTTGAGAGGTAGACGAAGTAATATATGTAACCTTCATACATTCAGAATTACTACGTCTTAGGACTCTCTCTGAACCTAATAGAATGATGGCAGAACCATCACCTATGGGGAATGTATCAAGTAACTTTATTGGTTCAGCTATCGTTATACTGTTAAGTACCTTATCCACATCAACTCTGAATCTTAATTGTGCATGGGGATTTCTTAACGCATTATCATGCATTTTAATGGGCCATATAGTTAACTCTTCTCTTTTAATTTTATACCTCTTCATGTACTCTTTCATTATTAATGCAGCATAATCGGGTGGTGATATATTTCTTATCGTTTCAATTTCGTAATCTAGAATTCTACTATAGTTTTCATTAATTATGTTGGTAGGATATTCGGTTAACTTCTCAACACCTACAACAAGGACTGAGTCAGCCTTTCCTGATGCTATTAAGGAGAATCCTAGCTCTATAGCTGCCAAACCTGATGACTCACCTGTTTCAACTCTAAAGCTGGGTATGGGGTTAAGACCTAGATACTGCGTTAAAACCGTTGATAAATCTAGCTGGTGCAGTATTGAATCACTTAATAATGTTGAGACGACTGTGTAGTCTATATGTTCAACGCTGCCTTCATCAAGTATTTTAGTTAAAGCATCAAGAACTAATTCCTTATAGCTTTTATTGAAATATCTATCAACTTTAATCATTGATGCTGAGACTATGTATACGTTTCTCACGTTATCACCCTATTCTATCCTTGTTATAATCCTTCTGTTCTTAGCGTATTCACCATAACTCACGTACTTCTTTCTTTTTAAGAAATCAATTACTTTAGGTCCTCTCTTAACTCTCTCTTCTATTCCTTCCTTAACTATTATGCTAAAAGCATCGCTACCTGCACCACTACCGAATGTGACAACTAGGATTCTAGATCCTGGCTCTGCTTCCTCAAGCACCTTGGCAAGTCCTATGAGTGCTGAACCATTGTATGTATTCCCGATCCATGGCGTAACTATACCAGGGAGTATCTTCTCTTTGGGGAATCCCAACATTCTACCTACCTGTAAGGGGAATTTGCCGTTGGGTTGATGAAATACTGCGTAATCGAAGTCGCTAGGTTTTAGTCCTAGCTCTTTAAAGAGGAGTTTTGCCGCTGACACTATGTGATGGAAGTATGCTGGTTCACCTGTAAATATTTCACCATGCTGGGGGTATGGTGAGCCGTCTCTACGCCAAAAATCAGGTGTGTCAGTTACATACACAGTACTCCCCTCGAATACCGCTACGGACTCTTGAGCTGGGCCTATCACGTATGCTGCTGCACCTGATGATGCTGTTAATTCTAATACATCACCTGGATTTGCTTGAGCTGTATCTGAGCCTATAACTAGAGCATATTTAGCCATACCACTAGCTACTAAAGCTATTGAATTTCTAATACCTTCACCTCCGGCTCTACAAGCAAACTCTATATCTGATGCAGACTTCATGTTGGAATCCATTAATGCATCAGCTATAATTGTAGCTGAAGGCTTTACTGCATAAGGTTTAGATTCAGTACCTACAAATACTGCCCCTATGTGATTAGGGTCTATACCGCTCCTTTCAATAGCAATCTTAGCGGCATACCATCCCATGGTTACGGTATCCTCATCTTCACCAGCAACAGCTTTTTCCTCGATCCATAAAGATTTGGTTAATTCCTCGGAGAAACCCCACATTCTAGCTATTTCCACAGCTCTAACTCTCCATATAGGTATGTAGACGCCCCAACCTACAATTCCTACTCCTTTCCCTAACTCAAATGATGTATTCACAGGTATGACCCAAAGAAACCTCAAAGTGAGAATTTTATTAGTTTAGCTAGATGACTTAACCTATCCAAGTAGCTGAGCTTAAACTTAAAATCCTAAAGTTCTCTGATAATAGGATAACTAAAGTATCACTCCTTAATTTAACGACCAATGCTTCGCCATCCCAGTTATTAATAGCGAGAAATGCTTTATTACCATTAGCTAGTTTAAACTATCCGATTTTAAGTCCCGAAAGGCTCACACCTAATAGTCTTAGTGTAGGCCTTAATTATGGATGTTTTACTTAAATTAACAAACGACGTACTTATTACATCGCTTTTCCTCACCCTAATGGATGGCGCTAATGGAGCGCTAGCATATATATCTCTTAGCTCTTAGCTGTCTAATCTAATCTTAAAAGTTACTGGAAGTATAATGGTTAAACTTATGATAATGAGAATAACACTCACTACGATTAGGATGATCCAGGCAAATGTTGGAATACCTATTTTAAACTCATAATACATGCTAGACTCAATATCGTGTGAGCTACTCACGCTCTTGAACATTCTCACTTTAAAACTAAATAACTTTTAAGTTAGTTAAGACAGTATAGTTTGATGATGAAGTGGGCAGCCTAGGACTTTAAGGGATGAAGAACACAGTTCACGCTGATTCTAGAAGAGAAGACATTTAGAGTGTGTTAACTCTATGGAGTTAATTTTAAATTAAAAAGTTATGCTACCAAAATGCTTGTTGAGGTATTTCCCTAATACATGAAAGCTCCTTTAGCTTCTTATAGATGTTTTCAACAGCTCTTTGTACATCTTCCTCACTTTTAGCACCAGTTATAACCATTTTACCACTACTAAAGACTAGAAGTACAACCTTTGGGTCATCCATTCTATGAATTAAACCAGGAAATTGTTCTGGTTCATACATCGTATTAGGTAGTAAGAATGCTGCTTTCTCTAAATCAACTTCGACACCTAAGTTAGCTGATGCTACAATATTTTGGATCTGTATCTTAGGCTTTCCAACAATAATTATTCCATGTCTAACGAATAATCTTATTATTTTCTTAAACCCTTTGATCAAGGTTTGAGTACTCTTAGCTCCCGTAACTACCATTTTACCAGAATTGAAAACTAGGGCAGTAAGCTTAGGATTCTCAAGCCTAAGGATTAAGCCA
Source organism: uncultured Desulfurococcaceae archaeon (assembly GCA_964592745.1). GTDB lineage: Archaea > Thermoproteota > Thermoprotei_A > Sulfolobales > NBVN01 > CAZAMI01. Next base: position 28,530 of record CAZQFL010000015.1, read on the forward strand.
GGAAACTCCTCAGGATCATACTCAACATTAGGTACGGATCTAGCTATAGCATTTAAGTCGAGAGTTTGATCTAAAGTCACGGTAGCAACTATGTTTTCAATCTTAATTACTGGCTTAATCTCCAAGCAGTACCCCCTTTAAAAAGGATACCTATAGTTTATAAATTGTTTTTATATCAATATGTGAAGAAGGTGTTCACGTCAGTTTTAGGGAGTACCTAAATTAAGTCAAATAAGTATTTAAGTGGTGGTAATTCCATAACACCAACTTCTCTGTCCACAATTACAGGTCTGATTTCCTCTATATTAACATCATTTCTTATTATTGGTGATAAATATGTATCAGATGATAACGTAACTTTAGAACCTGTTTGGTAAGCACCAACAGCTGGTAGTACTAAAATACTTTTGTCTGAATTCCTTAATTTCCCCATAAGAAAACAGGGAAACTTCCCTACAATACCTAGTTCATCTCTTAATGTTATGCTTGGATGCTCATGACCCATGATTAATATATTCCATTTATCACCTACATTCGTTATGTGGGTTTCTAATTCTTTATGGCCATGGATAATTAGTATATTACCTAGTATATACTCATTAACTATTTTGAAATTAAACTTCTTTTGAAGTAGAGGAAGAAAATTATCATGATTACCCCTAACAACTATTAACTCATTAACCCTGGCTAGTAGCTCAGCTAATAATTTTGACAACTCTCTTCTCTCCTGCCTACCTAATGAATCAAATTTATGTTTTAAATCTCCAGCAATAATTACCTTCTCAACATTTACAGAGTTTAAAGCCTCATTGATTACCTCCATAACGTTTCTTAATTGAAAACTAGGTATGAATATACCTTTCTCAGCCATATCCTCTTCATAACCAATGTGCGTATCAGCCAATATGAGGGCCTTATACCTCCTTACGTATACTAATGGTAAGTTGTTGACTACCTCTATACCGCTAATTAATTCCACAGACATTCTACACCTATATCTACATTACTATCATAGGTGATAAATGATTTAATAGCGTTTTGATAATAAGTTAATGGATGATGAGGCTTACAAGGGGTGAGCATGATCGGAGAACCCGCGGCTGACTAAATACCTCCTGAAACTTCGATAATCGTACCATTAATGTATTCATTCCTTATTACCAATTCAAGAACTTGAATTATCTCCTCAATTTTTGCAGGTCTTCTAGCAGGTACTGTAGATTTTATCATCTCCTTGAGCTTTTTATTTAATGTTGGTAGGTCTATCCATCCCGGAGCTATACCAACGATACGTATAGGTGCTAATTCTTTTGCTATAAACCTTATGAGTGCGTTTAATCCAGCCTTACTAACTATATACGGTATTGATGGTTTAAGACCTAAATAGGGATTTGAGGTCCTTAAGGATACTAAGTCACTAAATATTACTATTAATCCCTTGCCTCTTCTACGCATTACCCTACCCAAAAGTATCGTGAGTACTACATGAGATACTAAGTTAAGTTCAAGTACTTCCTTAATTCTCTCTTCACTTAGCATATCTATTGGTGTCTCATCGTATATAGCTGAAAGAAGTATCGCTAAATCAATATCATTATAACTAATTACTCTATTAATAAATTTAGTTAGCGAGTCCTTGATTAAGTCAGCTCTTACTGTAGCTAATAACTGTTTCCTTACATTACCACTTTCGATTATCCTCTTAATTCTCTTAAAACCCTTGTTGTAATGCAATATTAGCTTAAAGCCCTTACTAGCTAGGTAGTTAACTACAGCCTCCCCAATCTTACTTGATGCGCCAACAACTAATGCTGTACTACTCAATCCTGCCCACCTTACGTGAGTAAAGGTACTCTATAATTCTAGCAACTATTAGACCATATATTGGTGCCGTTAAGGGGTCTGTCTTGAATTTTAGCTCCTTTATCTCAGATGCTGCTGTTAATGCTAAACCTTTTATTTCTTTCATTGAATATTCCTCAACGTCCGTTTCAATGATCAATAACCTATTAATAAATCTAACAAAATTCCTTATACCTTCAGCATTAACTAAGAATCTCTTAACTCTTATGTCGCGACTGTAGGCTAAGTATTCTGCTACAGCCTTCATCGTGGGTGTCGAGGTTATTAGTAGTGGCTGACTTAAGAATTCAACAACATCCTCAATAACACCTTCATAATATGATATTAAACTATCAATGACTGGTACTACATTACTTAACTCATTCCATACCCTACTAGCTCTAACACCCTTCATGTCCATTAATTTAGCTATAGCCAGTCCGCTAACGATATGCGCTAATAAAGGCCAATACCTATCCTTACCCTCAAGATTGAGTTCAATAATTCTCTCCTTAGGTATCTTGCATGATAATATATCAGGTAGAGCGGTAGGAGTTATTACAATGAATTCATGCCCCGTAAGTCTTAACTGATCCATAAGTATGTTAAGCTCTGATAACCCATCAACTGATGAATATATAAGTATGCGTGCCTCACAGCCTTCATCATATGGAACGACATAATAAGTTAATTCCTTAGGTGGGAAGAAGTTAGCATTAACTTTAGTTAGTGATCTTAATAGTAAGGTCATGTACGTTGCTGGTGATGAATATGAGCCAGTATACGTTAGTATTACATTAGGTCGCTCACTAATGAACTTAGCAATATACGTACTCTTATCTTCAAGATTAGTGCTTGCTATATCTTTAATCTCTTTAATTACATCTAAGACCTTAAGCTTCACTATACGCTCCCTAAGCATTAGTTTTAAGAGATTGGATATAGTTATCGCTTGACAACATAAAATAACACTTATTAGTCCTTATTAAATGAGGCTATTGGTGCGGGGGTGCCCGAGCCAGGTCAAAGGGGTCGGGCTGAGGCCCCGATGGCGTAGGCCTGCGTGGGTTCAAATCCCACCCCCCGCACCACAAAATTAATTTAAATTAATAGTAAATTGACGTTATCAATAATCTGTAATAAATTATGCGTAGTCAGCCAACTTCGGGTCCTTCATCAGGTCGAGAAAGGGCATCCCTCATCATCTATTAATTCACTTCTCTAACACTTAATAAGCGTGGTAATAGCTTTGATTCGAGAGTTAATGATCTCATGCCATAGTTAAAGCATATTTAGTAGCCCACTATTCTTAGTTAGGCCTGACGCGATTACATCAGCTAGTCTTAGAGGTTCAGGTATAGGTGATACTTTCTGAAGTCTTATTATAAGATCTATAGCTTTGTTCTCATCTATACCATAAACGCTGATTCTTAATGGTCTCCACGGGGTGTGTATTATCCTTGAGTTACTATATACGCTCCTTATTACAGTGAATCTGTATCTCCAGTCATTAAAGTGTTTACATAACGCAGTCCTTATTCTATCCATATTTAAATCATGCTTAAACACGGTAATTATTGGTATACCTAACTCTTCATTTAATGTTTTAGGGTCAATAACGTTAAAGCCTGCATACGTTACTCCGTCTAATATTATTAAATCAGACTTAACTTTGAATTTACCTAAGAGTTCCAATACTCTATAATTAATATTGTCATAATCTACAGTAACTCTTGATATCTTAACATCTAAAGGCGTAGTCCAATCACATAGGACCGCTACTAGTATTGTTTGTAGACGTTTACGTTTAAATTCAGGTGGGAAGTATCCCTCATCAATACCTACTACTTTTAATGATCCACTTAATCCTAGGTTCACTCGTTAACACCTTAATGACTACTTGAGGATCGACCATTAGTAGGATTTCTCTAGTCTTACCATAGCGTCCTCTATTGATTAGTTTAGCGTTGATTATTCCTAGCATTTCAAGTTCATTGATTATATCACTAACTCTACGTTGTGTTACAGGTTCAGAGCCTAATTTCCTAGCCAGCTCCCTGTATCTTAAGTAAAGTTCTCCTGTAGTACCGATTTTACCGCCTCTTAAGGCTACTGTTAAAAGTACTAACTTACCATGATAGGGTAACGTCCTTATAACCTCCATAACCATGTCCCTTTCGATTTCCTCCCTAGCCTTCTTAACATGCTCTATAGTGACTTTATTACTTCCCTCACGTTCTGCAATCTCGCCAGCAACTCTTAGTAAGTCTAAAGCCCTTCTTGCATCACCATGTTCTTTAGCTGCTATAGATGCACAGTACTGTATCACTGCTTCATTAACAACTCCAGGTTGGAATGCCTTTACTGCTCTCTCCTTAAGTATGTCAGTTAATTGAATAGCGTCATAGGGTGGGAATAGTATTT
>CAZQFL010000016.1:0-30768 GCA_964592745.1 uncultured Desulfurococcaceae archaeon
ATTGACGTAAGGTTAGATAAGAGTTTCTAACCTTAGGGCCGTAAGATTAGATTTACAAAAATATCCTTAACTTCATAATCTAGACACCCTTACTTATTCATAAGCTACTGCAGTAGCATACCCTTTTGAGTTAAGTACAGAAGGATATGTCTGGAAACAGCCTAAATTGAGGGCTATAGAGAAATTTAAAGCTTAAGCCTTGAGAGTAATACATATTAATTAATTGTGTAACATAAACTATAGGGCTAAAGCATTGAAGCCCCTTCATCATATTATTATTGGTGCTGTAATATTTATTATATCTATTATTTTTGCTTTAAACATAGGCTTGTTTGTTCATACAGTTAGTGAGGTTTCTCTACCGCAGACTTTATCTGATGAAACACTTACTGTGTCCCCAAGAAGCTGCCAAGAAGTATACTATAGTGCTCCTAGAGAACTTCTTAATTCTAAAATCGAGGTTGAAATTCATGTAGCAGGTGGTGATAATAAGGCAAGAGTTACTCTCATTAACCCATATGGCAACGCTGTTTTTGACAATTACTGTACTGGTACTTGCGATTTTAACCTTCGTCTCTACCATACAGGTATTTACACAATAAAGATATGTAATGAATACAGCTTATGGGATGTGATACTTCATAGGGCGAAAGATAAGATGATCAGATTAAGGATTTTATTAGTAGAATTTGGTAGTGGGGTATATAAGGGAGAAACAGGAAAATACGTCCGGATTATACAGATATTATTCTTTGCATTAAGCTTTGTAGGTTTAGGTGAGGCAATTTACGGCATAGTAAAATACCGTTCCTTAAGAACTAGCACAAAATCTTTAACGTAATAAAGAAGAAACTCATAGTTCACCTAACTAGTCCAGCGTACTTACCTGAATACTAAAATTAGCTCTTTGTACTCAAAAATACTATAGCGAAATAGGGGTATGAGCTCTTAATTATGTTTCAGAGGTTAGTGCATAATTGCATCATATAATTTTATAACTTTTTAGTAAGGTAAGTCCGTTATTGGCAGTATCGAGGTATTTAAAAATTGACAGTCTTACTATGAATGTTATTGTCGCATCTTGCATACCGATGATGCGACATTTATGTTGGTCTGCTGTGTTAAGGTTTCTATGTCCGATTTTTCCTTAAGCTTTTCAGGTGTAGAAAATTAAGATTTCCTTACTATTAGCTAACCTCCTCTAATTCTTAGACCCTCCCTTACTTAAGGGGTCTTTAATGTATATGTGAGCCTCCCTTAGCTTTAGAATCTCAATTCTCCCACCTTACGTGGTAACCCACCCTTTTTAAGGCTGAAGGCTTAAGGACCCTTCTGAAGTCGCTTAAAAACCTGGTCAAGAACGTGAACTTGATGCAGACTAGCGATATATACCTTTAAATTATTGTCCCGAAGTATATGCCTTTATACGTTAGTCTAAACCCTGGTCTTATCTGCATGAACTCTACCCAACTAGGTTTGGATATGTAAATATGTGTTGGTAAAAGAAGTAAGTACCTAGACCCAAATGTCGGTGTGGGTAGAAGTACGTTTTTCAGTAACACTGACGGATCTAAGGGATTATCAGCATAAGGATTAATTACGGGTATCAACCACATACTGGCATGATGCTCTCCTCTCACCACGTTATACCTCATAAATATTACACCACTTAACTTTGGATATTTAGCTCCCTTGTATATCAACCACGATTGAGTCATAAACCATAGGATAAATTCATTAATGGGTTCCGTCCTAACGTCTATGACTGCAACTCTATAATTTGCGTCGACGTCCTTCAATTGCGGATAACTCCTCCTTATACGATCAGCTATCCTACGATAACACCATAATGTCAGTAAGTCTACTGGATAGAGAAGAGATCCGTAGCTTACATTAACATTAGCATCTACTTTTTTACGCTCAATAACCTTGGGTACAAACTTAAGGTTCTGTTGAGGTATGAAGACAGCTTTCACAAATTCGCCAAATCTCTTTAGATATCTCTTAGTGAAATCGTTGGATGACTTTATTATTTCTAACATGACTTTAGATTTGAATGAATGTAATGATTTAATTTGAAATACTATTGTCCTTCCATCAATTATTACTTTGGCATCTGCGTCACCTCTATCACCTTTAGGCTCCACCTCAATTTCACCATAGTCCATCAGTGATTTAAGAGCCTTTACAAAATCTATTGTTGATTTAATGGAGTAAAGAACATCCGTATTTGATATTTTTAACAAGCTAAGGAGTTTGTCGGATATTTTAATACCTAAGGCTTTCAGGTTAAACACTTGCCGTAATAGCTCTTGTGATAAGGCAGCCTATTCTACCCACCTTTAACGTACTTCACAATTACGGCTATAAACATTTTCTGCATAATCTATGGCTGATACCAATAGATTTGTGGGATGCATTCAAGTTGCTTGAATCTTAGAGTGGTTCACCTATATAGTACTATAGTTGCATAAGTAACTGCTTACTTTCTTTGGGCCTCCTACTTGAATGTAATGTTTGTTGCTAGGATTGATGATGGCAGGGCCCGGTCTTGGCGTTACGGCTACATATTCGATGCTGTCTTCACCTTGAGGGGCTTCTCACTAAGCACGATGTATGGGCTCTCCAAAGTGCTTAGGGGCTTAGGTATTAGGTATTGGTTGTGGTTGGGCGGTGTTAGGGATAAGGTTGTTGAGTCAGCCATCAATAATACGTTAATACATGACATAGCAACCCTAGACTTTGAGGGGGTCTTAGGCCCGGACATAACTGTCCTGATCAATGACCCCTCGGTTAGTAACTACGCTAGGTTTCACAGGTATTTAAGGCTCCTTAAGGAGTTGGAGTGTCTATGTAAGATCTACGGACTTAAGTTCATTCCTCAAATAAAGTATGTCTACATTAATGACCTGAATACAGTTGCAGCACACGTTAATAGTGATGAAGTGTTCTATAACGCGTCATTTGAGTTAAGTGATGGCATCGATATTAAGCCCGTGATTAGGGTCCTCGAACCTAGGTTTAAGTTATGGTTAGGTATTACAGGCTGGCTTAAAGACCTTGAGTTAACCTCAAAGCTTAAGCTAGAACGGTTAATTGTCTGGAGGCATGTCTTAAGGCTTATGTATCCAAAGAGAAGCCCTCGTGAGGAGCTTGAGAAGTTAATTAATGACTTAAAACTTTACGGGATGATATGATGCTTCATTTAATAATAGCACTAATAGGGCTTACATTAATTATTTACGCATTCCTAGACCTCATAGGTATAAACCTGCTATACATCTTTAAGTATCTCATTAGTGATGACGTAAGGCGTAGAAGGCGTGAGGTTAGAGAGTTCATTGAGAGAATTCTATCTCAGAGGTTAAATCTAATATATAATGTATTATTTAGTACCCCAGCACCAAGTAACCTAGCATTACCGACTGTGTGGTTAATGCTCCGAGAATCCAGTAAGCCAGGAGGTAAGTATGTTTGGGGTCTAGGTATAATACTCCTAGATATACCTAAGAACAGATCCGAAGACTTATTTCGGTCTTGGATCATGAATTAGTACATTACGTGCAAGATATGGAGGGAATTCAAGGACCTAAATGGTATCTAGAGGGAATGGCTGCTTATACCGAGTTAAGGTTGCATGGTAGAATTAGGGGATACTATGATGAGTTAACGAGGTACATTAAATTCGTAAACAGATATTACGGCATTCCTTAAATCACTAGTTAATCTTACGAAAATTAGATACGCATCAAGATTACCCTTCTCTATAAGTCTTAAGAATAATTCCTCATTACGTATACTCTCAATTTTTCTCTTCATGTCCCATCTCGCCTCATTAATAACATCATCGCTACTTCTACTAGTTGTCTTAACCTCAATGAATCTAACACGATTAATTTCATACCTCGGTATTAAGACTTCAAGCTCTTCTTGCATAACAGGCTTACATATACCTTTACTAATCATAGTCGGATAAAACACACTTTTAGTACACTCATATATCTTTAGCTTTAACATTGATTTTCTAAGAACCTCACTTAATGAAAGACATACAAAGTCAAATAATTTAGAATAGAATAGAGGGAAAAGTGTTGAGCGTATCTTAAGTATACGGAGATACTCAGCTAAGGAACTTATTAAAGAGTTGAATATCTCACATTTAACAATTAAGCCGATATACTCGCTCAGGTCCTTATACACGTATATAGGGATTTCAGTAGTTCCATCATTAAACAACTTAACTAAGTATTCAAGGTTTTGTTGGAACATCTGTGGTAATTCTACATTCTTTAGCTCTTTATCTACGACCTTCCTTATAACGGCTTCTTGTACAGACTTAGCATTAGTTATAAAATATACTGCATAGTCGTAGTTAGAGCATAACTTAGGTAGTACGTATCTCCGAGTTAGCTCTTCACCAATGAAGCCTAGGAAGTTACTTTTATTCATAGCATGTATTTTGGTATCAAATCTAGTCGTTGTTATGTGCTCAGCGAGGTGTGAAGCAATTATTTCCGGGATTATTTTTACTTCTATGGTCTCTTTATGGTATAAGAACCTCACAAGTCCCTACCTAGAAGTAATTTGTAGGATGGCATATAGCTACTGCTAGTGTTCTTCGGTGGTGTTAGATGGGGATCCTACGTGATCCTATGGAGCAAGCACGAGCTCGAAGGAATATGGGTATCATTGCTATAGGGCTAATATTCATTGTTGCTGCTAAGCCAATAGTAGACTTCATAACTGGCGGTGCACTATCAAGCCCACCACCAGGTCTTGAGTCAGTTGCTAACACATTCAACAACATATTAACGTTCGCTCAATGGATTGGCGGGGCGTTAGCGGTATTAGCGTTCATATACAATGCTATAAAGTTCTTCACTTCGGATTGAAACAAAACTAACTGCTTTTTCTCCTTAGGGGACCTAAGTGATTGACCAACACCTAAACTTTACCGTAATTGCTCTTAGTGATGGCTGTGCTCCGTGGGATCTAGTATGCCATTTAAGATCTTTCTTTGAATGGCTTCTACGTCAGGCAGATGAGGGTGTTAAGTCTGTAGCTAATACTTTAACTAATGCTGTAGTTACACCTACCGTTAAGGTCTCGCTAGCCCTACCGACATTCGTTAATCAATCGTCTTTAGAGCCATACGTGTTTCCATCGATGTCTTAATCTATGAATACTATATATTCCATACTACTCTACGCTTCATATACTATAGTTTTAGATACCATAATCTCATTAATTATTTAGTTTTGCTAAGACAGCTAACATAGCTAGGCGTGGTGAGGGAGTTCTCAACCCTTAAGAAATCATTAGATCTCCTTTGCTATTCAGACTTATCTTACTTATTCTTTAATTTCTTTATTCTTAAGATAAGAATATAAATCATAGTTATGATTCTTTTTGAGATGCCAAGTTGGAGGTTACATGCTAAATGGGGTGACTTGGTAATAGGCTTTCATAGTGAGGAAATAGATGAAATTATAGATAAAAGTGAGGGTCATGATAGTGGCAGATATGATGTTGAGGCATTAAAGACTCAACTAGCCACCGTATCATCTCAATTTGGTGTTAAGGGCGAGTTATACTACATACTCCACCATATCTTAGACAGGTTTGAAGACCGCTTAGAAGGTGAGGTTACTAGACTAATTAAGGATGTTATTTACGGTGAGTACGACATGAGAGATCGCTTAGGGGATTGGTTGTAGTTACTACCCCACATCTTTAAGGGATTATTAAGTGAGGAAGGATTAAGAGCTATAATGACGTATGAGAGATCAAGAAAACTTGCTCAAGAACTAATAAACTTAATTATTGAGAGGAAACTCATCTATACACTCGCACATGACATAATAATAGAGAATAGCTTTAGAGAGAAAATATTGATGAATATCGAGATGAGCTTAATATGGAAGGCGAGGAATCGTGGTGATTTTAATAGAAGGTTTTCTAAAGGCTAGAGAATCTATTAACGAATTAGCTCAACTACTACTGGATTCCAACTTCATTGAAAGATCTATTAGTGAGTCAAGGGTAAGGAAGCTCTACGAGGGGGTTAAGAAGTTAATGGATAAAGTAAGTGAATGACTTAATTCTTGAATCATTAATTTTAAGTTTAGATTTAGTTAATGATTCTTTAAACGCTACCAAGTAAGTATTAACGCTATTAGTGATGCTATAGCTATGATTAGCCCTGCTACACCCACCCATGGAATCTTCTCCCACCACTCAGGGTTCTTCATGGGGCTTACCCACTGCTAATTACCTAGTCATGGGTGTATGAGCTGGATTATATGTATTATAAGGAATATAGTAACACCTATCAAAGCTATTAAGGGCACACTTAAGTAGTTAGGCTTTGGATCCTTCATTATATCAGCCCATATGCTACTTAACTCCTTCTCCACAATAATATGTCCTATAAAGCTTAATAACCCTAAGATAAATCCTAGGGAAAGCAATGCTAACCTACCATAATACTCACCAATACTTAAAGCAACACCTGATAGACCAATAACGCTTAACCCAACACCCTCATAAAACCTCTGCCTATCCCTTAAGTACTTAACTCTCTCAATAAGAACATCCTTAGTTATAGGCATTACTCAACACCTCATAGTGGGTATTTAGGTATGTATATGTGAACTACTACCTTCTTGCCTAGATACTTACTGATTGCTCTCTCCAGCTCCTTAGGTACGTAAACACCCAACTTCCTACCAGTTACATGTGTGAGCCTAGCCTCGAAAACGAATACCTCAGCACTCAAAAACGAACACCACAATATAAAAATACGAAAATACTTATAAACCTTAATGCGGGAATCTAGTAATGGGGGTTAGGGTGGGTAAGGGGGTAGCGATAGCCGTAGTAGCTACAGCACTCATACTCATAGCGATCTTAGCCATAGCCATGAATACTCAAAGACATCACTATAGGGGTACATCACCGGGCATATGGGAAATCAAACTAGATACTTTACACAAGACATCTACAACTACAGTAAAGACTGTGAATTTAGGTGATGTAGCAGTATTAACAATGAAGGGAAGTAAAGCATACCTTCATGTGAATCTAACCGCATATAAGGGGTTGTGGTTTAAGGAAAATGGCGATAAGCATTGCGCAATAGTGTTTACCAGGCAGAGGGAGCTTAATGTATGCTTTACTAAGGAAAACATAACATTTAAGGTCTATAAGGTAGGTAAAGACATACCTGTTCATGGGGTATTAACGTACTTTGTGTTTGAGGTTCCAGTACCCAAGTTAGTGACGAATTATAGCGGCTTCTTAGCTTATCCGATAGATTTTCTTGAAGGACTAACGTACTTAAAGCATGTACTGGTGCCTGCCATTAAAGTATTAGGTAGTAATGCGAAAGAGCAGGCATTAATAATTAGGGACATCATAGAGCAGTCTAGATATGGCGGTAACCCCAATACATTAACGGAGTTCTTCGTAAAAGGTGGTATATGCGGTGATTGGGCAGGTGTTGCGGCTCATTTAGGGATGCTTCTTGGTTTTAATGTAATGGATCTATCTACCGTGGTTAGGGAGCCTCACGCTTCAGCACTCCTATGTAACGAGACTTGGTGGAAAAACCAGTACGGTCTTAGATTCCACTTAAGAAATGGGACAGTACTCGAATGCTACCTCTGGGTAGATACGGGAGCCTTAAGGCAGTCTTGGCACAAGAACTTCATAATACTGGAGAATGAAATAAATTATCCATTTGGCAAGCTATTAAATGGCGTAATAAAGATTGAAAAGTTAGTCAATGGTAAATGGGTTCAGGCTTATCCTTTTGATTAATTCAGTTTTGAGTTTGGAATTCAGAATATGAACTGAGTACTTGGCTGTTCAGAGTTTGCATTACGGAATTCAAACTCGGTACGAGATATTGAAGCTATTCCCTCTAAATCTAAACTCTAAACTTTAGACCGGTTACACCTTCCTCAATTCTGAAGTATAGACTCTAGACCATAAGTTCTTAGTGAAGAATGCTAACCGAAAACTCTATACAGCACAGATTGAAGACTATAGTAGTTAAGAGTTATAACTAATAACTCTTAACTACGACCTACCCTCCTTGTTAAAAGTTATAACCGTTAACTCCATATTAGCTATCGTAACGTCATGGATTCTCAATTTTAGATTTTAAAAATGAGAAATGAAGCATCAACTCTCAATTTTAAAATTGATAATGGTTTTCAGTAAACACTGTTTACCAGAGACTCCAAGAAGGTACTCAGTTTGCAGTCTACACTGCAAACCACTAGGTTAGCGGTTATTACTGCTAACTAGGTGTCACTGCTACTGCTCTATCTTTTCGGGATCCTGAATGGTGGGGTCTAGGTTTAGGAAAGGGCAGTTCGCTGTAGGATGGTCCATACTCCTCATAGGTATGATCATTGCCTTCCTCTTAATGGCTGGTAGGTTAGCAGTCCTATACTACGCCTATACGTCATGGATAACAGAGAAGGGCGTCATCTATCAAAATAAGGTTATGCAGCACTTAAAGCTAGTATCGATAGACCTAATACCTGATACGCCTGGCTACTATAGGCTCAAGATAACGCTACTTAACGATGGTGGTAGGGCATTCAAGATTGGCTACGCAGAGCTATGCCTTGCAGAACTCCAAAACCTAACCTACTATGTATGCAGAGACCTAGACAGGAACTTAACGATAGAGACGTCAAAGCCTACGGGCTTTACGGTATTCCCTGGTGAGTATGTGACTATAACCACGTCTAAGGCGTGGACAATACCTGAGTTGTTAGAATACACTCCTGAGTTGTTGTTAATAGATCCCGTAACTGCTAATCCATTTAAGATTACTGCAAAGCTAGAGACCGCAGCATTAGAGCTAAACATATACGCTTCAGGAAAGCCTGCAAGAAACATAAGGATAGAGCTCTACGATGAACAAGGCCTCGTATACGGATTTTATGAACCAATAACCTATACCAATAGACCATATTACATACTCCTTAAGAACCTAATACCTCAAAGATATGACGTCAAAATATGGTTCAATGACGTCAGAAGCTATCACTTCAATAGGACCTACACCGTCACACTAACCCCTAACGACGTTGAGACCGTAGTGATAGACGTAAGTGGAAATCCCCACCCTATTTCTAATGTTTCTGGTGTTTGGGTTTTGGAGTTTCAGCATCGTGCTAGGAGTGTTGGTGTTGAGCCCTACCTTAGGTTTGGCTACGTAGTTCCTGAAGGACCTACCTATGAGGGTTGGTTTCAGGATTGGGATATGGGTCTCGGCTTCAGGTTTGGTTGGGACCCCGTCACAAACCCATCACTAAACATCACATTTAATGTGCCCTTAGGTCCTGGTAGGTACGACATCATCGTGGGTGGTACGCTGATCTATACTGGAGAGTTTAGTGTGGACTTCTACGCCTATGCCTATCCCGGCAATGTATGGGTTGACGGGAGGGTAGTTAATGATAGAGCTAGGCTTAATGTGTATCAAGTACCCTACACTAACCACCTAGACTACACCCTAACCATAGCTAACGTAACCTTCGGTCCTCAGAACCCCCATGAAGTAACTATTGAGTACCTAGTTAACTCCACCATAGCTGGTCACGTAGACCTAGAGTTCACGATCATGTACATATACGTACTGCCTCATGTAGGTAACTACTCAGCGGTTGTCTGGACAGGTACTTTATGGCCTGGGGATGTATTTGAGTTAAGAGGTAGCGGTCTAGTTAAGACTTCTAGCGGCCTAATAGCTTACTACGCATGCGATAACGAGACATCGATACCTAGTAAGGACCCGAGCGATGACTTATGGTGGTTCCGTAGCGATAACGCGGTTAGGCCCAACTCAACATGGACAATAATAGAGGAGGGTCTTGGAGATCCAGACAGGCCTGAAGCATCCCTAACCTTCAGCTTTAACGGTGAGGGGGTGGTTTATGCGTGGACCTACATAATGGATTATGGTGTCTCGGTCATACCCTACGTAGACTTAATTATTGACTCAAGAACCTTAGCTAGAAACTCCGGTGTAAACGGTGTCTGGATACTCCTTAAGGCGGTAGTCAACACCTATGGAAGCCATAGAGTCGAAATTAAAGCCTATAGAGCATGGAGACTCGACTCAACCCCATACTACGTAAACATAGGCTTTGATGAAATCCTAGTAGTTAAGTCACAATACATAAACATAACAGGGCTAAGACCGGGCTACAAAGTAATAATAGTCAACACCGAGACAGGAGAGGTAATATACCAAGAAACAGCAAGCAAGAACTACCTAACAATCAATGCTGAAGACATAGGAATAGTGAACTTCCCGCTAAAAGCAAGGGTAATAATACTAAGATATTGATTTCAGACTGTTATGATTAGAAAGTGATACCTTAGTTATTAAATTAATACTTATGTATTAGTTCAGTAACCTCTATTGCGGGGTTTAAAGTGATATTTAAGCGTGAAGGTCCTCTTAGAAAGTTCCTACGTGAACGTATTCAAAAAGGACCCATTCTTAAGAGGTTGAGAGAGGAGGTCTTTAAGGCTTCAACTAAGATAGTTGATGTTGCTAAGTTTGATGGTATACTTTCAGAGGATATAGAGCACTCTAAAGCTGTTGTTATGATATTCTCACCATACCTAAATACTGACCGTGTAAAGCTCTTCTTAAGCATCAAGAGTGTAAGTAATGCAATAAGTAGGGGAGTAAAATTTGTTATAGTCACTAGACCTGCTAGAAGAGGTAAAGGAGGGGTTAGTGATCCTGAAACCCATAGAAATGCAATTGAGGAACTTAAGAAAGCTCGTATGAAGGTTGTTGAGGTGGATGCCCTACACTTTAAGGCAGTGATAATAGATGATGAAATTCTTTACCTAGGCTCGATAAACCCCCTCAGCATAACACCTAAAGAATATTACCCACCAGACTACATGGTTAGATTCGTAAGTGAGGCATTAGTAGATGAGATAATAGAGAACGTATTAACGCGAGAAAAATATGAGGAGCTACTTAAGGAATAAAACCTCTAACAAAAGGCTTAAACATTTGCAAAAAGTTATGTGTAAGTCATGAATTTTAAATTCCCATCTTCACATACCCTTATCAGATGTGAAAGTTCAAGCACTAAATCCTCTCTTAACTCACTCCAAAGCGTCCTCGGAATTAATACCTCGCTATGTCTTCTAGATCTCGACTTAATAGTGTAAGCAATGGATTCTACCAGCCCCTTAATTGAATAGTATAAAACTCCGCAGAATTTAGCATCAACGTAGATATCTATTAACATGTGGTTGAAACCCCTCTTAGGGAGAATAAAGTAATAATGTAACTTGAAGAACCTAATGCTATATCTCTCTTCTTTACCGAGATCAAGCGTACATATAAATGCGTTCCTTTCTGCGGCTTCCTGACAGGTAAAGTTTCTTTCATTCTTTAGATTATCCACTACATGCTTGATTACATGAATAACATCGCCTACAACAGTAATGTCGAAAATTACTGTGGACGCCCCGTCCTCCCTAATTATAAAAGGTACGACAGATACTATTGCTAAGGTTACGAAGTATATGAGGTAGTGAATAGTTGTTGATAATGATGGTGATGCTAAAGCTAGGGTTGCAATTATAGCTAAAAACACACTTATATGTATATTCCACTTAGTGATTATTTCCTGCATTAGATGTTCGGCGATTTGCCCCGCAATATCCCATGAGGTTTTGTGAGACATTTCCTATCTATAACTGCTCCTTTCATTCATTAAGTATTAAGCGTAAACTGCTATGCTGGATAGGCAAGAGTAACAGCTATGTTGCTTTGGTGGTATATGTGAGTATATTGAGTGCTCTTGAGCTTGTTCCTCATCCTGAGTCTGAGGTTGAACCCCTTAAGCTTGAGGAGCTGTTCTCGAGTGTTAAGGATGACCTATCATTCGAGATAGTCTATACCGGTAAGTACATACGTATATACCTGGTAGGTCATGGTGAGGTCTTAAGGAATCTTAGGAAGTCACTTAAAACCATATACGGTAAGGTTATTATTGAGGAGGCTAGTCCCCCGAGTCTTAAGTCCTTACTAGTAACTTCTAAATGTTTAGAGTATGACGAGAGGAAGCAGCGCTACCGTATTAGGAGGGGCTGTTCTTGGTATGTAGCGGAGCTTAGGCTCTCTAGACCTTTCTGGAACGTACTGATTAGTCACTCAGAGAAGAAGCCCTTAGAGGTTAACCCCATAGATGTGATACTAGCTAATATGAAGCCTGGAACCTTCGTACAGATAATATTCGCTCCTGAACCCAGTGGTAGGTCTGTTATTGCTGATTGGGTCCTCAGTAAGACTACTGGTAGGTCTACGAGTGTTGCTAAGCAGATCATTAAGGATCTATCCGAGATGCTTAACCCAGCATCACTAACATCTGATAGACCTTACCCCTACTACGAGTATGAGAGGGAGTACTACAGGCTTAGGTGAAGGCAGTTCATGCTAGACCTTGAGAAGTATCAGATAAGGCAGGCACAGCTGAAGATGACTTCACCCCTATTCGCGGTGAGGACCAGGGTTTACGCGGACTCGAAGGATAAGGTGTTTGAGGTAGCTCAAGCATTCAATCAATTTAGCGGTAATTCGTTTAGATTTAAGGTTAGGGAGTTAAGGAATAAGGACTTAAGGATTGCTGAGGAACGCATACCCCTAAGACTTGGTAGGATATTCAAGGACAAGAAGCTATTAGTCTTAAGTGCTAGAGAGTTAGCGTTATTCGTTAATCTACCAACACATAATCCTTCTTTACCCCTCAGGACGGGCTATATCTCCTTAGAGCTACCACCTAGCCTTCTCGGCATAGGCCTCGGCAAAGACGAGCTTAAAGTTAAGGGGCTTAAGAATTTAGTTACTAATGATGTCATACCTTTAGGACTACGTGGTGATGTACTGATTGGTATCTTCTTTGAGGAGTTCCGAGAACATACGAAGCAATATTCAGTACTACTGGCGCTGGTAAGTTATCCTTCGCTAGGTACCTAATGCTCTCCGTCCTCCTTAGCTATGGATGCAGTGTGCCCTTCCACGGGTTCAAATCCCGCTCCCGGCACTACTTGCTTTTTGCTTCAATCACTTCCTTACATTCTTTCTCTATTATTGTCTTAAGTTATGGCATTGTATGTAAAGTTATCTTTAATCACTACATATACGTAATTAATGAGGTATTATCAGTATAGCTTAAGACACCTTCTCTACATCATTAAATTTGGAAGTAAATATTTACTATTAATTCATAAAACTTTATGTAGGAAGGCTAAGGAACTTAAATTACTTAATAATCGTCTTCTATGACCGTCTTTAACTCCCTAAGAAGGGGATTAAGGTTGTATATGTAATTATGATTAGCTAATAAGTGTTAATGATTGTGTTACCTTAGTTGCTTCAGCGATTATTAGTGTCTTGGTTAATCCCGTAACTGTCCTAATATTGACTTTAGAGAATACTTTGTGAATAATTTCCGGGTCTCTTCTAATACCATCAACCCACTCCTTCATGGCATCTATAGCTTTCTTAGCTAATGCGCTAACTATCTTACGTGTTAATGGATTCCTTATTCCTGAAAGAAGCTTCGGGTATATCTCATATGAGAACTTAATACTTAACCTCCAACCAGTTACTATAGTATCTATGGCTTCTTGAGGTAACCCCTTAAGTGTTAGGAATTCCTTAAAACCACTTCTCTCAATTATAGTACCACCAATAGGTATTAGGAGTAACGGGAATGTCCAGCCCTTGAATCCCTCCTCACTTAACCTATCAATTAGCTCGGTTGTTAGTACGTAGTCATTAGGTGTTGCATCTGGGAAGCCTATTATGTATGTATAGCATGGATACCAGTAATTATCGTTTATTAACTTACTACCACTTATGACTATATCCCACCACTCATCAGGTTTCCATGGATAGGGTTTGCCACTAAAGTACTTAGCGACTATCCTTGGACTACCACTCTCAAGACCTACTTGAGGGAATAGTGGCCTATCCTCGTTTAATCCATTAACTTCACTTATGTACTTAACAGCCTCCTTAACAACTAAAGCGGTAGATAGTGTTACGTGGCTAAAACCGAGTGGTCCCTCAACATTATACCTATGCATTAAGCTAATTGTTTGATTATATAGTTTCTTAATAGCATCTAAATTAGGTCTTAAGCCGCTAGCACCATAGAGTAGTATATCTTCAGTGGTAAATCCTACAGCCCTAATACCTGATCTTAAATTGATCTCAACCTCCTTCATTATAGTCTCCAACGGTATGGATCTAAAGTTAAACATTGTTGGACTACAGAACTTACATCTTCTAGGACACCCCCTAGTAACCTGAACTATTCCGTTTCTTGATGGCGTTACTATAGGTGGTATGAGGTTAGATGGTACAGACTCTCCAAAGACGTGTCTAGGCACTTCCTTACCGTTTAAAATGTCCTTAACCAACTTAGGGAATGTTAGCTCAGCTTCACCTTCAAATAATACATCGATACCGTATCTACCCTCAAGCCCTTTAAGCTGCCAAACACCAGGTCCGCCAGCAACTACCTTAAACTTATACCTCCTCTTAAGTCTTATAATAGTCTTCATTAACCTCTCAAATTCGTAGCGAGTGCACGTATCTCCACCACCACTAAGTACTCTTAAAGTCCAAGAAACGGGTGCTAATCCCATAGGGTCTAGTACGTGAATACCCACTACAGCCGTATCCTTATCGATCACGTGGCTCAAGTAATTAGGAGGTACAATAAGAACATCCTCACGCTTAAAACCAGCAGCTAATAGAGCTGCCTCAACCTTACATAAAGGGTAAGGAGCTAATAAAGCCCTACCATTAACTAAGGGTATTGGAGGCGATAGAACCTTATATTGAATGAACGCAGGCACTAACCTATAAGGTAAGCAGAGACCGAAACCTAAAGTATCTAAACCGCTAAAGTCTGTGAATGTAGCCCTATCACTAGTTAGAACCACCCTAGCCACTCTAACTCCCCACACCTTCTAAGGGGGTTCCGGAAAAAACGCGTATCGATTATTAGTTATTGAGGCTACTAAGGAAAATTATGAACACTTACCGAAATTATATAATCAAAGGAATAGCAAAACAACAACATACATGACTTCCTTAAGTGAAGAAGAGAAACACTGTTAAGCTAAACCGTAATTTCAGTTTTAATCCTGACTTACTAGGTCTAAATAATTGATTTTAAAGTTTAAATCGCTAATAACGAAGATCGTGAAGTTAAGTGACGTAGCTACGTCCATGTTAAAGGCTCTTAAGGCTGAGGTCAAGATAGACTTAACCGATATAGAATAGGGAGGTATAGCTTAGGTAGGACATGGATTCTGTCCAATGCTGAATAGGATTCTTTGAGGTAGTATTTATTTTCAAGGTCTATACGTACTTCAAATATTTCCTAAGATCCCAGCTTTTTCACCAAAGTACTTAGGACTTCATAGCAAGACTTCACTTATGTGTTGCATAGATTAGTGATTGGAACGCTTGGTTAAAATTTTAATTAACTTTTTAGAGATATTGACCCATACGTTTTCCTTTTGAACCTAACTAAGTAGCAAGTAAGTAACATAGGTATTTAATGAGGTTCTTACAGTTCATGTTATTGAATTTTCTTTCTAAATAAAGGATATTTCTCTTACCAATGTTATTTAAGCTCTTCTAATCGAGAAGATTACAGCTTTTAAGCTATATAGAAAAGCAGGTCATACATTTTTCCCACACGGTCTATATTTGGGATAGTTTATACAGATATTCAATATGTTGTAAGCATTAGAGACATAACCAATTACATCGCATATGTTTGGAGTCCTATTCGATGGAGATATTTTGCGGAGACCTTGCTTTCTCCTCAACACATGACTGAGGAGGTCAGGATAGCATTTATCACAAGTATCTATAATTATGTTTATGTAGCAATGTAAGTGATCCTCTCTATGATTGAACGTAACATTACCAAGCATCATCCTTACACACCCATCATCAAAAGCGTATCCTCCATTCCTAGAATGGACATACCAAGCAGACAATACTCTCTCGTCTTCTACTAAAAATGTTAAGTACCCCACTTAGTGTTTATCTACGGTATTGCCATAGCCTAGCTGGTGAAACATAGGCCTCGTAAGCTAGTGGTCATGTGCTCAAATACGCCTCTAGCTCTATTCCCTACTTAATCTTTCCACTAGGTTAGCTACTACTTTAGCTAATTCTTTAGTAATGAACTTTAACTCCTTCATGCTTAACTTGCACGTGCTATCTCTTCTAGCGGATCTATACATTTTAATGTTTACCTCCTCATCTTAACATTCCTTGCTAACATAAAAGTTTACCATTAATATGCTTTATGAGTGAAGTCATGGATATAGCCAAGAGTAATTAACTTATCCCCAAAAGAGATTGTAAATGAGCTCATTGATGATGTGAAGGCTAAGATAGAGGATAGAAGGGAAGAGCTTAGACAGGAGTATGGCCTACATAACAGTAAAGACAGTAAGGAATAGGTAGAGCAGGAAATATAACTACAAGATCACTTACAAAACTTTGTGTGATTTAGTCAAAAGCTAAACCCAACTCTCTTGATGTAGATGGTAATTTACCATCAATATCATTGATGTTTAGAGAGCCTGAGAAGTTGCCTAATAATTAAACTAAGTAACTTTCTAGGCTATAATATATCTTACATCATTGTTAACCTACTTTACTGGCAGTATTAATAAGCTAGTTTAATGATTACATTATTAGTAAAGTTTAGATTCAGAACGAGGTACAGATAATACTATAAAAGTTTTATGAAGATCTACTTCACACTTAAGCCTTGTACACTAAGCCTCTCACTTATGATTCTGAAGGAGCACGATAGGATGATGTAAGGTAGTTACCAAGATAAGAACTTATGTCTCTTTCTTTTAATGTTATTAGGGTTACACAGGGTTGATTAAGTATCATATAACAGTGCTTGTTAGGGCACAGAGAAGTTTAAAAATGAGCGTATCTATATGTTAGGTAAGGCTTAAGTTTAATGATATGAGCCTCAATATCTGGGCGTATAGAGAAATGATTTCCCCTACAAATCTAAGACCTAGTACCGTCAAAGCTTTAGTTCTCATATTGGTATTCATGTTTGGAAGTATTCTCGCATTAGGAGTTAGTGCGGCTTCACCGCACAGAACAGTGTACTATAGAATTTCCGGAGATCTTAGCCAGACTGGTGGGGTTGCTGAAGTAATTGGTAACTGGAGATTACATGTGAAGATTAACGCCTCTAGTGGATGGGACGCGAGGGAAAAGGAGTTTAGATGGTATGATAGAGTATGGACATTTAATGCGGAATTCACGATGCGGATTCCTAAGGATATTGCCCATCATTTCTCACTAAGAAATCTTAAACATTGCCATTATCTTGGAGGTTGGGCTTACTGGTATGGAAAAGGTCATGGAAAACGCTATGCTGGACCTTATGTATTTGGTGTTAAAGGTTATATTGATGTATTCATGGACGGAAAATTATTAGCTAAGAATGTATATATTGAAGTAGTACTTACTAAGGGGGCAGGAAGACAAGGAAATGTAATAATCACTATACACCATAGTTATTTTACTGAAGTCGCTAGTGGCACATTAAAGGGTAGAATATATAGGTTTCAAGTAATAGACTTCATGAGCCAGTAAGTCCTAGCTTACTACTATCAAAAATATTTTTAAAATCATTCCCCTTGAGTGTCTTTAACCCTTAATGGTTACTAAAGAAGTATGAAAAACCTTCAAAATACAATGGAATTAAAATAATATATCGATAACTCATTACTGAAAGTATTCTAAAATGAGGTTTAAATAGGATATTTAAACCGTAATCTTTAGAAGTAAGTAGTAAAATTACATCATTGTCCTATTTAAGGGTAAAGCTAAAGAGCTTGACTACATAGCTCATATACGGTCTTAGCACTATGGTGAAGCATCCTTAAAGGATGTTCATTAGTAGGTACATCCTCCTTAAGAACCTCCCTTACCCTCCTAATCAACTCCCTAAGTAACTCCTCACTCACCTCTCTCAACCCCTTTGAACGCCTCTCTAAGCTCTTCCTCAAGGTCTTCCTATGTGTAGTCTAGGTACCTCTTTAACCACGTTATTATCGTCTATACATACTTACAAGTCTGAGCTAATCTTAATTTACCTTTTAGCTTCCGTAATCTTGGAGTCTTAATAAAAGGAGACCGCCAGTAATTACTCTCTTACCTAGTAATGCATAACCTGGATTCTCATGTACTGGTTCAGCTACACCTCTATCATCGAATACGTAGAGTAACGGCTTAGCGTCTTGAGAAACACTTGCTAATAATAACCTTACATCGGGCTTAATACCTAAGCCCTAAGCTCTCTATATCTAATCATGAGTTTAGACTCGATACTCGAAACTATGTCTTCAAGTTCGTTAACTAAGGGATTCCTACTTTCTTTAGATCCTATACTCTTAAACCACGACCTAAACTCGGACTCAATGATCTTAAAACCCTGCTTAACTAAAGCTGCATCACCAGCACCACCAGCTATACCCAAGTCAAATTCACTACCGCTTGAGACGAAGTAAATCGGCTTAATCTTCCTCTCCTCATGAAACACTAAACCGCTTGAAGCTCTACTATCAGCTGAAACTAAAACACCCTGACCCAAACAAGAGCTATCACTAATGTCATGAGGTCCATCCCTCAGGAAATTAAACTTATTCTTAATCAGGAGTAAATTAAATTCAAATTAATATAGTGTTAGGTTAAGATAGGGTATTGCTGTATCATATATGTCTTAACAAAGTATTTATCTATTGAAGCGGTTTAGATCATGGGGTATTTATGGGCAGGAAATTGCTGGAGTTATTGAAGAGAGTTGAGAGTATTGAGAGGGAGGCTAGGAAGAATCGTAAAACATCTATAAAATGGAGAAGAATGAAGATTAAGGTGAAAGTTCGTGGGCCTAAGGATAATGGTTAAAATATGTCATGCTGATAAGTGCATCGACACCTCAGCTCTATTAAACACAGGTTTTGAAACTCCAGAACCTATGGTGTCTCTACCTATCGAGTTAGCTGAGAAATTAGAACTTAACATTGAGTCACCCATAGAATTCGAAGGCCCTGGATTGACAAGAGGCTCCTCGTATCTTGGGGGTAAAGTTAAGATTACCGTGTCAACGGGTAAGGAACAAAGAGAGGTATTAGCGAAAGCACTCATTACACCAGGTGAGGATGAGGTAGTCTTATCTGATAAGTGTATCGAGGCCCTAGGAATAGTGATAGATTTGAGAAATAAGAAGTGGTGGTTTTCTTAAATTTCTAAAGATAATTTGAAGGTAACACCTTAATATGAAGTTATCTATGAGGTCCTTCAGGTTCTGTGTGGATTAGTACCCCTATGACTCTTTCACGACCTAACCTTCTCCTAATTTCATCTTCTATTGCCTCACTTATTTTATGTGCCTCCTCAACACTCATCTTAGGCTTTACATGTACCTTCATCTCAATGCATAGTGCCTCATCATACCTTCTCACACATATATCATGTACTTCAGTAACTCCCTCAATACTACGTACTATTCCATTCACTTCATCAACCATTTCCTTAGGTGAATGATCCATTAACACCTGTAGAGCATCTATCGTTATTTTAACACCTTCACACCCTATTAGTGTAACTATCACTAATGCTGCTATGAAGTCTATTATGACAGCATTCAATCCAATAAACTATGCTATGAATACCGGAAATACTATAAACCCAGCTAGTGCATCTAGGCATGATGCCGGACATCAGCCCTACATAGGGGTAGAAACTTTTATTAGAGTTAGTTAGGGGTGTTTATTGTTGAAAGTCCTATGGGGTGATGGGAGCTGAGCTCCAAGCCCCGTAGGGGGTAGTCCTGTAGATGGGGGCCTCGTGCCGTTGGGCTCGACCACCACCCATGACCCAATGATACCGAGGCGAGGTGGGAGTCCCTAGAGGAGACCCCAAATAACCCTAAAATGAAGGGAATGACCCCCTAGGGACAAACGGTGAGCCTGTATCCTTATAGAGTCTTAGTGCATACCTCGTAAGTAATTTCTTCATTACGCACGTTAGCACTAGAACACTAACTGCTAGTAATGCGTACTTAGCTATGATTGAGTAACCACTAATGATTCTGTTAATTGGTTCGTAAGTCAATAATGCGGTAATAATTAATAGAATTAGACCTATGATGAATGCAGTAACATTAACTGATTTACCGTGACCGTAGGGATGGAGCTCGTCGGGAGGTTTAGATGTGATCTTACTAGCTAAGTAGATAGCCGCTGAACTAGCATTGT
Source organism: uncultured Desulfurococcaceae archaeon (assembly GCA_964592745.1). Classification (GTDB taxonomy): domain Archaea; phylum Thermoproteota; class Thermoprotei_A; order Sulfolobales; family NBVN01; genus CAZAMI01. The sequence goes on from CAZQFL010000016.1 coordinate 20,389, forward strand.
CGCTCATAGTACGTCAAGTATCGGCTATTAAGGCAGAACTACCACTAAGTACCCCAGCTGTTAATCTAAGTATCCAAGCGGATGTATTAATAACCAGCTGCAAAGACTTTATGTTTCTAAGCTTACCTAGCTTTATTACTCATAGTAATACTCCACTTAATTAGCTTAATGTATTGATTCTGTCTTCAGTAGTTTAAGAATGAATATTTTTAAATCTGTACTGCTACTATGTCTCACATAATATTAATTGACCTTTTAAGGGAAAAACTTTATTACTTATGGGTATAATGCTTTGGTGATTCATGATGCCATGTATTCCTAACATAGATCTTAATTTATGCAAAGGTTGCGGTATATGTATTGATATGTGTCCTTACAAGGTGTTAAGATTAAGTGATGACATCAGTCCTAGGGGTTATCATTACCCCATAGTTACTGGTGATTGTAGAGGCTGTAGAATTTGTGAGAATTACTGCCCTGACTTCGCTATAAGTATTGTTTGTGGTGAGAGGGTTGAGGAGGGTATTGGTAACAGGTAATGAAGCCGTAGCTGAGGGTGCTATTGCTGCTGGTTGTAATTTCTATGTTGGTTACCCAATAACACCGTCTAGTGAGATCATGCACTACATGGCTGAGAAACTACCGAGGATTGGTGGTGTTTTCTTCCAAGCTGAGGACGAGTTAGCAGCAATCAACGTAGCTATAGGGGCTTCATGGGGTGGTGCTAGGGTCATGACAGCAACTAGCGGTCCTGGATTCTCACTAATGCAGGAAGGGATAGGTTATGCAGTAATGACTGAAACACCTCTCGTTATCGTTAACGTCATGAGAGTAGGGCCAGCAACAGGTCAGGCGACAAAACCAGCTCAAGGTGACTTAATGCAGGCTAGATGGGGTAGGCATGGCGATCAAGCCGTTCCAGTACTAGCACCTGAATCCCCTCAGGAAGCATTCGAATTAACTGTTAAAGCATTCGCCATAGCTGAAGAGCTTAGAGTACCTGTAATACTACTATCCGATGAGTTCATAGCACACATGAGAGAGGTCATTGAGCTACCTGACTATGAATCAATTAAAATTCCCAATAGAAGGAGACCTAAATCACTAAGTGAAGCACCATTCGGTTCTAAAGATCCGCGAGTTGCACCACCAATGCCACCATTAGGTGAGGGCTACTACGTATTAGTTACTGGTTCTACACATAATGAGTGGGGTTATAGAGATACAAGGAGTTTCGAAACTCATTACAAACTCTCAAAGAGGCTTTGGGATAAGGTTTGGTTGAATATCGATAAGATATTCGAGTATGAAGCACGATACGTAGATGATGCTGAAGTAGGGTTTGTGGCTTTTGGTTCCGTAGCAAGAAGTGTTAAGATGGCTGTTAAGATCCTTAGAGAGAAGGGGATTAGGGCAGGTTTTGTGAGACTTAAGACTTTATGGCCTCTAGACCTTAAGCCTATAAGGAGCTTATGTAGCATGTGTAAGGTAGTTATAGTACCTGAATTGAGCCTAGGTCAGTTAGTACTTGATGTTGAGAGAGCTAATGAAGGTAATGCTAAGGTGATTAATTACGGAAAGGTCGGTGGTGGCGAACCAATATACCCAAGGGAATTAGTTAAAATTGCGTTGGAGGGATTGAAGTCATGAGGTTAATCAAACACTTTAGTAGGAAATACTTAAGGGAGGAGGTATTACCCACGAATTTCTGTCCTGGATGCTTTAATGGCGTATTAATCAATGCGTTATCGAAAGCATTTATTGAGTTAGGTATTGAAGACTTAAGAAATTACGTATTTGTCAGTGGTATCGGTTGTTCATCATGGATTCCAAGCCCATACATTAAGGCAGACTCACTACATACCCTACACGGTAGAGCTATACCTGTAGCTACAGGTGTGAAGCTAGCTAGACCGGATTTGGAGGTTGTAGTTATTGGTGGTGATGGTGATTTAGCAAGCATAGGTTTAGGTCACTTAATACATGCTGCTAGGAGGAATATGGATCTTTTAGTTATATTAGTCAACAACTACGTGTATGGCATGACGAGAGGGCAAATGTCACCAACAACACCTATGGGATTAATTACTGCAACAACACCTTATGGCTCATTTGAGTACCCCATAGACGTATGTAAGGTTATTGCATCAACCAACGCTAACTACGTTGCTAAGTGGACCATAGCTCACTTCATAGACTTAAAGAATAGTATAAAGGATGCATTATCAAGATATAGAAGGGGGTTCAGATTTATAGAGGTAGTAGCACCATGTATCACCTATGTTGCTAGGAGGTTAGGTAAGAGGGCTGGCGAGGTAATTAAAGAGCTACTAAATCTGGGTGTGAGGGTTAAGGATCCTAATGATTTAGATAGGTATTCAAGAGAGGGTAAAATAGGTATTGGTGTTCTTAAGGCTGAGGATAAACCTGGATATGTGGAGCTCTATAAAGAATATGTTAGGAGGGCGATTTCTCATGAGGGATCGTAGCATATTAATAGCTGGGATGGGAGGTCAAGGCATAGTATTTGCTTCAACAGTCTTAGCACAAGCACTATATAGGCAAGGCTACTACGTATCACAGCTACAGAGTTACGGTGCAGAGGTTAGAGGTGGCGCAGTTATTGCCTGGGTCGTATATAGCAATAAGCCCATAACCTGCCCCTTCATTGACGAGTATGACGTCATAGTCATACTACATCAAAACGGGTATAAGGAATGTATCAAGAAGGGGTTTAAAGGTAATTACGTAATAGTCGATGAGGATTTAGTCCCTAAACCACCACCTAATTCAACTACCCTACCCATGAATAGAGAGGCTGAGAGGCATGGCTGTAGAGGACTAGTAAATATAGTAGCCTTAGGTGTGCTTTCTAAGTTAGGGTACGTTGATGAGACAAGTCTTAAGGAAGTATTAAGTACTATGAAGAATGCCGAAATGAACTTAAAGGCATTTAAAATAGGCTTAAACCTCATTAGTTAAGGGCCCTACGATCATCCCAGGCCTTACGGCCGTTTCCCGCTAGGGGTTCATCCCCGTTAATTTAGTTTACAAGAGTTAGTACTCAATACTTCTAGACCTCGCTTCCTATTTACTTTTAAGTATTAATGTCATTACGTAAATTGCGAAAAGTAGTAGACCGATCATGCCTGATGGTGCTATATTAAATATTGATGCCATATTTAAACCTAGTAATGCCATACTTAATGATATGATTAAGCTAGTTAGTAATGCTTCCTTAGAGTTCCTTGAGCTGGCTATAGCTATGGAGCCAGGTAATAAAATTAATACGTGCTCAAGCACGAAACCAACAACCTTTATAATACCTACAGTAGCTAATGCAAGCGCCGTAAAGGTTATTAAATCGTAGAGCCATAACCTAGATCCTGAAGTAATGGCATCCTCTCTGTCGATACCTATATATACATTCTCATAGTAGGTCAACAGTATAGGCAATATTATAGCAAGAGTTAAAGCTATCAAAAATAAGACATCAAACCAGGAGATGAGCAATGGGTTACCAACAATTATTGAGAGTACATCAGCACTATACCTAAAGTTCGTTAGTATGAAGTATATAGCTATAACACTTAAAGCCGAAGTAAGTGATACGAATACGCTTGTAGCAATATCTGCGTCAAGTCCTCTATATATCATGAAACCAGCAATGTAGAGTAGGGCTATACCCAGAAGTAATGCCCAGAAGTACGTGTTAATACCTATTATTGATGTTAATGCTATACTCAATACAGCAGCTAATAAAGCAGCATGGGGTGAAGCACTTGCAAGGAAGTATAACCTTCTAGCAGCTACTAGACTACTCAATACACCGTAAGATATGCCTGCACAAGCAAATACTAGAACCCACTTTACGTCATACGACATTGAAATAACTATGGATGAGTATAGAGCACTACCAACTAGTAATGCTAATGTTACTCTATTCAATAACTTACCATGCATTTTAAATATGTAAGCTAATGCTCCAAATATCATTAATACTAGCAGGAATGTTGTAACTTTCGTAATTTCACTTATACCAACTCTATTAATTCCCCTAACACCTCTACTTACATTAATAGCTGTTGACCTGACTTGATCTAATATAAATATCAGCTTAGACATGGTGCTGTTAGGTATCAATGGAGATGGGACATAGATAACACTTAATGAATACTTACGCGCTAGCTCTAGCAGTACATCGGATCCATACGCTAATCTCGTGGAATTCTTCGTAATGCTTGAAGCTACTACAATGACCACATCAACATCTCCTCTCTTCGCTAATTCCTCAATGACTTTTAGGTCTTGAGGTAATATCGGAACTCCATGCTCTTTAATTAGTAGGTAAGTTACGTTTATACCAAGCCATGATACAGCATACTGTGTTAGTGGTGATAACCCTATACCTCTTAAGTTGAGTCTTGGGGCTTGAGACATTACGTTTCTTATTTCATTAATTACTTTCTCCATATTAGTTATGTATATATGTTTACACTCTGGTCTAAGCTTTACTAGCATTTTCACTACGGATTTAATGAATACAATTAGGTTGTTAGGGTCATATGTTACGGCATGTAAATTAGGTTTATTAAGTGACGGGTTCATGTATATCTTCATACCGTTTATATGTGGGATCTCTATCAACGTTGTATTACCTAACTCGCCATGCAGGTATAGCTCTCTAATCTTAATCTCAAAGGGTGCGTGTGCTGTTGATATGATGATATCTGATGTTTTCAGTATTTTAATATCGTTAGGTCTTAACTCGTAGTCATGAGGATCAACACCAGGTGGTACTAAAGAGTAGATAACATCATTTGGGCAAAGTAATGGCTTAATATCATACTTTAAGTAGTCAAATGTTACAACTATTCTAACTCCATTACTAGTTGAGACGACTTGAGGAAATACTGTAATCAACACTATCAATAACATCACAACAGCATTCATAATCTTCGATAATGTCATAACTCCCTACTCATAACCTGTGCACACTTCATTTAAATCTTTAAACGCTCTGTGCACAGAAGAATATGTATTGGGTAGTAATGATGGGTATAAATAACATCAAGAATATGAGGTACCACATAGAGGTTAGAGATCTTACTGCAGGATATAATGGTTTTGAAGTTATTAAGGACTTGAACTTTAGGGCTGAAGGTCCAGGCTTAATACAGTTCTTAGGACCTAACGGTGTAGGTAAGACCACATTACTTAAGGTCCTAGCAGGACTAATTAAACCCATGAAAGGCTACGTAATTATAAATGGCGTTAACGTTACTGGTAACCCAAGCAGGGCTGGTAAGTTCTTAGGGTACGTACCTCAACTCACATTACAATCCAGTAATAATTATCCTATGAGTGTTTACGAATTTCTAAGAACATCACTTAAGATTAGAATCAAGAGCACTAGTAATGATATCAAAGCCTTCATAAAGGAGTTATTGAAGGCTGTAGGTCTTGATGAGTCAATAATGAATAGTAATATATGGGAGTTAAGTGGTGGTCAGAGACAGAGAGTATTCATTGCAAGAGCTCTCGCTCATGACCCACCGATACTCCTATTAGATGAACCTCTATCAGCAATAGACCCTATAGGTAGGGCTGAAATAGCTAAGTTGATAGGTCAGCTATCTAGTAAGAAATTAATCATAGTTACCAGTCATAATCCTTCACTGCTATTGAAGTTTACACGGAAAATCCTACTCTTAGGTAGAGGTTTTTACATTTATGGAGATGTGAATGAAGTAATGAATCCTAGAGTGTTAAGAAAGGTTTACGGATCATCAATAATAACTGATAGTGAGTACGTACATATAATGGACTCACATGTATGTTGCCCTACCTAGGATCAGTTTGATGGCTCTTCATCATACCTCAGCGAAGAGCGCGTTCTTCATCTAAACATTATATCCTACTTAACCTTATAAGTAATGTGTGGGGCTCTTAGGTAAGTATGTTAAGAGTCATAGTTAGGAGTAGTGCTGATGCCTCAGCTGTGAGAGCAGCTATTGAAAGGTTTCATGAAGGAATCATTAATGAAGTCATACATGTAGGTGGTGTTAGAGGTAGTAAGTTCTGGGATAGAGTGGATGAATTAGTAAAGGATAGAGACACCTTTAACATAGTCCTAACTGGTCGTAGAGACTACAATACTGAAGATTATCTACACCTTGACGCACTACCTCACGTAGCTACAGCATTAATTCCCAAAGCTGAAGTCAGGCATGCAACTCTTAGTGAAATATCTAAGTACATTAACCAAGCTAGAGTAAAATTTAGAATGTCTGTAGGTTGGGAACCAGAAGTTAATGCATACAAGGCTAAGGTATCAGAAGACAAACTACTGAGTAAGGACATAGTTAACCCATTGCATGATGTATTCCCATTAACTCAAGATGGGGTTAAACACTTAGAGAAGATCATCGATTTAGAATTACATAGTGATTTTGTTTTACTGATCAGAAAGCATGGAGGTATTCACGATATTTATTTAGGGGATAGGAAAGTAGCCGTTATAAGATTCTCAGACATGGGCTATAAACCCGATGTAATAAGTAAGGAAACTACCGATATTGAGTATCGTAACGTTAATTTAGAGCATACATTATCACTTAATGTTGAAGTATTGAAAACTTATGAGGAGATAAGTCTGAAACTACTTAAGACCTTTGAGGATGGTGTAGATCAAGTCATTATACCTTGGTCTGGTGGTAAGGATAGTACCGTAGCGCTGCTCTTAGCCATTAAAGCATTTGGTAGGTCTAATGTCATAGCGATATACTCAGACACTGGTGTCGATTTTCATGAAAATATAGAGTATATCGAGTCTGTTAGTAGGAAACTAGGAATTAACTACATATACGTAAGAGCTCCTGTTAGTGAGGAACTTGAATTAGGCCATTCACTACCAACACATAATAGTAGGTGGTGTACAGGTCTTAAGAAAGCATCAATTAGGTCAGTAATCAATAATTACTTTAGGAATAAGAGGATATTGTTGGTTCTAGGAGATAGGGATGCTGAGTCTATAGGTAGGTCAAGAAAGAGTTTTATGGAGTATGAGGGTAAGAATATAATAAATGTGTATCCCTTAAAGCTTTGGAGTGCATTACACACTCATCTTTACTTAACATATAACGGATTACCCCTAAATAAGTTATACCTTAAGGGATTCTATAGGATTGGATGCTACATATGTCCTTCACTTAGGAATTGGGAACTATCTATACTACTCAATAATAACGAATTTATTAAGAGATACTATAGCTCAGGTGTGGGAATTAAATTCTTAAGGTTTAAAGGCATTAACTCATTACCTTAAGTATGATAGAATTTTAGGGTTCAAATCCTTAAGTTAAGGGTCTAGAGTTTGAGGTTAGCTAGTTGGAGATTGGTTGAGGAGCTTCTCGACCTAGCTGATGTCGCATTAGAACTGGTTGATATTAGGGATCCTTTAGCTACTCGTAGCCCTAGACTTGAATCACTTATTAGGAAGAGGGGTATGCCTTTCATTCTAGTTCTTAATAAGTCGGACTTAGTACCTAGGAGTATTGCTGAGGGTTGGAAGGAGTATTTTGAATTAAGGGAGGGGGTGAGGACTGTATATATTGCTGCTAGAGATAGGAAGGGTACTAGAGTTTTAAGGAGAACCATTAAGGAGGTAGCTGGTAAGTCCCCAATAACTGTAGCTATATTTGGTATACCTAAGGTTGGTAAGTCAACACTCATAAATATATTAAAGGGTAGACACTCAGCAAGAACATCACCGTACCCAGGAACCCCAGGATACACAACTAGGGCTCAATTATACAGGATTGGCGGTAATATTTACCTAATAGATACTCCGGGAATAGTGCCTCCAGAGTCTAATGATGTTGAGTCATTAATTAGGTCTAAAGCTCTTGATGAGCTTGAAAATCCTGTTGAAATAGCTATAAAGCTTATCAATAAGATAGTTAAGCATAATCCTAAGGCATTTCTCCAGGCATATGGTGTAGACTCAACGGATCCTAATGAAATATTAAGAGCTATAGCTGTAAAGAGGGGTTGGCTCTATAAGAAGGATAGAGAGCCTATACTTCAGGAAGCTGCTAAGGCATTGATAAGGGATTACCTCGACGGGAAGATACCTTTCTACGTTAAGCCTCCACAACCTTAAGTATTTCCTCACCTGATAATCTTAGTACTCTTAAGTATCTATGACTTAACCTCCTTAAGTCTCTGTTTTCACCTAGAATCATAACGGAGATAAGTCTTGCATTTGCTGTCTTCAACTTTCTTTCAACTATTGTCTCGGATATTCTATCCTCTCCATCAGTTATTATGATGACATCAGACCTGCCCTTAATGGTTCCTGACGTTATATCATCACATGCGGTAGCTATAGCTCTAGTTATGTCAGTGCCTCCACCACCCTTAACCCTGGCTAAGTACTTTATTAATGAAATCATATCTGAAGTCTTCATTCTCCTAGGAACTTTAATCAATGGGTGAGGTAATCCGTCGAAGAATCTGAGGTAGAAGTCCCTATTCTCCTTTCTTGCCCTCATTAGTAACGCTATAGCTGTAGCTTTAGCCCACATAATCTTTTCACCCTCCATACTACCGGACTTATCAATCAGTAAATAGAAGGGGCCTAGAGTCTTCGGTAACACCTTCTCATATAGCAATAGCTTACTCTCAACAAATTTTATCCTAAAGTATAATTTCGGAAGCTTAAGCTCCGTAGGTACTACCCTCTCTAAGTCTGAGCCTAATTCGTAACCTACTAATTCACCTTTAGTTGATCTTTCAACACGTCTCTTGACCTTATGGGTTATTTGAGGAACCATTGATATGACTTCAAGTAATCTCTTAATGTCAGTATTTCTTGCAAGTCTTATCACCTCATCACCTGATTCCTCCATATCGAAGACGGAGCCTGTGCCTGGCTCATTACCTATTGATAATAGTTTCTGTATGTTCTTTAACGTCTTAGACTCCTCCTTAACCTTCTCCATAGCTCTCTTAACAGCTCTACTAATAGATGCTCTATCTATACTCTCGCTACCCTCCTCACCCTCCTTACCGCCCTGCATTACCTCATTCCTTAACTCGTTAACTACGTACTCAAGGAATGAAGCTGAGATTAATGTACTCATATGGGTATTAGCTATGGTGTAGTTCTTCACTTTATGAAAGTCTTGAAGATCGAGTAATTCACGGATTAAGTAGTAGTTCCTCTCCTTACCTTTAGGAACTTTATTTAGAGGTACTGTTACGGGGAATGGTAAGTAAAATGAGTAAAATGTATCTACTGCTAAGTCAAGATCTAAGGAGCTAACCTCCCTGTTAAGTCTCTTAGCAATTGATAGTACCTTCTCTCCTCTATACCTTGTTAATGGGTCATCATACTTTATTCCTTTTAAGACACCAGGCATTACCCTAGCCTCTTCCTTATAATATTTATAGTCTTATCGATTAACTCAATAATATCACTAGCTAACTTCTCAACATCAGCATTCTTAGCTTCAAGCATTAAGCTAATAACCCTATCTCTCGTTATTTCTAAATCCCTGTATATCTGTCTAAACCTCATCTCAACAAATCTTGACTCAATGTTCTGTAGTGATATAACGTAATTCATTACCTCCTTAACATTAGTCTTTATCTCTTCTAACTCCTTAATGTACTTGTACGGTGTTTTTAGTTCTTCAGATAATATCGTGTTTACCTTCTCGAGCTCATCCCAATCTCTAGGTACTACATACTTAAGAACTATTAGGTCATTTTCTTGAGCCTCCCTTCTACCCTCAAGTATGGCGTTGGCTGCTATTAACTTTAGAGACTTACCCTTCCTCCTATCAGTTATGTGAATACCTCTACTCTCAAATACCGCAAATAACTTAACTAATTTAGGTTTAATCGGTTCTAAGTTAACGTTAAGTACTTGCTCGTGAAGTGCTCTTAAGTCCTTCATACTCATTATCTTCTCAGCTCCTACACCTTCACTAAAGTATTGCTCCTTCTCTATTACCCAAGACTTATTCAGTAGTTCAACCCACTTATCTTCCGAGACTGGCTTTACGAAATGCCTAACTAAGAATCTATCATAGACTGCAGCTACCTCAGATTCTTCAGGTACTTCATTACTAGCACCGAAGAGTGACCATAGCGGTACTATGAATTCTGTGTATCCATCGTATAACACCCTCTCTTGTAGTAAAGTGTTTAATGCATTAAGTATGGCTGAGTTAGCCTTGAATATCTCATCAAGGAATGCTATCTCAGCTTCAGGTAGCTTACCCCTAGTTATCCTAACGTACTTACCTTCATCTAAAGCCTTAATGTCTAGAGGACCAAATAACTCAGCTGGTTCTGTGAACCTTGTGAGTA
>CAZQFL010000017.1:0-30258 GCA_964592745.1 uncultured Desulfurococcaceae archaeon
GGCTATAGGTTAGAACCTGTACCAATGAATAAGAGAATCTACAGCTTCTGGCATAACTTCGCTATATGGTTTGGTTCTGATGCCAGCATAGCCGTGTTTTGGGCTGGTGCATTACTAACGCCAGCATTATCGCTAACAACAGCGATAATACTCATAATCATAGGTATAGCGTTAGGTAATCTATTTATGGCTCTAATAGCGATCATGGGCTACAGAACAGGAGTGCCAACCATGGTACTAACTAGAGGTTCGCTAGGTATTAGGGGTTCAGTACTACCATCAATACTTAACTACATACAGTTAATTGGTTGGTCAGCAATAATGATTGTTGTCGGTGCTAAAGCAGCTGACCAAGTACTAACTATGCTGACAGGTATCTCAGCCTACTACGTATGGGTTGCAGTCATAGGTATAGCGTTAACTGTTTGGAGCTTCTTAGGACCTGAGAAGTGGAGGTTCTTAGAGAACGTATCCGTAACTTTACTACTCATACTTTCTGCATGGCTAACCTACGTAACCCTAACTAAGTTCAACATAACTGAATTACTGACTAAGCCAGGTACTGGCGGTATGACTACTTGGTTAGGCCTAGACTTAGTTGTTGCTATGCCCATATCGTGGGTACCCCTAGTTGCTGACTACACTAGATTCGCTAAGAGCTTGGGTGGCAGCTTCTGGGGTACATACATAGGTCACTTCATATCCTGTGCTTTATTCTACTTCATAGGCGCATTAACTAATGTAGCCGTAGGTGCTCCAGACCCTATAGCCATAATAGCTTCCTATGGTCTTGGAATACCCGCTATGCTGATAATAATATTCTCAACACTAACTACGGGCTTCCTAGACATATACTCAGCAGCTATAACATTCAAGAACATAGTACCTAGAGCTAGCGTTAAGAAACAGATAGTATTTGTTGGTGCATTAAGCACAGTAATAGCTGCACTATTCCCGACCGAAGCATATGAGTGGTTCCTACTACTCTTAGTAAGTGCTTTCGTACCACTAGCAGTAATAATGGTTCTAGACTACTTCACATCACCATACAAACCTGAAGAGCTACTAGAGAGACATAGTAAGTACTGGTTTAGAGGAGGTATCAATACTTACGCAATGACTGTATGGGCTATATCATTTACGTTCTGTCTACTCCTAAGTATAGCGTCGATATTAGGGATTAACATACCAGTGATGTCATACATAGCGTTAAACTACGGAACATCACTACCAACACTAGCATTAACAGCTGTGCTGTACCTACCATTAGCTATAGCAAGAAGAAAGTAAGAGTTAAGTAAAGCTTATGGTAGAGTCTCTACTAGCTCTTAACCTTAGATGCTACCTCCTTCACTAACCTCTCTACTTGCTTTAGTGCAGTATAGACACTTCTCTCTGTACACCAACCTTCATAGAAGCATACATGCATGCTTGCAGCATTCATCCAGGAGTCGTGGACCCAATCTCCAAGCTTCTCAGTTAAGACATCAACATACCTCCACAATTCACCATGACTAGCTAACCTCCTACCCTCTCTCCAGTAGGCATAAGCTTTTACAGTAAGAGCCCCTGCACCCCAAACCTTCTCTGCAGCCTGCCTTACATCACCTTTCTTAAGTTCTTCTCGAGCTTCATTAAGAAGTTCTTGAGCAACTTCAATATATTCAATAGCTCTATCCTTAGGGTCTAAGTCTTGACTTAGGAGCTCTACGAGGTACTCATTAATACTAACACCTAACCTCTCAGCCTTCTCCCTCAACCGCTTAGCAAGCCTACCACGAACAATAATAACTTGGCCCAAATTACCACCAGTGAATACTATTCCAATACAAAGATAAAGTCATTGTCTCCTCTTATCACTAATTATTAGCACGATCCAAGAATTTTCTACTTAAATGAGAGATCCAGAAATGTACACTTATTTATAGTAACCTTTAAGCATTTGAGTCTAGACATACGTACTCAATATTGTAGCCTACATACTCGCTCCAGAACTGTTTTACATGTCCATCGCTATAGGTAATTATTAGTTTAATGTTGACGATGTCTTCTTTACTTCCTTTAAGGATTATGTAACCACCCTGGTCGACCTTAACTTTGTAGAGCAGTTTCATCTTCATGGGTAATTTGGTACCGTTAATAAGCTCTACATATCTCTCATCTCCTCTTGCATAGTATTGTGCAATATTATCCCTTGATACCGGCGACTCAAACTCCTTAAGTATGACTATGAGCTTAGTTATGTTAAGGTCTTTAGGGTTCATGAACACTACAACATGACTCTTGATTAGATCGCAATTATACTCTATCATTGGTATCCTACTAGTGAGTGCTTCTTTATGGTCCGCTATTAATTCACATTGTGATGTGTTAAAGCTTATCTTAACGTTAGCTGGGAAAGTAAGCTTCTCAAGAACCCTAATACCCTCCATGAGGAAAGTATTGATAGTAATTACAGTAAGTAGGGTTAACGCAGCAGCGATAATTACTATGAGTATCGCTCTACTCATATTGATACACCTTCCTAATATGCTTCTTATTTCACTACTATAAAGTACTGATTACAAGTGGTTTGCCCCGCTAGCTGTGGTTTACTAACCCTTAAGTAACTAAGGTTATAAGGTGATGCATCTTGATGTAGGTTAATTAAATTTGACACAACGGTTATAGAGGGTAAAGTATTGACCGAGGACGTGCTTAAGCCTAAGAAGAGACTTGGTAGGATGCGTAGGAGTAAGAGACTAGGAATAATCGTTCCAGTTGAGGGTGAAAAAATTGCCGGTAAGGGTAAGGGTGAAACTGGAGAGTTTAAGGACTAATAACTCCTTAGTAGTTTCTACCTTATTGAATACTGTATTTACTTCGGATGAATTAGATATTCACATACCTAGGGGCTGAAAATATTCTGATGATTGGAAGGAAAGTTTACATAAGTTAATAGTCAAATTATTTATTGATTGGATATGTCTGAGCGTCTGTTGAGACCTAAGGAGGTTTGTAGGCTTCTTGGTGTCAGCTATGTTACTTTACGTAGATGGATTAAGGAGGGAAAGATAAGAGCAGTACAAACACTCTGAGGAAAATACCGTATACCAGAAAGCGAAGTAAAGAGACTATTAAGTAGAGTAGTATAGTTTTTGATGTTTATTGGGGAAGTTTATATAAATTTATGGTTAAGTCCTCTTAAGGCTATTATGTATGCTGATGCTGTGTGTATGTCTAGTCTATGTTTTCTCATTACTTCATCATGCTCTTTTGAGTTGGTTGTTCCCTTGGGGTCTACGTAGCCTACTTTTATTGAGTATAGCGGTGCTTTCATTGCTATCATCTCTATTATTCTGCTTCTGAAAGTTGATAGCTTCCAGTTGTAGTTCTTATGAAGACGTTTACCATTTCTTATCCATAGTAATTTTAGCTTACTTAGTACCTCTGGGTTCTCTAGGAATAATGTCTTAACCCCATGATGGTAAGCATACTTCAACATCTCATGTACTCTCATACCTACTACAGACCTAGCTTTTCTCCTTGAGTAACCTCTCAGAACCAGAAGGTGTAGGTGTTCCTAAGACTACCTTGTTCATCAACTATTGCTAGGTTAATCCTATCAGTATTAACGTCCACACCACCATACAGTTTTCCATAGTTTCTTCTATATTTAATCATGTACTTGTGGTAGAAGTTTAGTGGTATCATTAATTGTATTTCTCCATGAATCCACAGCTTATTCTTCCTAACACCATAGTCCTTGATTGCAACTCTAGCTGTATTTTACTAACAGTAATAGAGGAGTATAGAACATCAAAGAGCGTAGTGTGTAATGCTTTAATCTCTCTTCATGAGCGTGAAGTACTACTCTCTGATGCAGTAATTGAGGAACTTGAAATTGAGATTCTATCACCAAAGACAGGACTGTGGAAATTTAAAGGTGAGGATAAGGTGAGGAGGAGTAAGTAATTTCTATAATGAACATGTTAATCATTTGTTAGCCTTCATGATAACTAGGTATTAGAATTGTATTTATCGATATATAGGTGTATAGGTAATTAGTTAGGGTGTGGTCCATGGGTGAGATTCCTAGAGCGTTGACAATAGCTGGTTCTGATTCAGGTGGTGGTGCAGGTATTGAGGCTGACTTAAAGACGTTTACGGCTTTAGGTGTTTACGGTATGGTTGCTATAACGTCGATAACAGCACAGAATACTTTGGAGGTTAGGCTTACTTTTGACTTACCACCTGAGGTTGTTGTTGCCCAGATTGAGGCTGTAGCTGATGATATAGGTGTTGATGCTGCTAAGACGGGGATGCTAAGTAATTCAGGGATTATCGAGGCTGTAGCTAAGACTGTTAAGAAGTATGGATTCCCATTAGTTGTTGACCCAGTAATGATAGCTAAATCTGGTGCCCCCCTATTAAGACCTGAAGCTATGGAAGCATTAGTTAAGTACTTGGTCCCTATAGCCTATGTCATAACGCCGAACAGGTTTGAAGCTGAGCGACTTACCGGGATTACCATAAAGTCCGTTGAGGATGCTAAGAGAGCTGCTAAGTACATTGTCGAGGAGTTAGGTGCTGAAGCAGCAATTGTTAAGGGTGGACACATAGGTGGTGATTACTCAACAGACATACTTTACTACAAGGGTACATATAGGGAGTTCACAGCACCCAGAATTAGGAATGGATGCTATCACGGAACTGGTTGCGCATTCTCAGCTGCTATAGCAGCTGAACTAGCTAAGGGTAAGGATTTAATTGAGGCTGTGAAGATAGCTAAGGAATTTATAACTAAGGCGATAAGCTACGGAATAAAGGTGGGTCACGGTCACTGTCCCGTCAATCCAGCAGCTTGGGTTGACATACCAGCAAGTAAATGGAGGGTTTATGAAAACTTAGTAAGGGCCATCAAGATTATTGAAGAACATGGTAAATTAGTAAATCCCTACATTCCTGAGGTACAAATGAATGTTGTTGAGGCATTACCTAAACCCTACTGTAATGATATTAATGATGTTATGGGAGTTCTAGGTAGGATTGTAAGGTATGGTGATAAGGTAAAGGCTGTAGGACCACCATCCTTTGGTGCTTCAAGACACTTAGCTAGAGCTGTGCTTAAGGCTATGAAGTATAACCCAGAGGTTAGAGCTGCTTTAAACATTAAGTTCTCCGAAGAAATTATCGAGATAGCTAAAAGGTTAGGTATGAGAGTATCGTACTATGATAGGAAGGAAGAACCGCCAGAGGTTAAGGCGAAGGAAGGAGCAACCATACCATGGGGTATCGATGTAGCTATTAAGAGGTTAGGTGGTGAAGTACCTGACATGATATATCATAGAGGAGACGTGGGTAAGGAGCCAATGATAAATATATTTGGTAAGACATCTATAGATGCTGTCAACAAGTTAATTAAGATACTTAAGGAATTAAATAAGTAATTTCTACCAGTAATAGCCTTAAACACACAGGTTTCTTAAAGTAACCTAGCCACAGTCTTAAATGAACAATTATATATTTGTTAGCTATATGTTAAACGTCTAAGGGTTTAAGTTATGAGGGCAAAGGTGGTCGTTAATGATTTTGATATGGGTGAGGCGTACTTCATAGTAATATCTAAGGACTTAGCTAGGAAGTTAGATATCTGCCCGGGATGTAGAGTTACGCTCATAGTTAATGATAGGAGATTAACAGCTATTGCAGGTATTACAGACAGGTTAGAGTCTACAGTGGTAATGCCTAGATCCTTGTATGAATCTCTAGGTTGCCCTAAAGAGGTTGATGTAGAACCATACCTCATACCACACTCAATACTCTTCATAAAGAAGAAGTTAAGAGGTGGAAAATTAAGTTATGAGGAAGTATTTAAGATAATTAAGGATGTAGTTGATGGTGTACTAACAGATGTAGAAATTGCTGCATTTATCTCAGCACAAATGAGCATCGGTATGGATATCCAAGAAATGGCATACCTTACTAAAGCAATGGTTGAGACAGGCAGGAAGTTACGTTTCGATGAGCCCGTATATGACATACACTCAATAGGTGGAGTTCCTGGTAATTCTAAGGTATCTATTGTTGCTGTACCAATAATTGCCTCAGCAGGTATATTCATACCTAAGACATCGTCTAGAGCAATAACATCACCGGCAGGTACTGCCGATACTATGGGAGTATTAGCAAGAGTTGAATACACCGAGGAGGAGGTACTTGAATTAGCTAAGAAAGTTAATGGCTTCATAATATGGGGGGTACATTAAACCTAGCACCAGCTGATGACATATTAATCAAAGTTGAACATATATTGAGAGCTGATCCTCTAGCTCAAATGATTGCCTCGATACTATCCAAGAAGTTAAGTATGGGTGTTAACTATTTACTCATAGATATACCAGTAGGTCCTGGTGCTAAGGTCGAGAGTTTAGAGAAGGGTAGGGAGTTAGCATCACTATTTACTCAAGTAGGTCAGGGTCTAGGATTAAGTATTAGATGCGCCTTAACTTATGGTGGTCAGCCAATAGGTTATGCTGTAGGACCCGCATTAGAGGCTAGGGAGGCTATCGAGACCTTATTAGGTAAGGGTCCTATGTCAGTTACTGAAAAAGCCATATCCATAGCTGGCTTAATACTTGAGATGGCTGGTGTTGCTCCTAGAGGTACCGGTAAGGATGTAGCTAAGGAGATATTGAACTCAGGTAAGGCTTACCAGATGTTTAAGATGATCATCGAAGCTCAAGAAGGTGACCCTAACGTTAAGCCTGAAGACATACCTATAGGTAAGCATAAGGCTGAAGTTAGAGCACCAATGGATGGTTACGTAACTGGTGTCTACAACCAATCCATCACTGCAATAGCTAGAGCTGCTGGAGCACCACATGATAAGGGTGCTGGTGTTAAGCTCCACGTTAAGAAGGGCCATAGAGTTAAGAAGGGTGATGTACTTATGGAGATATACAGTAATTCGAGTGTGAGGCTTAAGGAGGCTTTAAAGCTCGTTACTAAGCTTAAACCAATAACTATTGAGGGTATGCTACTAGAGACCTACCCCGAAATAATTTAGGGCTTTAGTAGAATTCTTAAGCCTGCTAGTCCCTCGTAATTGGTGTGGGGTATAGCTGAGAAGGTCATAATTACACACACAGACCTAGATGGTGTAGCTTCAGCAGCACTAATCATTAGGAAGATAGGTAGCTATGATAGACTATACTTTGCACAACCACATCAACTTTACGCTGTGCTGGGTAAGATTCCTAATGGGTCTGAGGTATACATAGCAGACTTAGGTGTTAATCCATCAACCCTAGATAGGGTTATTGAACAGGTGAGGAGGATAATCAATTCAGGAGGTAAGGTTTACTGGTTCGATCACCATGTATGGGATGAATCATGGATTAAGACAATTAAGGATTTAGGTGTTAACTTATTTATTGATAGATCAACTTGTACTGCTGGCGTTATTGCTAAGTATTTAAATGTTAGCGGTGAAGGTGTTGACGTACTAGTTAAGGCTACATGCTCTCTAGACTTATGGAGATTTGATCACTGGCTAGGTAATTACTTAGGTAAGGTTGTTGGCTATAAGGGTGGTTCTAAGTGGAAGGAGTACGTTGTTAAGAAGTTAGTCAACTTTAAGGGTATATTAGATAATGAACTCCTACAGGTTGTTGAGGAAGAGATAAGTAAGGAGTTAAAGATTATGTCTAAAGTACTTAAGAAGGCTCGTGTAACCAAGCATGGAGACCTCACAATTGCCTACTACTTTAAGGGTAACGACGAACATATAACATCGTATATAGCCCACTTATTAATGAGTAGGTTTAACGCTGACATAGCAGTAATCTGTAGGAAGGGCTCTATCAGTTTAAGAAGTAGGGTTTACAATGTTAGAGAACTAGCTAAGGTACTTGGCGGTGGTGGGCATCCAAGAGCTGCTGGAGCACCGATGAGACCTCCATTGATTATACGTATACTATCATTCATAGGTATTAGGAGACCTCATCTAGAGTGGTGTATTACTAAGGTTAAGAAAGCATTAGATAAACTCTTGAGTGGACGTTACTGAGCATTCTTCACTCATGTTACCACAGTAATAAAAACCTAGATATCACCTATATCTTGAGATTTTAAAGTATTTATAGAGGTAAATAATCCATGAGAGAAAAGAAGATAGAGAAGAAAGAGAGAAAAGCGCTTGAGAGACTTAGAAGGAAATTAACGGTTGAGAACTTGTGGCTTTATGTCATAGCATCACTACTTAAGGGTCCTACCTATGCTTATGATGTAAGAAAGAGAATTAGAGAATTGTTTGGGTTCGACCCCTCACCAATAACGCTTTATGCTGTAGTATATAGGTTAAGGAGGGATGGATTCATTAAGGTAATATCTGAACAGCCTAAGACATACGGTGTTACTGAAGAGGGTATTAAGACATTGAAGGAAGCATTAAAAATTATTGAGGAAAATGTTGATAAATTAAGGAAGTTGTTAGAGGGTAAGTAACTATTGCTTATTGCGGGCTTAGACTTAGCTGCTAAGGAGGATAGGTGTTCAGGATTCGCTATAATCCGTACTAGTGAGCTTAAATCTAAGCTAATACTTCTTAGATGTCTATCAACAGATGACGAGATAGTGAATAGCATCATTAAGTACGGCATTAGCTTAGTAGCTATAGATGCACCAATAACTCCTAAACCAGTAATGAGGGAAGTTGATAGAGTTATGATTAAGTCTGGGTTTAAGGTATTCCCACCTAACTTTTCCTGGATGAAGAAGCTAACACAGAGAGCTTACAATCTATACTTAACGTTGAAAAGTCATGGCGTTAAAGTTATTGAGACACATCCTAAGAGTGCATTAACTTCATCAGGAATCAGCAACGTAAGTAAGCTATGCAATGTATTAGGTATCGATATAGAAGGTTATGAAGAAATAATTGATAGGAATAAAGACTTAAGAGATGCCTTAATATCAGCATTAGTTGCTTACTGCTATGTAATGAGTACGTGTGTTAAAGTCGTTAAGGCATATGATGGTGAGATATACTTAATCAGGGAGCTAGCAATATCAACTAACGAGTAAAATAGTTAATTAGCATAGGCTTAAGATTTAATTAGTGACTAAGATGAAGTTAGGGTTCTTTCCTGAAATGTTAATTAATAAGGGCATACTTCATGAAACTATCATAGCATTAGTACTTCTTGCATACGTCCTGTGCGTCATTTATGGTACTAAATTTCTTTACGTATTTCTACGTAGTAGGAGGCTCCTCATAACGTGGTTGTTTACTATAATAGGAAACTTATCCATATATTAAGTGGTGGTGTTATAGCTTTATTAATACCGAGCTTATTTAGTAGTGTAGTCATACCACTAGTTATGGCGTTAGTATTAGCATTAATGACTTACTTACCTCACAGGAAATGCAAGTTAATGTATTGGTTTTAGGTTGAGGAAAACATATATGAAGTTAACTTCTGCATTATGTGGGGAATCATAATAACTCTATCATGGCTTATCTTTAAGGATTCCATCTATGGTGCCATACCTCTATCATTCATGTCATTCGGTGATGCAGTAACAGGTATTGTTAGGAATACGTTGTTCGGTAAAAGAACTAAGCATTGGATCAGTAATGTAGCCATGCTCACAGTATCACTACCCATAGGTGCCTACTTCGCCGGTATTGCAAGATTGGTAGCTGGGCTTGCGGCATCAATTATTGAGAGGTTTGAATGGAAACCAATAGATGATAATGTATTAATAAGTTCAATAAGCTTCGCAATTTTATTCATATTTAGATTAATGGGCTACCTATAATTAAGCCATTTAGGTTAGATTTCATTTTCATTAGGTATATAAGTTATAACTACTCCTTGAACCTTACTTGCCCACCATCTTAGGTACTCCTGTATTGATGCTCTCTCTGTTGGACTTATGTTAAATTTCTTCTTAGTCCATTTAATCTCGTTCTCTGTGATCTTACCATCACCTTTACCTGCTGCTAATCTTATGAATGCCTCAACCTCCGCTAATGAGTACCACTTAGTTATATCCACGATCTCATCTATGAGTTCATCACTTATTCTTATCTTGTATCTATTCACATGCTTAAGTATGGCTTTCCTTCTCATCCTTCTATCGGGGTAACCAAGTACAATCATTACATCAATTCTTCCAGGTCTAAGTATTGCTGGATCTATAAGGTCAGGATTATTAGCAGTTAATATAGTGAATGGTCTATCAGGCCTCTGTAAGTGGTAAAGAACAGTTGATATCTCACTAATGTGTGCTTCATGTATCGTGTACTTTCTTGACGATATGAATTCCGCGTCATCAATTACTAATGCAATCTCTTTTCTCCTCCTAATCACCTGTTGGAATATAGCATTAAGCATCTTCTCAGTAGCTCCATACCACATTGACCTATATGTTTGCGGTCTTAACTCAACAATCTTAAGTCCTAAAGCATCAGCTAGTGCCTCAGCCATTACTGACTTACCAACACCTGGCGGCCCTGTAATGAAGGCACCCTTAGCTGCGAAAGGCAATCCTTTCCTTATAGGGTTAATAATCACAACCTTGATATCCTCAATGACTCTATCAGGTAAGTCCTCAAGCTTCCACTCAGGTAGTCTTACAGGTATCTTAACCTCCTTATACTCACTACCATCAGATATTACTGCCTTAATCTCTTCAACACCGTAGGCTCTACTATTGAGGATTATCACCGAGAGTACTGGATACAGCCTCATGGACTCTATAATTCCTGCATACCTAATTCCTGAGTAGTTAATTCTAGACTTGATTTCATCCCATAACACCTTAGCTAATTTACCTGATAACCTCTTCAATGATTTAGTATTAACGTCCGGGTTAAACGTTATTATTATTGGTCTAACACCAGCTGATAACCACTCAGCACCTTTACTAAAGGTTACTGAAGCAGCTATTAGCTTTGGATTCTTAAAGCCTTTAACAGTCATTACAGCTACGCTGTAGTCTGGATTCTTAGATACTACCTTAGCTATTAAATTAGTAGATAGTATCATAGGTATGAACGCTAAATCACTATCCTTAATCTTACTCTTAACTTTAATCCTCAATAAAAACCTATATTTAAGATCATCTACGTCCTTAAACTCATCTCTAAACTTACTCATTGTTGCAAGTAGTCTATAACCTACGTATGTATCCCTCGGCTTAACAAACGCTATGTATAGTGACCTAACATTCCTGTACAGGTTACTCCACAGTACTTTAACATCAGCTAGTATCCTCTCCACCTCACTACCCGCAATAATGCTGTTACCGAAAAATTAAAGGTGTCACTCAATATTTAGGGACAAGAACAAATCATATAGCAATGACTGTTTAAATAAGCGTACATATGGGTAGTACGTACTTCTAAAGTAAAACTTCAAACATTAATGATCTTAATAACATGCTCACTATCTTACCTATTATAGTGGCAGGTGAGAATTGAGAATAATACCTCTAAGTACTTCTGGTCAAGTAGTATTGGTAGGTAGTGAGCTATGAGATTTCTATGTTGTGGGGGTACCGATGAAGAGCTTAAATATATTTAAACACGCAATTACGATTACGCTCTGTTTTCTAATGATAGTAATTACATCACTTAAGCACCTATGGTCTGTCTTCATTCCCTTTGTTGAGTCTGAATTCCTAGTAGGTAGATCTGTAAGTGTGTTACCCTTTAGCTTACTGAACATAGCTAATATCATCGGTTTCTTAAGTACTAATTACCTTAAGGTAGTCCTAGGTATTAGGAAACTCCTCACTATTACGGGAATACTCATGACTCTTGGTCTATTATTAGCTGCATTATCGCCGAACATTGCTCTATTAATAATTTCTTACGCATTTATTTATGGTCTAGGAAACTCCTTCGCTTACGTCATAGCTGTCTCATTAAGCGTTAAGCAGTTTAGTCAAAAGAAGGGCGTAGGTATCGTCACTGGTATTATCGTTAGTGCGTATAGCTTAGGTATACTTGTTTTATCTCCCTTGACTACCTACTTAATACAGTACTTTAGTAATTGGAGAACACCTTTAGTAATATATTCAATTTGTGCTGCAATTATCATGTCATTTTCAACCATATTACTTAGCGAACCCTCTGAGACTCCTATAAGCATTAGTAGAGGATTTCTAGAAATTCTCAAATCTAAGGAATATGTACTAATTGCTTCAGTACTCTTTCTAACAACATTATTTGACGGACTAATAGTGGGTAACTTAATCCCTTTAATTAGAGAAATAACAGGTGCTGATCCTATGATGGCATCCATAATTATGAGTATATATTCATTAACTGCAATCATTAGTAGAATAGCTATAGGTGCGATTAGCGAGTATTTAGGAATAGCGAGAACTTTAATCGTAATCTATAGCTTAGTCGTAATTAATGCATTACTCTTTAGATTTTATGTCTCAATTTCTCTCATCACCATTGGAGTTTCATTCTCAGCAATACTATTTAGTGCCAATGTCACACTTGCACCCCTCATTGCTGCTCAAGTATGGGGTAAGGAAAGACTTGAAGCAGCTTATAGTTTACTTCTTACAGCACTAGTATGTGGCGTTCTTGTAGGACCTCTAATTGGTGGAATTTCAAGAGATTTAACAGGTAGTTACTATCCTGGAATATACATAGCAACGGTATTGCTCTTACTCGGTATAGTAATTCTAAGTAGGGTTACTAAATACATTCAACGTAGGAGGTAGAACACCTTTACTACAGCTTAAGGTGGGATGAGTAAATCCTTGGAGCACTAAGCTTAATAGTAAGTAATTACTTAGTATGTATTGACGTTAGGGGTTAAGGGTAACGATATGGAGCTTGATGACGTAACGAGAAAGTACTATAGGAGACTACACATACTACCTCGAACTAATGCCCTAATAATCACCTATGCCTTATTGATAATTATCCTCAGCTTAATTAATAGTGATGACATTTTAAGCCTTAACTCAGTAATTGCTAACTTATTTAATTACTCCATAATAGGCTTACTACTGCCGATACTGTACTCTATACTAGCTATCTCAAGGCTTTTTAATTTGAGAAGAGTTATTGGACTCTCATTAGCTGTTATTATTGCTTCGCTACCTGCTGAAATAGTGTTCTATAGGTTGATAGGACTTAGAGGTACAGGTATAGTAGCTATTAGTGGCTTTATATTTATAATATTAAGTGTATTCATAAACCCCATAGTTGCTGTCCCATTAGCTACGTTACCAACACTTGTAGTATTTTACGTGATAAATGGACTTATTATGGAGTCTTTTAGGGGTGACTTAGTACTTACGGCGTTAACTATACAGTTGATATCCATCACTGTAGGTCTCACATATATTGTGTTCCTAGAGAACTTAGGTAAGGACTACGGTTACTCACCAGTACGTATTATGAGAGCATTCATTAATACATGGCTAACAGGTAACCCGTTAAGACTGGAGAATGAGTTTGGGAAATACACGATGATAGACGATCTTAAAGTTAAGGTAATAATGATTGAAAGAGAAGGTGCTGAGGATATAGCACTAATATTCCCAACACTACATTATGGACCATTTAGAAATGTCGGTTCAGCCAGATTCATATACCATCTACAATCACTACTTGAACCGAGAATTAAGCCATTCATATTCCACACACCAGGTTCTCATGAACATAATCTCGTTAGTTCAGATGATTCTGAAAGAATCGCTAAGTTAATTCATAATGCAATAAATGATACCTACAAGTATGAGTGTAAGTTAAATATGTGTAAACCTTATAGAGTTAAGCTAAGTAGTGGTTGGGAGTCATTCACTCTTAACGGTCCTACATTCATAGCTTTATTCTTAGTGAATAAACGCATAGGTAATGATGACCTTCCATATGAGTTGTGGAATTTAATTGAATCCACGGGAGGAGATAAGAAGGAATTATTAGTTAAGGCAATAGCGGATTCACACTCATTTAAAGGTCCTAAGGTTAGTGATGTTGGTGAGGTTAAAGATTTAATATTTGAAGTAATGAGGAATTACTCCTGTAGTAAAGGTGAGGAATTCTACGTAGGTTATGGTGAGGGCATAGCATCCATTAGCGAATGTAAGGGATTATGTGATGGTTTAGTAAGAGTATTAACTATAAGATTTAATGATGGTTCTAGATACGCTTTAGTATACGTCTATGGTAATAACATGGATGGTAGGTTTAGAAGGAAATTAGAGAAGCTGATAGGGAGTCTCGGTATTAGAGATGCAGAAATAATAACTCCTGATGACCATAGTTGTGCAGCTTCAATTAGGGAGAGTCCTTATGATATTGTTAGTGAGTGTAGATCTTTAGTTAATGCTGTAAGGGAAGCATTAACTAGTGCTATAAATAATGAGGTAAGAGCTAAGTATTCAACACTTGAGGTAGTGATTAAGAATGTTAAATTTGTTGGTCATAAAATATTTGATATAGCTTATAGCGTTCAAGGGGTTGCTAGAGTTGCTGAACGTATGTTGATGCTAGCCTTAGCGTTACTTAACACGCTACCTGTACTCTTTCTATTCATTAAGTAAGGTAAGTAGAAAAGTTTGTAACAGTACGTATTCTCGGAGATTGAGCGTGTATAAGAGTGATTACATACTAATTAAGGACCCACTACATGGATACATCAAGGTATACTCCCATGAGAAGTGCATAATAGATTCACCAGCATTTCAAAGGTTAAGAAGGATTAAACAATTACCAGCAGCTCAATATGTATATCCTGGAGCAGTACATACTAGGTTCTCACACTCATTAGGTGTTATGCATATCGCTGGAGAATTTGCTGAATTCGTTTATTCTAGATTAGATATTGAGAGATCAGAGTTAGAGAGATTAGTAATGACTGCTAGACTCATAGGGTTACTACATGATATAGGTCACGGGCCTTTCTCCCATACATTTGAGGATTACATATTAATGAAGTATGGTGTTAACCATGAAGTCATGGGTGGTAGGATAATTAGGGAGTCACCAGAACTAAGTCAATGCTTTGATAAGTATATAGAGAAGGAGTATTCATTAAGTGCTGAAGTTATGAGTAAAGTAGTTGAGGCTCCAACGATAGAGTTTTGGCCATTAACATCACGCATAAGTAATGATGTAACAGAGAGGACACTGTATTATATCATTAAGGGACCATATAGTGCTGACTTGATAGACTACATACTTAGGGACTCACTATACACGGGAGCTAATTACGGTTTAGGACTTGATTGGACTAGATTACTCCATAATTCTATCGCTAAAGGTGACAACATATACTTAGAATATAAGGCTAAGGATGTACTTGATCACTTACTAATAGCTAGACTATACATGTTCAAGACTGTATACTTCCATAAGACAGCTAGAGCTTTTGATAAGGTTATGGGTGATTTACTCATTAGAATCGATGACATATTAAATTTTGGTGAAGCTATAAGTGATGTTAATAAGTATGTAATGCTCGACGATGATTACGTACTTTCACATCCAGATGTGAGAAGTACTGAGGAAGCTAAGTACCTACTTAATAGGTTAGTTCCTTACAAGGTCATATATGAGTCTATGGAGCCGGTACAGGGTAGTATGTCAGCTTTAGTTAGGCTGGTTAAGAGAGTTGCTGAGGAGAACTTGATCATGAAGCTTAAGGAATTAGGTGCTAACATAGACTCATCAGCTATATTTGTTGATTCACCTAAATTACCAACAAATCCTATGTTTGAGGATGCTGAAATAGGGTTTGTAATGCCTGATGGAGCTATTGAGAGGAGGTCGGTTAGGGATACAGCTATAGGGTTAATGCCTAAGGAGATAGCATTCTTTAGGGTTTATCTACATGTTAAGTACTCTAAGTTCATTGATGTAGCTAGGAAGTTAGCTTCAAGAATATTTAAGGGTAGTGAGTTAAGGTCTTTCTACTAATACCTTAACACCTTCAACACCTAGTCTAGTCTTCAAAGTTAGTGTTGCGTATAGCTTCATAGCAACTTCAACTTCCTCCTGTTTACCGGGTGTTAGCGCTATAACACATCCACCACCACCAGCACCTGTTAGTTTAGATCCTAGGGCTCCAGCATTTCTAGCAGCGTAGACTAATTCATTAAGCTTCCTATTAGATACTCCTAATGCGTCTAGTAATCCGTGGTTGATATTCATAAGTTCACCTAGTGTTGTTAAGTCATTATTGGTTAATGCTTTCTCAGCCCTAAGCGTTAATTCGCCAATAATTCTCATAATCTCATCAATAATGACCCCATACCTTTCTCTCAACTCCTTAACCTTCCTAACTAAGTCCTTAGTTGTAGCCTCCCTCTCCACATAACCTATAACGAAGGGTAATGACCCACTAACCTTTACCTTACTAATTTCATATTTACCACTCCTACCAATAATTTTTAAGAAGCCACCGTGGGAAGCTATCGATGTATCCATTGGTGAGGCGATACCTTGAACCTCCCTCTCAACCTGCCATCCAAGTCTAGCAATCTCCTCCTTACTTAATTCATAGCCTAATACCTTAGCATATGCTGCTATAGTAGCTACTGATACAGCAGCTGACGTGCCTAGGCCGGCACCTACAGGCATTTCAGAAGTTACTTCAAGATTAACACCCTTACGAGTATCTAGGTATCTTGAGGTAATTTCTAGCGCCTTCTCTATGTAGGCTATGGCTGATAATGTTTTACCATAGTCCGTTTCAACAATGACTTCACCATGCCTGTAAGTAACTATAACTCCAGGAATTCTTAAGTCCTTAGCATATATCTTGACCTCATCATCACCCCTAGTCTCAGCTCTAACGTAGACCCTCTTATCAATACTACTAACAATTGCTGGGTAACCATAAACTATTGCATGTTCCCCGAATAGCGTTATCTTGCCTGGAGCTGAAGCAATAACCCTCAATGCTGGAAACCCTAATAATATATTAAGTAAGGATATAATTATTAATCATGATTTAATCCCTTTAAGACCATAACTATATTCGCTGTAATTGAACACACCTACTCGACAATTATGTAACCCATAGTAGATATATCATGGCATTCAATTTGTATTTTTATGTCTTGTAACGTAGATATTCATGGGTGTTGGGTGAGGTAATGACTAATGAATTAGTAGTTAGTGCTGCCAGGAGAGCTGGTATTTCAGCTAAGGATATTGAGATGTTGAGTAAGGAGGCCATCAAGTTACTTAAGAGTAGAGGTATTGAGAAGCCTACAGATGATCAATTACTTGATGCTTTAGAGCATGTTGCAATGATTTGGTCATCTATCGATGATAGATGGCATGATTTCGCTAAATACTTGCTATTGTTAAGAGTCTATAGAGAGGCTGGTAAGGAGTTAGGTGAACTTAAAGATGCTGAGAAGGTACTTACTTATCAAGCAATTAGGCTGCTTTATAGTAGGTACTTACTTAAGGATGAACTAGGTAGAGTTAAGGAGACACCTAATGATGCCTTCAGAAGAGTTGCTAATTTTATAGCATTAGCTGAGTCAAGATATGGTAATCCAGTTGATGACTATGCCGATAAGTTCTACGATGTAATGTCTAAACTTAAGTTCATACCCAACTCTCCAACAATAATGAATGCAGCTACACGTAGACATCAGCTAGCCGCATGCTTCGTAGTACCTCTTGAAGACGATACTAATGCCATACTTGATGCACTAAGAGTTACCGTACTACTGCACAAGACAGGTGCAGGTGTCGGCTTCGACTTCTCACCATTAAGACCTAAGGGTGACGTGATTAGAGGTACTGGAGGTCATAGTAGTGGTCCAGTAAGCTTCATGAGACTCTTCGATACAGCTGCTGACGTAATTAAGGAGGGAGGTAAGAGAAGAGGCGCAATGATGGCTATACTACATGACTGGCACCCAGATATTGAATTATTCATCAAATCTAAATGCGGTGAAAAGAGAGTTTTCGAGAACTTTAACATAAGTGTAGGAGTTCATGATTCATTCATGGAGGCCGTAAAGAATAACGATGAGTGGTTTCTATACAACCCACGTACATGTCCTGAAGTTAAGATATACGGTCCTAACAACGATGTATTAAGTAAGTGTGAGCCGTGGAGTAAGATCAATGCTGCTAAATTGTTTGAACTAATAGTTAGGTGTGCATGGAGATCTGGAGACCCTGGTATGGTGTTCTTAGATACTATAAATAAACATAATCCGACACCAAGTATAGGTAACATACATGCTACGAACCCATGTGGTGAGACACCACTACTTGATTGGGAGGCATGCAACTTAGGCAGTATAAATTTAAGGGCATTCATAAGGAATGGTAAAATTGACTGGGACGATTTGGAAGAGACCGTTAAGTTAGCTATTAGATTCCTCGATGACGTTATAGATATGTCTTGGTATCCGGATCCAAGAATTGAGGAGGCCGTATTAAGGACTAGGAAAGTTGGTTTAGGTGTTATGGGTTTTGCAGACCTACTTGCTGAACTAGGTATTAGGTATGATAGTCATGACGCTTTATACCTAGCTGATAAGTTAATGGAGTTTATAGCGTTCAAGGCCAGGGAAGCCAGTAATGAATTAGCTTTAGAGAGGGGACCTTACCCTGCATTTAATGATAGCATACATGCCAAGGGTAGGTTTAACTGGGAGCCTCAAGTACCCGCTAACAAGATCTACGATGAGAGTAGGGTTAGTGATTACGTTAAGGAGTTAGTTAGTGATAGACCACCTATTGATTGGGAATCATTAAGAAGGGAAATGGTAAAGGGTACTAGGAATGCTACGGTAACAACGATAGCACCAACAGGTAGCATAAGCATCATAGCTGGGGTTAACTCAAGTATTGAGCCATTCTTCGCTCTAGTCTATGTGAGGGAGTCGACAATAGGTATGTTTATTGAGGTTAACAACTACCTTAAGAAATTCCTAAGTAAGCTAGGTAAACTAACTACAGATGTATTGATAGAGATTGCTAAGGGGCGTAAAGAGGTACTACCTAGAAAGTACTTAGAGGTACTGAGAACAGCTCATGACATAGACCCTGAGTGGCATGTAAGAGTTCAAGCAGTATTTCAAAGGTGGGTAGATAACGCTGTAAGTAAGACAGTCAATCTTAGATATGAAGCATCAGAGGAAGATGTTAGAAAGGTATTCCTTATAGCTTGGAGACTTGGATGTAAGGGAGTCACAGTATTTAGAGATAGGTCAAAACCTGAGCAAGTAATAAAGATCGGTGAGAGTGTTGAGGAGATATTAAAGTCAGTACCTAAGAAGTTCATACATAAAGATAAAATATATCATAGATGGTTCAGGATAGGTAAGGAAGAAATAATGGTTGCAAGTGAGGAGTACGCTGGTGGATGCCCAACGTGTGAACTCTAGAGGTATCATAGTTTAAATAGTTAACAGTTACAGATTCTTAACTAACTTCTCCATCTCCTTAATTATCATTTCTACATCCTTAACCCTCCTCCTTACTGCCTCACTATCAAGTTTCGCTTCATGAAAACCCCATACATGAAGTACCCATGCATGATCCCATGCATCATACAACCACTTACCTAACTTATCACTTAAAGCCTCAACAGCTCTCTCCAAGTCAGAAGTAGTCCATCTACCTCTCTCCTCAACCTTGCTTAAGACATTCTCCATCCCTAGACTCATCGTTAAGGCCTTTATAGCCTCCTCAGCTGCCTTATAGATTTTTTCACTCGCTTGTACGGGGTTCTTATCAATAAGTCTTTTACCTTCACTTAAGAAGTATTTAGCTAGTTCAGCATGAAGTTTAGCTTTCTTACTGCGTTCGATACTGATTTCATTCATGAGCAACTCAATAACCTTAGCCTCAATATCTATCCCTAACTCCTTAAGAACTCTTATTAGAGTCTCAGGCAACTTAATCGTAAATTCACGTGACATTATTCACCATAAAATAACTGTGTAGGAAGGTATTTGAAGTATATACATCATAGGTAGACTAAGTTATGACAACAACCCGTTACTTTATTAGTCTGTGTAGTGAGGAATGCTTATTTCCTCATGTATGCGTGTTTTTAGGGTAGGAAGTCATGAGTCTACCCCCTCACCTACGTTTCGACTTTGATAAAGCTACGAGAGTTATTACATCATTTATTAGTAACCTCGTTAGAGAGTCGGGTGCTAAGGGCGTAGTTATTGGTTTAAGTGGTGGTAGCGACTCAGCTCTTACTGCAACCTTAGCTGTTAAGGCTTTAGGTAAGGATAGAGTTAAGGTTGTTCACCTACCTGAGAGGGAAAGTAGTGGTGAGTCCTACAGATTATCTAAAGTTACTGCTGAATTCTTAGGTTTAGATCTTCATGTATTAGACATAACTAAGGCTGTAGAGGCATTCCTCGACCTCCTAGGCCTGAGTTACGAGTCAGCACCTAAGATAGTTAAGGGTAATATTAAGGTTAGGTCTAGAATGCTTACACTCTACGCCATAGCTAATCTAGAGAATAGACTAGTGTTAGGAGCGAGTGATAGGTCTGAATGGCTTATAGGTTACTTCACTAAGTGGGGTGATGGGGCAGCAGATGCATACCCAATAATAGGTCTATATAAGACTCAAGTAAGGGCCTTAGGACTGCATCTGGGGATACCTGAAGAAGTTGTTTTAAGACCGCCAACACCTGACCTATGGCCTGGACACACAGCTGAAGGTGAGTTAGGGATCACCTATGAACAAATAGACGAGGTACTCTACAGGATCTTTGATGAGGGTATACCAGCGGAGAAAGTACCTGAAGTAACTGGTATACCTAAGAAGGTTGTTGAGAGAGTCTTAGAACTACATAAGAAGTCTGAACATAAGAGGAACCCTCTTAAAGCACCCTTTAAATCATTTAAGGAGCTTCTATAGTGCTAAATAGCTTTCTTAGTCCTACTTAACTTATCACTTCTAAATACTAGGAATAGGTATGTTAGGGATAATGTGTAAATTATTGCTGTAATCCTTAGGGGTAGCTCTAGATCTATGCCTAACATGTAACCACCTAAGCCTCTACCAATAGCACTAGGTACACTCCTAGATAGATCAACTATTGATGAAGCCTTACCTCTATGATCAGATGGTACAACAGCCATCATGAATGCTGTAAAGAGCGGGCTTGCAACATTCATCAATACAGTCCTAACTATGTATAATGCGAATGCTAGTAGGTAGTTATTAACGAATGTTATGGCAACTAGTGGGGGTATACTCGTAAAGCTTACAAGAACAAAAGCTTTGAGCGGACTACCAACAAATTCACTAACCTTAGGCATGAACATCATGAGTAACGCCATAAGTAATGATTCAGTACCGTAGAGTGTACCTAGCTCGCCACTCTCAATACCATACTTAAGCATGAAGTAATAACTGATGTTATGTATAGACATCGCAGCACCTAACCCTATGAGTGCTTCAAACACCATTATCTTACCGATAACTCTCCACGTACTTCTAGGTATACCCTTAAATGACTCTACAAACCCCTTCACACTCCTCGATGTTTTGGGAGTCTCTACGATCTTAATCTTAATTAATGGGATGATGGCAAGTAATGATAGCATAGCTGTAGTAAGTAATGTGTATCTATAGACCTCAAGGTAGGATAGCCCGTAAGTCTTAACAATTATCTCAGGTAGCCAGCCAGCATAACTACCTATAGCATTACCCACCATATCTAAAGCATCAATGTAAGGGTAAACATAGTAATACCTCTCCTCCTTAACAACCCTACTAACCAATACTCTAAAACCTATGAAGGGTATAGAGCCAACGAATCCTCCTAGAAATGCTGAGAGATAAATTAGTATCTTCACACCAGTAACCATTAATAGAATACTTCCTGAGGAGGCTATCAAAGACACTATCATTACGTGAATAAGCCTAAACCTATCAACAATCCATCCACTTATCGGCAGTGTTACAATAGATGAAGCTACCGATATAGAACCGAATAAGCCAAACTCAAAAGGTGTAAATCCTAATGACTTAAGGTAAGGTGCCTCAATGAGCCATATCAAGGACCAGAAGAACGCATCTATTACTGTATACATTATTAGCTGTGAAGGAACATCCCTAAACCCTTCAATGATGTTACTTAACGTCCTCATACCTTTTAAACCTCACTTACGTACTTACACTAAACTCACCTATCTAGGTATGTTAGTTACTTAGCCCAACCTACTTAGAAAGATGATGTAACAATTATAAAAAGTTAACTCCATAAAGAACGTAAATACCTATGAGGCTGTCACCGATTTTACGTTAAATTTAAACATTTCTAGATACTTTTGAATGTTTTAGCGCTATTAAGTAGGCGATGTTGTATGTTTATTAGGAGTGAAGCTTATAGGTTTGATTGGCGACCTTGAGGTTCTGAAAATCGTAGGATTGAGAGCTCCCAAGCAACTAGAAGCCTCTACGGTGAGGAGTCCTGAGCGAAAGCGTGTTAACTGCTCACCGTAATTTCTAAATGCTTCTAATCACAGTAAGCGGGGAAACACTTAACCTGTCAATGAATCCTATTGTATAATAACTTTAACGCTAGCAAATCCAATCCATGGCAGCTTTAGCGATACTATATCTTTTACCTCCCTACTTATGAAGTTTATTCTCTTCAATTTCCTCCATACATTACCTGCTATCATAGCACCCTTAACAGCTTTTAACTCGCCCTTACGTACGATCCACGCTGGTACAGCAACAACACTAAACTCACCAGTTTCTGGATTACTGCTATGAGCACCCTGTAATTCGTTAATGAGGAGAGCTCTTTCACATGTATTAATGTAGGAATCAATAGATTCAGTACCTGGTGTCACCATGAAGTTACTAAAGCCTACACTTGGTTGTGTATTGTATGATGCTCTAACAGCGTTACCTGTTGATGGTTTCTCAGCTCTCCTACCCCAGTATGTATCATATATAAACCCCTTCAATACACCTCTAACAATTAGCTCAGTCCTCCTCTTAGGTACCCCTTCACCATCAAATTTTGATGTAGCCATACCACCAGGTACTAAGCCGTCATCAACTATAGTTAATAACTTAGAAGTCACCTGTTCACCCTCCCTACCTTTTAAGGGGGATTTACCTCTGACAACGTTATCACCCCTTAATGCAGGCATTACCGTATACGTGAATAGTGATGAAAGTGCTTCAGGCTCTAATATTACATCGTAAGTTCTTGGCTCTATTTTAATTGGTTTCAATGCTTTCAATGCCTTATCTACAGCCTTACTAACCACATCATCTATTGAGCATTCCTCAACCCTCCTACTACACATCTCAAAAACAGATGGTGTAGTGTAGCCAGCCTCATTAGCTACAACTTCAAGACCTACTGAAGTAGCTGTACCCTCATCAACACCCCTCACACCGTTACTGTTACCTATAGCTACTATGGAGTATGTATAAGATGAAACAGCATAGACTACAGTGATTCTCTTATCTCTTAACGCTATGTCAAGTAACGATTTAATATCATTAACAGCATCAGTAGTTGATTTATCAGCTATCCTCTTAGAGAAAGTATCCTTAGGTGTAGTGTAGGTGAAGGGCCCACCTGGGAAGCCTCTCCAAAATCTATCCTCAGGAGTTCCCTTAGCAACCTCCATCGCCTTTTCAATAGCATTAATTAAGCTTTCATCATCAAATCTATTAGTGTATGAGAATCCTACCTTCTTACCTATAGCAACTCTAATACCTACACCTAAATCCTTCACTTCAGAAGCTGTATGTAGCTTATTGTTATGAGCTAGAGCCTCAACACTCTTACTATATGTAGCGTAAGCCTCAACTTCAGTAGCACCTCTGTTAATAGCTTTCTCAGAAATATAGTCAATTACTCTGAGTAGTTCATTAGCAATATTGCTCATCCTAGTAAGTACCCGGTAGGGTATCTACGTATGAGTTTAAGTATGTTGATGATCTTAATACGTTATTTAGCCTTATGTGTGAATACCTCAACACTTAAGTATTAGATCTCTAATGACCTTGGGTACTTTCATGTCATTAACCTTATATAGTGCCAGAGCTACCATCTCATTACTTAATGAGGTTAGTTCCTTCAACACGTTATTACCTATATCAACGAAACCTCTCTTCCTTACTTGCTTAATAGCTGTAGCAACTCTCCCATTTCTGAGTAGTAAGTAGTATGTTGCATTCCTAGACCTTACGTATAGCAAGTAAGTACCTACGTTAATTACTTTACGAGCATCATTTATAACATCCATAAGGGGTCCTGCACTACCACCTATATGTACTGTGGGTTTCAATATACTACTCACGAATTCTTTATTATTCAAGAGCAAATCACTAAGTAAGTCAAATATAACACATTTATCAAACCTGAGGATCTCCCTATGCTCTGAAGGTTCACTAATTACAGTACCTTCAGTCATGCCTAGTCCTTCCTCCCTAACGACTTCAGCATTACACTCAGTACACAAGACGTCTGCTAACATGTTAAGGCAGTCAACACCAGTAATCATTGACTCATCGGCTAACTTGAGCGTACATGATGTTATTGTTAAATTAACTACATCTATTATTAAGGTAAATGGAGTATCGACACTGACACCCTTAACCACTATCCGACCACTACTTACGCTACCCATAACTTTAGAGATCACTGATGCTAACGATATCCTAGAGAATTTCACATTCCCTACCAATTACGTAGTACACTACAACATTTATGAAATAATTACCCTAGGGAGTAAGGGCATAATTATTAGATTTAAGGTTATAAACAGTACCTAATGCGCCCTTTAGTATGTGTTAATAGCTTTTAGATCGGGTGATTTAAGCGATAACATGTGTTACTATTCACATTCCGCAATACACGTACTTAGCGATTACTTAAGTCTTTACCTTAAATTATACTTAAGTTAGCTTACTTAATACTTTTAAACTTACTAAAGTCTAATGCTGGGTGCTTGTGTGAGTAGCTCTGAAGATTTCAATGATAGCTTAAGCTGGATGTTCGAAATATCTCTATCACAGAGTGATATTGCTGAAATCGCTAAATTATTTAAGGGCATCTATAAGCCTGTAGTCATGTATTTCTTTGTTAGAAGTCTTAAATGTCCAACATGTAAGCCTGCAATGGACTTAGCTG
The DNA here is from genome assembly GCA_964592745.1 of uncultured Desulfurococcaceae archaeon. Classification (GTDB taxonomy): domain Archaea; phylum Thermoproteota; class Thermoprotei_A; order Sulfolobales; family NBVN01; genus CAZAMI01. The sequence continues at coordinate 25,135 of CAZQFL010000017.1, forward strand.
AGGCATTAAGACAAGCAATAGTAATTGCTGGTAAGACTGACCTTATGAAGATTCGTGAGTACTCTCTAGATGAGAGTGAGGGTAAGGCCTTAGTTAAATTCTTTAATGTGAGTCGAGTACCAACGATACTCTTACTTAATGGTTACATAAGGTATGTAGGTATACCTTCAGGTGAGGAGCTTAACTCATTTATTGAAACGATAATAAGAATTGGTACTGAGGATGTAGGACTAAGTAATGATGTTAGGGAGGCGATTGAGGAGTTAGGTGATGAGCGTATTAATATTGAAGTAATGGTTACACCAACATGTCCATATTGTCCATACGCTGTCATAACCGCTAACATGTTTGCGTATGTATCATACATGAGTAGAGGTAAGCTAACTAGTGAGGTCATAGAGCTCTATGAGAACCCCGACATCGCTTATAAGTACTCAGTAATGAGCGTACCTGCAATAGCTATTAATGGTAGGTTAGCATTTATAGGATTACCATCAGAGCATGAGCTATTAAGTATAATCAAGAGGATATTAAGGTCCTAGGTGCTTTAGGTGGGTATCCTAACATGCATCATTAGAACTTACTCGCCGTAGCTTGATTTATATGTTTTTGTATGTTCTCCGTGATGTGTTATGCTTATATTTCTGCTGGAAAGGTATTGTATGTAGATGTGTCGTCGCCTGGAGTCGGTGGTGAACGTCCCCGCAATGACGGATGAAACCCGACCGACTGTGGGGGAAAGGATGAACCAATGACCATCCATTTAAAAACATATAAAGAGGTGAACCCATTCACACCTATACCGTTCATTTTATTATCTATAGCGTTATCTAGGTGGTGGGACATAATTAATAATGCATTAAGCGATTTAGGACATCCAAGTAATTCCATAGGTGCTATAATCTTCAACCCAGGTTTAGTCCTGGACGGTTACTTAATGGCTATTCAGTCAGCATTAATACTCAAATATACTAAGTCACTAGAATCACTCCTCATATCGATAATAGGTTTATCCCTAATTCTAGTAGGTACAATTAATGAGTCCTTCGGCTATACCCACTTCGTAGTATCAGTGATTTTGTTCATAGTGTTGGCTACATACATTACATACTCCACGATAGCCTATAAGATTCCGTGGTTAGTCATAGGCTTGACTACCAGTATCTTACTATGGTACTTACACTTCACTCAAGGTATACCCAGAGGTGCATCAATACCTGAACTCATCTCTATAGCTACTACTTACGTAGCTTACTTAACATGTACTTTTAGGAAGGTAGTGTATGTACGTTGAATCACTACTTTAAGGTATTCAGTATATTTATATAGGGTGTTAGCCTTTCTGAAGAGAATCACAGATAACGTACTCTTAATTCCTGGGAGAACCAACATAGGAGTCATAATAGTTGATGAACATGAGTGTATAGTTGTAGATTCAGGTATTGATGATGATAGTGCTAGGAAAGTAATCAATACTTTAGCAAGGTCAGGATTTAAGATTAGAGCCTTAGTTAACACTCACTCCCATGCTGACCACATAGGTGGTAATGCATTCATGCATAAGAGATTAGGGATTAACATATATGCGCCACATACTGAGAGACCATTCATTGAGAACCCAATCCTAGAGCCACTCTACCTATATGGTGCATATCCTCCGAGGGAGTTAAGGTCAAAACTCTACTGTGCTAAACCATCACCAACTAAAGATATCGATGAATTACTGAATGAGGTGAGCTTCGAAGTGATCGAGTTACCTGGTCATTCGTTAGGTATGGTGGGTCTAGGGATGGGTAAGGTGTTGTTCATAGCTGATACACTCTTTCCTAAGGAGGTTCTTAGTAAATACATGGTACCTTACCATCTAAGTGTTAGTGATGCAGTTAAGAGTATAGAGAGGATTAAGGAGTTAATTACTAAGTATGAAGTCTTTATACCATCACATGGTAATGTACTTAATCGTGTGGAATTATTGAAGCTTATAGATGAGAATTTAGGCGCAATAAGACTCATAAGAAATGAGATAGTGAATCTACTCGAAGGGTGTACATTATCTCTTAATGAGCTACTTAATAGGTTAATTGTAAGGTTAAATATTAAGGTACTTAGTTTAGGTCAATATATGCTATTAAGGTCAGCGATAAATTCGTATCTAACATGGTTAGAGGAAGATAATGTGGTAAGAATAGATTTAGTGAATGGTGTTCCACACGTTAGGAGGTGTTCCTAGTGTTTTACTGCATAAATGAATACTTGATTTTCAAGACCTAAGTCCTTTAACCATACTTCATAGCCTAGACGTCTAAGCTTTAGCATTAAGTCGTAAGTACTACTCACATACCTATGAACTTCAACTATTACCCTCTCTATTAACGTGTTATTTAATACTCTCCATAGATGGTCGATTACGAACGTCTCACAACCTTCAACATCCACCTTCATTAAATTAACAGTTCTTAAGTCATGCTTCTCTATTAGCTCCTCTATTCTTAAGGTCCTAACTTTATACCTTCTAAATCTGTAACCGTATCTTTCTAAGTAGTTCTTAAGTAATGTTGAGGTACCCCAATACTCACCCACATAGAGTTCACCGTATCCCGTACTGGAGGTAATTGCTACTGGCTCTATAATTACATTATCACTTAATCCATTAACATTTACATTCATTCTTAAATAGTGAATTGCTAGAGGATTTGGTTCAACTGCTAGTACAGTACCGTTCCGACCCATTAGTCCTAGAGAGTATAAAGTGTAGGTGCCTATGTAGGCTCCTAAATCGATGATGATCCATCCAGGCTTAGGGATGAATTCAGTACTTGGTGTATAGTCCTTGAAGCAATATATGTGTAGTATGTTCCACCACGCCTCAGGTAGCTGACTTACTGGTATTATGAGTACGTTACCATCAGGTAGTGCTATGTAGAGATCTTCATCACCTACGGATTTACCCTTAATAATCTGCTTAGAAACTCTAGCTAACTTAATAGCACTCTCCTTAGGTAAGCATTGTTTTGAGTATTCTATTAGTTCATTAATCATCTCTACACTCAACAGTATTACCTACTAAGTAGGGTGTACGGTATTTTAAGGCTGTAAAGAGTGTAGTGTATGGAGTAGGACACTCTGTAATGAGCCTTACGAGCCCCCCACCCCCCCCTGATGTATGGTGATGAGGAGTCCCGAGGGGTGATTTAATCTATACCCATACTTCTCATAACTTTATGTTCGATCTCAACACGTTTAGGTGTTGGCTCACCTAATAATTTCTTGAATACGTAATGCATGACCTCATGATTTATTATCTTTACTAACGCTTCAATAATTCTGTCACCTCGGTAGAATTTACTAATCACTGGTAAGTATATCTCAATCCTATCAGTTTCAGGATCGTAAAGTGCTGGTACTTCCTCACCACACAATCTACATCTCGAATATTTGAGTACGAATCTCAAGAGGGTTACCAGTAGTTAACTGTGTAATTTGGCACTTAAAAGTCTTAAACAAAGTTCGATACTCAACATGAGTTATTAAACATTATTTATTTTAGGTTACATTAATTAAAACGTTGTTCAATACTCCAAGATAAAAAGACTTACGCTAACTATCTATGGTGTATAGTTTGAGTAGAGAGGGGAAGGTTAAGATAATTACCTTACTTAGCTCTAACATAGCTAAAATTATTGATAGTCTAAGTAGTGAGTTGGGCATCAGTAAGGAGAAGTTAGTTAAAGCTATTGCCGAGGTTGTTAGTGATTACTTAGATACAGTCTTATCTCGTAGCGATGTGTTTACGGAAATTACTAGTAGTAAGTTTAAGAGGTTTATCCTAGCTCTTGATGAGTTGTTAAGGCTTGGGGATATAACTAATGACTTTGTGGATGAGTTAAGGAGGAGACTAGGAATTAGTGATGGTTTAATACTTGAGGATATGGGTTGGAGTAATGACTTAAGTAGTTTCTGGGCTTACTTTACATTAAGCTCTAGAAAGTTTAGATGGGTTGATGATGTGTATATGGAGTTTCGTAGTGATGGCAACTTAGTCTGTGAGTTTACAGTACTTGTAGCTTTCACCGAACGTCTTAGTGGTAAGGTTGAGGATTTCATTAATAAGTTAAGTGAGGTCTTAAGAAGAGCTAGTAAGTGGGCTACATTCAAGGAGTTAAGGAAAGGGCTGGAAGCTTGTGGTGAAGTCGATGCTGAGTTAGGGATTGAGAGAGATGAGTTCTCAATAAATATCTTGCTACGTTTAAAGATTAGTAAGTGGTCATGCATACCAACTCTAGACTCGATTAATAACCTATTTAGAACTATAATAGTTCGTGGTGGGTTTAAAAATATGAGGTATGAGGTGGTTAGGTAATTAAGTAAAACATTTTCTAGCTATGTCTGGAGTGATTATGAACCTCAACACACCCTTACCTCTATCTAGCTCTGATAACTCAACACCAGCTACAGCACCTGCCTTCAACTTAACATTACCACCACCAATTAACTCACTAATAACTCTCTCAATACTTGGTGCGTGACCAACAAATAATGCTAGGTCTTGAGGCTTTAATTTAGCTATAGACTCGAGAGATGTTAACTCAGGTCTTAACTCATCAACAATCTTTATAGTTACTTCATGAGTACCAGCAACAATTTCAGCAGTCTCTATAGCCCTTACTAATGGACTACTGTAAACTATCGAAGGTCTTACTGGGAGGAGTTTAGATACTAACATTACGTCCTCCCTACCCTCACTAGTTAAGTGTCTTTCCTCATCACTCATACCTGGCTTCTTCTCCTCAGCTTTACCGTGCCTCATAAACAATAAGTACACGAAAAACACCCCAAGCAAAGAATGATTAATAAGCTAAAAACTATTCACTACAAACCATTTTATAAGTCTTGACTTGAACTTTTCTATCGGTGTAGGTAGTGGGTCTATCACGTACTGAGAAGGAGAGGATATTGAGGGCTTTGGAGGAGGATCGTGAGTTTCGTTACGCATTAATGGGGCTACTAGGGTTTAAGGAGATATTAGATAGGATTACGAGGCTTGAGGAGGGGTTTAAGAAGCTATATGAGAGACAGCAAAAACTAGAGGAAAGACAGCTAAGATTAGAGGAGGAGTTTAAGAAG
>CAZQFL010000018.1:0-28889 GCA_964592745.1 uncultured Desulfurococcaceae archaeon
GGCTATAGATTTAGAAGGCAATATATTAAGCGGTAATGCTAAGGAAATTCTTAAAGCTATTAGAGAACGTAAGGCAGCACTATTACCACTTGGAGGCTTAGGTGAGGAGCTAGGAGGTCATAAAGGTTCGGGACTCTCAATGATCATAGATGTATTCTCAGGCGTGTTATCAGGTGCGGCGTGGGGTTGGCATGTAAGACACACAATTAGTGATAGACCAGCAAACGTAGGTCATGCCATAGCTGCAGTAAATATTGATGCATTCATGAATAAAGATGAGTTCTTCGACAGACTTGAGAAGTTCATAACGGAGATAAAATCATTGAAGAAACACCCTAAAGCTGAGCGTATATGGATACCCGGCGAGAAGGCCTGGCTCACAACACAAACTCGCCTTAAAATAGGTATACCAATACATAAAGCAGTACTTAATGAGCTTAAGAAAATATCTAATGAAGCTGGTGTACCATTTACCGTAAGGATAATAAAAGAGAAAGCTTATTAATAATCCAATACAGGATAGTCAACTGATTTTGTTTGCAGGTTTCTTCCTACCTTGAGTACTATCTGTTAAGCCTAAGACTCTATATAAGTCTAATGGTAACCCTTAGTTCACGTTACTCACTTCTCTGTTGGGCGGAGAGGAGAGTAGGAGAAACTATAACGAACAGACCTACGGAAAAGACCGTAGGCGGAGAACGGTCTACCCTTAAACCTTAACCTTAAAACTTAATATTTCAACGTATAAGAAGACATGGGTGATTGGAATGCGTAGGGTAATCTACACACCTAAAGCTCCAAAACCTGTAGGGCCTTACAGTCAAGGTATTATTGCTGGTAATTATCTATTTGTATCGGGTCAGATACCCATAGATCCAGAAACTGGTGAAGTCATTAAGGGAGACTTTAAGACTCAAGTAAGGAGGGTCTTAGAGAATATCAAAGCTATAGTTGAGGCTTCAGGAGCGTCCATGAAAGATGTAGTTAAGGTAACAGTTTACCTGAAAGACATGAATAAATTCCAAGAATTTAATGAAATATATAAAGAGTACTTTAAGGAAGAACCACCAGCCAGATCAGTTATTGAGGTTTCTAACCTACCTAAAAACGTTGATTTGGAAATCGATGCTGTAGTATACGTTAAATAACTTTTTCAACATATTCGTAATGTTTTTGATTAAAATTGATCCCATCAATATATAAATATTTGAACTTAAATCTCAGAAGCTTAATTTAAGTAAAACCTATGAAAGAATTATTACGGGCATAAGGGGATACAATGAGATCCTTTCAAGTTTAAATTTAAATGATATATTGAAAGTAATAAGTGATAACATGAACAATACCCAAAGAGAAGCGCTACTTTCCACGGTAAGCTATTTTTCCTAACTCTATATCTGCAGAAAGTCTATTTTATTCAGTATGAAGGGAACTTTAGCAGAATTCATTAATTGTCAATTAAGAGAAGAGATCAAAATACACTAAGCTCTTTTAGTTAGTAATCGTACTTGGGAAGCAATCTATACCCAATAAAAAAGAGTAATAGATTAACCAAAGCTGCATCTGAATGATTTCGATATCTAAAGTTAAGCTACTAAAGATTACGTGTTGAAGCAGTATTTCATGGTGAAGTATATAATAACGTAAAGTTTCTATAGTTTTTAATCTCTACGTTATAAGATTGTGTAGTCATCTATGACTTATAGGTGAACTAAAAATTAAATATCATGAGTTATAATAGATCAGGTAATCTTAACGTTAAAATTGTGGCAGAAGCTTATGAATGCACTTAAACATCGGAAAAAGCTAAGATGGTATGTACATTAATGGTTAAACCTAAATTCATTAACTAGGTGTTTAATGTCATAATACTATTCTTGCTCGTACTTTGTATGTTACATGCTATATTGTATTGATTATAGTAGGCTGATTGTGGCTGTATTAAGAATATCTTTTTATACATAAACATTGAGCTTTTAATCCTCCTCCTTATTTTAATTAGGGGATATACCAAATGCGTATAGAGGAGCACATAACTACCTTCTTAACTTACGCTATACCTATATATGTGGTATCATTCCTAATCTACGTTATCAGGGTGATTAAAGGGCCTACAGTACCTGATAGGGTTTTAGCTGTTGATGCTTTAAGCTTTGATTTGGCTGCTTTCTTAGTCATCATAGGTATTTTACTTAAGATACCCTTTCTAGTTCCTATAGCCATGGTTTTATCTTTATGGATTTACGCTCTTGATGTTTATATAGCTAAATACCTTGAAGCAAAGGAGATGGGTGATTGAGATGCTAGATTACGAAATAGTAAATTGGACATTCATTATAATCGGAGAGACACTTATAGCTATAGGTATATTCTGTGACCTTATGGGTGCTTTAGGTATGCTTAGGTTTCCGAACTTCTTTGTGAGGTTACATGCAGCAACAGTTGGTACTATAGGTGGTGCTGTAGTTCCAATTTTAGGTGCTGCTTTAATAGCTGCTGGTGCTGAATTCCTAGGACCTTATAGATGGTTCATGGCTGGTTCATCAGTAATCACAGCTATACTTATATTGATACTAGCACCCACTGGTACTCACGTACTTGCCCGAGCAGCCCATAGATCAAAAGCTGCTAAAGTAGAACCTAAAGTCGTTGACATGCTTGAAGAGAAAGAGAGGAGGAATGCTGAGTAATGGAGGTACTAATATTACTTCTAATGGCTATATTCGCTATCCTTTCATCTATAGCTACATACTTAGCCATAAGCGAGAGAGACCTACTTACAGCAGTAATATACTCTGCAATACAGAGTACGGCCTACGCAATAATATTCTACCTCCTTATGGCTCCTGATATAGTTCTTGTCTACATACCTGTAGCTATAGGTCTGTATCCTGCAGTCTTCACTATATTAATAAAGAAAAGTGAAAGGTTTGAGGTGAAGGAACATGAAGTTTGAGCAGGTATTGATAGCTGTAATTGTTGTTATATTTATACTAGCACTCTCTTATGCGGTAGCCTTAGGTGCTATGGGTCATGACGTGCCTCCTTTAAATATTAGGGAATTAGCTAGGAATTATCTTAGATTAGCCTTCAATCCGTGGAAGCAAAATCTAACTGTAATGTCCCCTGAAGTAGTAACTTCGGTTATCTGGGATTTTAGGGGCTTAGATACTTTCTTCGAGACAGCGGTTCTCTACTTAGCAATAATAGGTACCGTAGTCATTTATAGAGGTGTTTATACAGCATCTAAGGAGGTAGTTAGCAACTTTGATACTTTAGGTATGTCACCCATAGCTAAAACGGTAACAAGGATCACGTTACCATTAGTCTTAGCTACAGCAGTATCAATAGCGCTTCACGGTCACTTAACACCTGGTGGAGGATTCCAAGGAGGTTCTACAGCAGCTGTTATATTGATACTTATCCTTGTCATATTCTCACTTCATTTCTCAGTACGTAAGGGGTTAACTAAAAACACCATGCTTACGTTAAGGAGCCTCGGACTCTTAGGTATATCAATAACATCAATTATAGTGCTTATCCTAGGCTTAATAACAGGTTGTCAAGCCTTTATATTCCAAAACCAGCCAAAAGCATACTCACCGATAGGCTTACCAGCAAGTATTAATGGTGTCTTAATCAGTGGTACCTTACTTCTATTTAACATTTTTGAATGCTTCGCTGTTGCAACAGGTTTAACCCTAACATTCATTATAATGTTAACTCCTGAAAGTGAAATAAGATCTGTAATGTCTGGTGATAGATATGAATGAATTCCTCATAACATATCTCGTAGGGATAATTGTTGTATCCTTCTTTGTTAATATGGGTATATCACTATACGGTATATTCGCTAAGCCAAACTTAATAAAGAAACTAATAGCATTAACTATACTCTCTGATACAGCGAACGCATTCGCTATACTTATAGGGTATAGGAGATGGCCTCCAGGATCGATGACTAAGCCAGCAGTATTTACAGACTTCCCGCCAACACCTGATAAGATAGAGACCTTTGCTTCAGTAGCTGTTGATCCATTACCTCAAGCACTAGTACTAACAGCTATAGTCATAGGCTTAGCGGTTATCATACTACTTGCCGTAATAATAATGCAAATATATAGAACCTACGGTACAGTCGATACAAGAGTTATTAGCAAGTTAAGGGGTAGAAAGCATGAATAGGGCCCTCTCATCAATAGCTGTAGCTTTACTTGTGTTTATAGTATACATAGTATTTTCAGGTTCATTATCCACTTACGACTTATTAACGGCAATTATTACTTCAGCAGTAATTGGTGGATTGACAGGTACATTCGTAGTTAGTAATCCATACAAGGCTTTTAACCTCTTTAGAATGGTTTATGCCATAATATATTTCTTCAGATACATGCTCATTAATGAGGTAAAAGCACATGCTGATGTAGTTAAAAGAATCTTACATCCTAAAATGCCTATAAATCCAGGTATAGTTAAGGTACCTTATCACGTAGAGTCGGATTATGCCATGGCACTCATAGCTAACTCTATAACTAATACACCAGGAACCGTCGTCGTAGATGTAGATAAAAAAGATAAGTGCTTCTTCGTTCATTGGATAGATGTAAAGACTCTTGAGCCGGAGGAAGCTAGAATATACATCTCTAAAGTGTTTGAACACTACTCTAAGAAGATATTTGATTGAGGTGATAAGATGATTGTGCATACAGTAGGAGGGCTCCCACTATTACTAATGATAGCCGCATTCATTTTACCTTTAGCTACATTAAAAATAAAATCCAGGCTCTTTTATCACTTATATGCTAACGTTATAATGGCTATAGCATTAATGCTATCAATAATTAATCTAATAGCAGTGCTAAGAGAGGGAGTTGTTATATATTTCTTTGGTGGTTGGCCTCCACCATTAGGTATAGTATATGAAGTGGATAGTGTAAGCGCAATCTTCGGGGTATTAATTACTTCAGTAATGTTTCTGACAACACTCTATAGTGTATGGTATATGGAGAATTTCGATGGAATTGAGTGGTACTATGTACTCTTGTTAGGTCTTGCTGCGGGTTCTATAGGGTGTGTATACACCGGTGACGCATTTAATCTCTTCGTAATGATAGAAGTACTCTCTGTTGCTGCCTACGCTCTGGTTGCTTTCTTTAGATCTAAGCCTGAAGCTCTTGAAGCAGCTATAAGATATGGCTTAATAGGTGCTACAGCTACAACCATGTACTTTCTTGCTTTAGTCTTTCTTTACGGTGCTTTTGGAACACTCAATATGGCCGATTTAACCTTAAAAGCTAATTCATGGCTAATAAACATGAATCCTAATTTATCTAGTTACTTCACACAATTTAGCGGTTTAAGCTTTGGTGACATAACATTAGCGTCGGCCATAGCTATCGCTTTAGCTTTATGGACGTTTACATTTAAGGCTGCGCTATTTCCCAACCACTTCTGGCTACCAGATGCTAATCCGGAAGCACCAACACCTGTATCGGCGCTCTTCGCCGCCGTAATCGATAGTATAGGTATTTATGCTGTCCTTAGATTTATGTATACAATCTTCGGTCCTAACTCAATACTCTCAGTTAATACTGTTGTTAACATTAGGGATGCAATAATGACATTATTATTCATTTTAGGATTTATAAGTGCCTTAGTGGGTGCTTTCCTATTAGCTATCCAGAAGGACGTGAAGAAGCTATTAGCTTATAGTGCGATAAATCATATAGGATTTATATTCATGGGTCTTTCAGTGGGTACATCAGCGGTAAGTGAAAGTACCAGGTCATTGGCTGTCGCGGCATCAATATATCACGTTATTAGTAACTCCATAGGCGAAGCACTGCTCTTCCTAGTAGCTGGCGTGTTTATCATGACGGTGGGTAGTAGGAATCTTGATGAATTAGCTGGAATTGGGAGGAGATATCCAATAGCACTTATAGGTCTAATAGTAGGTGTATTACACCTATTTGGTGTACCACCTTTAGCAGGGTTCTTCAGTAAGTACGCATTATTCACCGCAATGCTTAAGGCAGGTAACATCTTCGGTGCTGTGTCCTTAATAGCTATCACAGGGATATCCATCCTAGGATATATAAGATTATTGTACGTTATATGGCTTGGTAAACCTAGAGAAAGAGTTAAATTAAAAATTGAGAAGGAACCATTAAGTGCCAGCATACCAATAATAACTCTAATAATTTTAATAATCATTTTAGGCGTTACTGTTCAGTATGTCCTCAACTGGTTAATAGATATGGCTCACGCATCGTTTAGTAGTGAAGGTATAGTGAAATATGTAAGCATAGCTATGGAAGTTTTAAGAACATTACAGAGATAAGGGTAATCGATTAATTAATGCCTAAACCGAGATATACATCACGGAAACTTTTTAAAACATTTAAACACATATTATTGAATTATAAAAATAAAATCTTAAAATACCTAGTAATACGTCTATACTGGCGGAAGAACATGAATGTAACAAATAATTGCCTTGAATATGTTAAACCTTTCTTTAACATTTGTGCATAGGATGGTGAGGTTATGAGATTTACATTCATGTGTAAAAAAGATATGGTACCTATCGCAGGTCCCCATGGTAGAGGTAAGATAGCTATAGTTGGTGCTGGACCCGCAGGTCTTGCTGCCTCAGGTTATCTAGTATGTCAGGGATACGAGGTTGACGTTTATGATAAGTTGCCTTTGCCAGGGGGGTTAATGAGTTTTGCAATACCTAGCTTCAGAATAAGTATCAACTCAATTATTGAGGGTTTTGAGGATTTACGTGACAATTTTAGTGTTAAGTTTATTCTTAATACTAAGGTATTTAAGAGAGACACAGTAAGACGTGATGAAGGCGATGAATTTACGAAGAATACTGTAGACTTAAGGGAGCTACTTAACAATTATGACGCCATATTAATAGCTACAGGTACGTGGAAGTCGAGAAAAATGAATATACCTGGTGAGGACTCTAAGGGTGTTTATACAGCACTTGAATATCTATTCCTGTTAAAGAGTTATGAATTAGGGTACTTAAATCATGAACCCCCTAAGGCTAATAAAGTAATAGTTGTTGGTGGAGGTTTGAGTGCAATCGATGCTGCTGAAGTAATGATTCATCGGGGTGCAGACGAGGTATATCTAGTATACAGAAGGACGATTAATGAAGCACCAGCAGGACCGTTTGAGATCAACAGGTTGAGAAGACTAGGTGTTAAGTGGATGGAGTTAGCAACACCTAAGAGGATAATAGCCGACGCAACTGGTAATGTTAAGGAAGTAGAGCTTATTAAGATGAAATTAGGCGAACCTGATGAGTCGGGAAGACCTCGACCCATACCCATAGAGGGAAGTGAATTCACTATAGAGGCAGATATGGTTATTGAAGCTGTAGGTGAAATCGCGACATCACCCTTCCCTGATCAAGAGTATTTAGGCATTAAACAGGATAAACGTGGAAGGATAATAGTTAATGATGAGTTAAGAACAGGTAATGAAAAGGTCTTTGCAGCAGGTGATGTAGTAAGTGGACCAAGTAAGGTAGGAAGGGCTATATTTTTAGGTTTAAATGCTGCTCGCAATATTCATTTATACTTAACTACGAAAAGAATCAGTAAAGGTGGGACTTAAAGAGGTGAATTCATATGAGTAAAAACAATAATAATCAAAGTAGAGATGAAAAGAATGTCATAGAGTACTTAAGAGTAATAGATTACGAGAGATGTATAGGCTGTGAGACATGCGAATCAGTATGTAGCTTCCTTCACGATGGCCACGCATACATAAAGTTATTTGAAATATCGAGAGGATTCTCAAGACCTATATCATGCTTTCATTGCCGTAGAGCGCCATGTATTGTAGCATGCCCCACAGGGGCTATGCAAAGAGATAAGGATGGGGCTGTCTATGTCGATGAGTCTAGATGCATTGGATGCTTAGCCTGCTTAGCTGCATGTCCGTTTGGAATACCGACCCTTTCAAGTATTACAAAGACTGCTGTTAAGTGTGATTTATGTATGGATTTAAGAAAGAAAGGCTTAGAGCCAGCATGCTATGCTATGTGTCCCTCAGATGCCATACTTTATGGGAAGACAGAAAACATTTTTAAAATCCTTCAGAAAAGAGCATTAATTAAGTTAATAGGTTATAGATATGAATTGAATACTTAACGTTAAATAATGAGGTGAAAAATCACGACAGCACTTATATATAGCGATATGCCAAGGTACATAATGGAGGTTGCATTCTCATTACTAATAGTTGGTGGTTCACTATTAGTATCGAAAGTGCCTAAGATTAGTACGACTTTACGGGTAATCGGCTACTTAACCCCAATATGCTTAGTGGCATTGGGACATCTAGGTATTATATCGGTAATCGATAATGTTAGCTCAATTTTTGTTCTACTAGCTTCATTTTTAGGGTTATTTGCGAGTTTATATACTACAGGCTATGCTAGAATAAAGTATGGTACATCCTCACTCCAATCCTACATAGATTCCTTTGCTTTAGCTATGATACTTCTTTTCCTCTCTAGATATTTAGCAGAATTTATAATCTTCTGGGTAATGGCAGAAATAATTGGTTTTTTCGTAATTGTCTTCGAGGCAATTGCTAAAGGATACGTAAGGGCTTGGCGGGCAGGTCTACGTTTTCTCCTTGTATCTATGATTCCCGCTGATATCTCGATAATGACGCTACTTGCCTTAGCAGGTATCAATAACGCTTTCATGGTACCCTTCAACCAACTATATATCACTGGGCTTTCGCATCCCATAATAACAATCCTAGTGATACTTGGCTTCCTAGCTAAAGCCGCTGTAGCACCACTCCATTTCTGGCTACCTGAAGCTCACTCAATAGCGCCAGCACCGGGTTCAGCCTTACTTAGCGGTATGATGGTCAAGATGGGTATCTACGGAATCCTCAGGGTACTCTCAATGACTGATTACAACGTTGATTTACTGGCATGGATGCTCTTAGTCTTCGGTTCAATAACAACAATTTATGGGGGACTTCAAGCCCTAGCTCAGTCAGATATTAAAATACTACTAGCTTACAGTACAACTGTCTACACATCAATAATATGTATTATGATATCACTCTACGTAATGAGTAATGATCCCGTATTCATTATTTCGGCATACTTTTTTGTGATCGCTCACTCATTATTCAAGGCTGCACTTTTCCTTGACTCAGGTAGCGTTGAGTTAATAGCACACACTAGAGAACTAGAAAGACTTGGCTATATCTCTAAGTTATCCCCGATACTCTCACTTTTTGCTCTCATCTCAATACTCTCACTGATAGGCGTACCACCAATGACTGGATTCCTATCTAAGCTAATAATGTTTTTAGGTATAGTTCGGAATATTAAACTTGGAATACTTTACATCATTGCATTAACAATAGTTGCTGTAAGTGCTGCTCTCTCGGTTGGTTATGGTGCTAAGTATTTACTAGCACATTGGGGCAGACCTGAATCAGCGAAAGAGTATACAGAAACTAGTAGGGTGACAATACCTCATACCTACTTCAGGTATATGCTATCATCAGAAGCTATAATGTCCTCAGCAAACATAGCCTTCAGCTTCATAGCGCCGTTACTTTTACCCATGCCATTAGTAACCATAGGTGATTGGATATTTCAGCTATACCTAATACTACTAATGACCACCCTTATATTAATCATAGCATTATTAGGGCTTCACCAGACATTCTCTAAAGCTAGGTACGAATCTCCATGGTTAGGTGGGACTAAGCCATGAGCCATATAAGATCAACATTTATATACAAATTAAGTAAACTATTTAAGTATTTACGAGGTTTTACAGCTGAGGATAGCTTATCTAAGTATTTGATAAGCTTAATACTTAAATTAAGATTGATAGGCCCACGTATTGAGAATAACTTATCTAAGTACTTGATAAGCTTAATACTTAAATTAAGATCGATGTGTTCACGTAATGAGGGCAAGATAGTGAAGACAGGTAGAATATTTGCTTCATTTTTTGCAAAGCTTCAACGCTCTCTGGAGGAGTCGCTGTTCTTATCCTCTATGTATATGGGCTTACTATTAACAATGGCGCTCACAGTTATGGTGGTGTTAATTTATGTTATACGTTAGCCTACAGATAGCGTTTGTGATATTGACTACGCTTATAGTGCCTATACTTGATGGAATTGAGAGAAAAATTAAGGCTAAGCTACACTCTAGGATAGGTCCGCCAATACTACAGACGTGGTATGATATACGTAAATTATTCGCTAAGGAGTTAGTATTAACTCGTACAGCATTTCCCATATTACTGGTTTCATTGGTTATGGTAGGTTTATGTATATTAACACTACTTGTAATACCTGCTGGTTCATCATGGACTTTCTTTTCAAGCATAAGCTTACCTCTACTTATAGTCTTAATAGCAAGTATTCACAGCCTAATAATAATTACATCAATAGTTTCCGACAACCTTTACGCAATAATTGGTGGTTTTAGAGAGTTAACAATAGGTATTATTAATGAAATAGCTTTAATTATAGCTTTAGTACTAACACTCATAAATGTTGGGCTTGGTTATTCAGGCAGTCAAATAATCACAGGTATAACAGGTATAAAGGTTTCATATATCTCAGCTGTAATCCTCTTAGCTATATCGTCGTATGTTGCTTCAGGTAGAATACCTTTCGATTTAGGAGAGGCTGAGCCTGAGCTCGCATCAGGTGTACTAATAGAGTTAAGCGGTCCTGTATTAGGTACGGTCCTTTATTCAATAATACTTAAGAGATTCATATTTGCGTCAATTACAGCACTAGCGCTCTTTCTCCCATTTATGAGATTACTCAATCCCTTGTTAGCTTTCATATTATTTATTCTATTAATAATCGCTGTATGGATAGTACATGCAGTTACGGCAGTACTTCTTGGTAGGTCGAGAGTAGATATAGCAACAAGGACACTAATCTGCGTATATATAGCTTTAATATTTTTATCAACGATATTTATAGGTGTCGGATTATGAAGAATAATGACGTTAAAACATTAGCTAAGGGCAGTGATAAAGCCGTAGATATGGTTTTAAAGCTTCTTAAAGAGAAACTCTCTAAATATAACGTAAGAATTTCTCGTGCTGTAGCGAATAACTTAATAGTTGATGTCTCAAGGAGGCATCTACGCGATGTTGCTAAGATAGTTCATAATGAATTAGGAGCTTATGTAAGGACTTGTGTAGGTTGTGATGAGAGGAATAAGAATGGTTGTTTCGCTGTATATTATATTTTTGGTCTTGATGATTATGGCGTTAACGTCATTGTAAGAACTCTCGCACCAGCTAATGATGTCAAAGTACCATCAATAGCTGATATTGCTCCAGGTGCTGATTGGTGTGAACTTGAGTTTAGAGACTTATTAGGTATAGATGTTACCGGGAGGCCTGTCTATAGGTTAATACTTCCTGAGGATTGGCCTGATGACCTACATCCACTCCGAAAGGATGTGCCTTACGGTGTTAGACCGCCTCCAGTAAAGCGTGAGGGGGTCACTTTAACCGAGCTTGAATCTCCAGGTATTCCTGTAGGACCTTATCATCCAGCACTTCACGAACCAGAGTATTTCGAATTATACGTTGAGGGGGAGACCATAATTGATGTAAGGTATAGAGGCTTCCATATTCATAGAGGAATAGAAAAGCTTGGCGAGAGTAAATTAACATATAAACAAATACCATTTATTGCTGAAAGGATATGTGGTATATGCGGTTTCTGCCACTCAACGTGTTATGTAATGGCTGTCGAGAAGGCAGCCAAGATTGAGGTACCTGAGAGGGCTGAATTCATTAGAGCCATGGTTTTAGAGATCGAAAGAATCCATAGCCACCTACTCTGGCTGGGTGTTGCATGCCATCTACTAGGATATGATGCGGGATTTATGCATACATGGAGAATTAGGGAGGCTATCATGAAGTTAGCAGAGTACCTAACTGGTAGTAGGAAGACGTACGGTATAAATATTATTGGTGGTGTAAGAAAGGACATTAATAAGGAGAAAATCCAGAATGTACTTAGGACACTTAACTATATAGAAAGGGAGGTTAAGGAACTTATCGATGTTATGCTTTCAGTACCTGAGGTTAAGCGTAGGCTTACAGGTACGGGGATACTAACTAAGGGTGAGGCAAGAAAACTTAGTGTCGTTGGACCTGTAGCTAGGGCTTCAGGACTTAATAGAGATGTTAGGAAGGATTACCCTTACCTCGCGTATAAGTACGTCTCATTTAAGGTACCAGTCTATACTGAGGGGGATAACTTATCGAGAACTCTAGTACGTGTTGAAGAGATCTTTGAAAGTATATCAATAATAAGGCAATTACTTGACAGGTTACCTGGTGGAGACATAAAAGTTGAGAAGTATGAAATAGAGTCGGATAAAGTATCGACAGCAGCTGTTGAAGCACCCAGAGGTGAAGATATACATTTCCTAATAACTGGTAAGGGAAGACCGTATAGGTGGAAGGTTAGAGCACCAACATACCAAAACATACCAGCATTAAGACCTATGCTCAGAGAACAATTGCTAGCTGATGCACCAATAACTATAGCTAGTATTGATCCATGTTTTTCATGTACCGATAGAGTTATAATTATTGAGATACGTAATGGTAAGATCGTGAATGCAAAACGTATCAATATAGTTAGACTTTCTAGAAAGAGGTGACCATAAAATGAAGTTTCTAAAGCTCTTCGTAGTAGCTAAGAAGGCTGGAACAGTTACACGTAAGTACCCCTTTGAGGAACCATTAATAACTGAGGAGTTTAGAGGCGAGATTAAGATAGATCCTGAAAAATGCATAGGATGTGGTGCATGTACATTAATATGTCCACCGAATGCCTTAACAATGCGTGACGAAGGTAATGTAAGACTAATTAGGTATTTCGTGGGTAGGTGTATCTTCTGTGGCATGTGCGCTGAGGTATGTCCAACCAATGCGATAGCAATTACTAAAGAGTTTGAATTAGCTACGTTAGATACCGATGATTTACTCAGAGATCTCTTACATAAGCGTGTTAAGTGCAGAATATGCGGTAGACCCTTCTTAACCACCAAACTAATTAAGTATGCGAATAAGGATATACCTGGCTCTGATAATTATGCCGATGTATGCCCTGAATGTAGGTCTAAGCTAAGTATTAAAAATATACTCAAATATAGAGGTGACTTAGATGTCTAAAGTAAGTATCGATTCCGTAGTGAAGGCTTTAAGGAAGAGCGTATGGGTCTTCCACCTAAATTCAGGTAGTTGTAACGGATGTGATATAGAAGTATTAGATGCTTTAACTCCTTTTTTTGATGTTGAGAGATTCGGTATTAAGCTTGTAGCGTCACCCAGACATGCTGATGTTATACTATTTACGGGTCCTGTAACCAGGGAGGTCTTACCTAAGGTTATTAAAGCCTTGAGGGCGATGCCTAGACCAAGAATGGTATTAGCTATAGGTTCGTGTGCTGTAGGAGGTGGTATATGGTATGATAGCTATAGTGTTATTGGCGGCTTCCCTAAACTTAAGAAGATACTGATGGAGGAAGGCATAATCATTGATAGGGTAGCTTTTGTCCCTGGCTGTCCAGCAAGACCTGAAGCAATAATCTATGGCATTTTGGTACTGCTTGGAGTAATGAAACCTAAGAGTAAGAAGGAGGTAGTAACTATTGAATAAGTTAAGGAAAGTAGTAATTTATATATGTAGGATGAAGAAATACAGACAGAATATTCCAAGGCATCACATAGCTCCTTTAGCGGCATGTGAAATAATATCTGAAGTAGATATTGATGACATGCCTAAACCATACAGAGAAATGTTAATTAGAAAGGGCGAGATTATTTTGACGAAACCGATCACCATTATCGGGTTATCTATAAGCCTGAAAGAAGGTGAGTACTTAAGGATGACTCTTAAGTAACTTACCTCACATTACTTCTGAAACATCTCTTTATAAGTCTCTAAACACTATCATTTAAAGGATTAAGGACACCATGACTAAGCAAAGAAGAAAGGAGCCAGTAAGACTATCCTGGCTAGACATAGCCGCACTTATAGAGGCTATAAAGCAGGCTGAGAAGATAAAACCTAGTCAACAAGCTAAGCGTGACGTGTTTAAAAAATATGGCATATTAGGTACAGTTAAGGATCCACCTTTAACAGCTATTTTTTACAGAGTTATGAAAAGACAAGGAATAATCGATAAAGTGATAACCGAGGTAACAGGTGCTAAATCTCCTTTATTCTTAGATGAAAATCTAAGAGCTACATTGAGGTTGTTTATAGAATTAGAAATATTCAGTAAAAATGAAATTCGGTATGAAAGATTTAGCGAGATAAGAAATAGAGTTTCATCATATTTATCAAAGAATGTCCACCCCTATGTCGGTATGTGGTTTTGGGAACTAATTGACAAACTAGAGAATTATAGGATAGAACCTAAAAATGAAAGTGAGGAGTTAATGTTTAAGTATATGTTACCATCCTGGTACATAGATAGGATAGTGAATCTTATAGGTATGGATGAAGCTGAAAAACTACTTAAGGTGTTTAATTCAAGACCTCTAATAAGCATTAGGGTGAATACTTTAAAAGCTACAGTAGATGAGGTTATTGAAGCTCTTAAAAATGAAGGTAAGAGAGATTTAGAAGTATCTAGGGTGGTTCCAACAGTGATTAGATTTAAAGGTCCGTACAATTTCGATAAGTCAAAATTGTTTAAGGAAGGTAAGATAGTCATTCAGGAAGAAGCAGCTGCACTCGCTTCATTAATTCTAGATCCTAAACCTGGGGATATTGTCGTCGACTTATGTGCTGCACCAGGTGGTAAGACTGAACACATAGCTGAGTTAATGAGAAACAAGGGTGTAATTCACGCGTTTGATATCGATGAATTAAGAGTTAAGCGGATGCAAGAATTACTTAAGAGGGCAGGCATAAGTATAGTTAAGATATACTTAAGAGATGGACGAGAAGCCCCAAGAATATTAGGTGAATGTATCGCAGACAAAGTCTTAGTAGATCCGCCATGTTCATCAGACGGTACATTAATGAAGAATCCAGACCTTAGATGGAGACTAGTAGAGAGTGAAGTACCCAAGATAGCACAGTTACAGTACGAACTACTTAAAGCTGCTATAAAACTTGTAAAGGTTGGTGGTAGAATACTCTATACAACATGTACATTACTTAAAGAACAGAATGAAGATGTTATAGCTAAGATACTTAAGAAGGAAGGTAAGAGAGTTAAGCTAGTACCTATAAAGGGACCCTATGATCCTGGATTCATGGATGGGACTATGAGAGCTTGGCCTCATAAGCATAGAACTATAGGATTCTTCTACGCACTCTTAGAGAAGGTGAAGGAGTAGTGGGTTGCTCTAAGATTCCTAAACATAAAATCATTAGAAATCCTGAGTTTAAGGAGGTAATATATGATGAGAGGAGATGGAGAATCTTGAGGAGTTTAAGGGAGGAAGCTAGAGAAATCATGAGCATACTGCTTAAGTGTGGTTTAAAACCCATTACACACGGCTCCATAGCTAGAGGTGATGTGACTAGGGATAGTGATATAGACATAGTGATACCTTACGCGGTGCAACCTTATCTTGTTGAACTATGTATAGAGAAAAGTAACTTAAAGATGTACAGTAAATACATAATAAGAGCAACACCTATAGCTACACCAAAGGCATATATAGAACTAGACGTTTACGGTAAAAGAACCATATCATTTCCCTTAAGCAAATTAAGCGCTAGAGAATGGGAGTTCTACAGGTTTGGTGGGTTAATAACCTACGAAGATATTGTAAAGGATAAGAGAGTACCTGGGGTTAATAAGTCATTAGTGTTAATAATTCCAACGGAGTTTGGTCATAAAGAAGCTCCGGTCATAGGTTATGAAGATTTTGTAGCACGAATCCTAAATATATCGATAGACACGGTTCTTGAGAGAGTCAAAGTGTTAACGAGAAGGGATGAACATGGGAGAACTGGTGTATTCCTTAAATATCACTTAGGAAGTAATGAAAGCTTTGAAGAGGCCATTGACAGACTTATAGAGATGGGTAAGCTAGATATTTAATGACTTACTTTCTTAAATAAATTGTATGCATTAATTAATTTATTAAGTACATTATCATCGTATCCTGCTAATAAACACTTAACATTTAATAGGTCATCTATTGGAAAATTCTCAAGTGGAGATCCATCACAGAGTGCCGCTCTAGCACCTAATGTATGAGCAATTCTATAAGCGGCTGCAATATCCACGTTTCTTATTTTTGCCCTTAGGTCAACTAATGCTTCAGCCCTTCCTAAACCTAAATATATCATTTCAAGAGCAACACTACCTAGTGATCTCAGAGCAGCTTTAGATCCTCTAACCTTCCAGTAAGCGGGTATTATACCATACGCTTCAGGTTTCTCAAAATATCCGAAAACTACATTTTTAGGCTGCCTTAACCTGAATGCCTTAACGCCGTCTATAAATACTTCGTCATTATAATATTCATATATAGTTCTTCTAAAAACGTCAGCTACTATTGCCAATACTTCATCTTTAACTTTAGTACCGCTCTCATTGTACTTTGCTATTCCTATGCTGATAGAGACCCAGGGAATTCCTGAATCATAATTTGTACTACCATCTACAGGATCTATTATTGCGACCCACTTACCACTACCATACATTTTTGCACCTAGTTCCTCGCTGACTATTAATACATTATCATTAAATATACTTCTAATACCTTTAACTATTATATCTTCACTGATCTTATCAAACTCCTTAGTTACATCTCCTGAAGCACCTACACCTATGATCCTAGAACTTGTATTACCTCTTAACAAATAATTTATTACTTCATTGATAATACCTATAATACCTAGTCGTATTCCATTAAGATCCATACGTTTCCCTACAAATTACGTGTTCTTAAGCATTAATAAGGGGTCTAACCCCCGATCACACGTAAACCTTATTCTCTAATTTTCTAGTGATACCTTCGTAATACTATTAAATTAAATCATGCAAGTATTATTGAGTTATATTTTAAGACATTACCCATGAATCCTTAGTAAATTAAGATGAGAGGGAGTTGCATGAAAGTAAAGGTTTATACGGGTAATAACGAGTAGGTAGCGGGAGTGAACTGAATGGTTCGAAAGCACTTTAAAGATCACGACCCATGGAACCCTAGCAGAGAAGAAGAAGAGTTTTGGGAAGAGTTTGAGGAGGGATATAGTTTCTATAGATATTATTCAAATGAACCACTAATCGATGTGAGAGACGAAGGTAATAAAATTAAGGTAATATTAGAAGCAAGTGGCTCCAGGGAGAGAGATGTAAGAATTGAGAGGATAGCATCTAGATATGTAGACATAAGTTTAAAACATAAGGGTAGACTTGTTAGAAAGAGAATAGAGATTCAAAGTAGAATAAAAAATGCTTATTTACTTAAGATTAAGAATGGTGTTGCTCAAATAATCATTGAAAAAGCTTAAAGTATGAAGGTAATTACTCGCACTTAATATTTAATTCCGTACATACCTTCATGTAGAATCTTCTCCACCACTCGTTAATGGATCTAGAAAATTCACTGCTAAATTTCTCCATCCACTCCTTCATACTAAGTTCTGATGCTATTGATGAAATTAAATCCTTGGTCTTACTACCTTCCCAAGGCCTAGGTAACGCATTTGCTTTCACCGAGTATTCAGCGATTCTTTTATAGTATGTTTTAGCATGATTGTCTAAGTCTATATTAATGTCAAGTAGCTCACTATATAATGACTGTAATATTTTCTCAGCCCACCTTCTATGAAATCTACATATACCTGCATTATCTATTTCGTATTCTTTAATAGCTCTTAATAGTGAGGAGGCTGCAAAGTCTTCAGGTTCCATAAATGTTGGTGTATAGTTTGTCCAGTATCTGCCTAATATGAAGAGAGGCGCTATCATACCAGGAGCCCAGTAATAATTTGGTGTCATGTAACCGTCATCGCCGAATGGTATGTAGACTACTAAATCTTCAAATCTTACACCTCTAACCCTTACTCGATCTGAAAACATTTTATTGAGTTCCTTAGCAGCAACCCTAACGCCTTTCTCGGCTATTAACCTTAAGACAGTGCTCTTCTTACTTACAAGTCCCTCAATAATCTTTGCGGCTAAATCAGCATTATGCTTTGAGTATTGTTGCCTAAATTCTAGTGGATTAAAGTAGGGTTTAGAATCTAAGCCAACATCTTCAGGTTTTAACAAACCTCTCTCAATAGCATCGAATATCCAGGAAACTATATGGCCTATCTCAATAGCGTCAAGACCTAATTCATCGACAAGATCAACAAGCCTTCGAGTAAGTGCAAGATCGAAAACACCAATCATAGGGCCTAAACCGTTAAATGGTTCATAATCAACTTTCTTACCCCTCCATACCTTCTTACATGCTGCTACACAAGGCTCGCCACAGGTGTACCAACTTTTAGTCTTTATGAACACTTCGTCATTAAACGGTTTCCAGAAATGAGAAATTATCATTTCATGAATTCTCATTCTCATGTATTTAGATAAGTAAATCATGTTAAATCCGAATACTGGAATTAGGTCCTTATAATGAGGGTAGTTAACGCCAAATGTTCCTCCGGTCTTCATCTTCTCATCAAATCTATACTTGACTGTAGCTGAGACTGCAGCCTCAACATAAGACTTACCTATAATCTCCCTACTTATTTTGTTAATTAAATTTAAGTCGTTAATTTTTGGATTAGTTTTAGCTGGTCTAAACTTCCCACCAGCTATTACTGCTATTACATTATGAGCCTTGAATAGTACACTACCACCTCCACCTCTTGCAGCAGAATCTTCAGCGCCTAACGCTAATGACCTCTTATTAACATCGAAGTCTATTGAGAATATTGCCCCGAAGATGGTACTTAAAGCAGCAGGACCCACAACAAGAGCTCTCGCATTATTTTCCTTAATGAAGAAGAAGTATTTGTCTAATAGGTAGAGTGTTAAAGCATACGTTCCTCTCCTGCCTTTATACCCTTCGTAGATATCAAGCAGTTCCTTCATACCTAGTTCTTCAAATCTAACACCTACACTACCATTCTCACTACCTTCAATGAAAATCATTGTTGGATTTTTGGATTTACCCTCTATTACTAAAGCATCAATGCCTGTACCCATGAACTTATAAGCAGCACCACCTAGTGTACTAACATGTAATGTCTTAGTGAGAGGACTTCTAAATACCACAATCATTCTGTGAGTTCCTATTAATTTACCACCGGTAAATGGGCCTTTACCTATTACTATAACATTTTTATCACTGAATACATCATGTTTCCAGCTCTCATAAACATCTGTGTGAAGTTTAACACCAAGATCTATAGGTCCTAGAACATCCGGCGGCTCAAACTTTTTTATTTCATAAGTTTTATCATTCACATTTACTATCAATACTTTATATGAGTACCTACTCATTAACAAGTCACCACTTCTCTTTACAAAGCTTATAGATGGGAGGGTAATTAATCTTACTTCTTACATGTAAGTACTTAGGTAGTATCCTCCTTAATTACGTTGCCAGAGTATAGGCTAAGGAGATCTCAACAACAATCTCTCCACCTTTTTTAATTTAAAATTCCTGAATATATTGTATACATGGCGGCACGTAGGTAGGGCCGGGAGGGTCGCCGCCTCCCCTCGCCGAAGGCGTAAAGCGGGGCCAGTAACTCCGTACGGCCGATACCACCCTCACATACCGCCCCAGCTACCGCAATGAAGCCCGCCCCGTGGGGTCGGCGGTGGCGGAGGACCTCCCGGAGGGGAGGTTCCTACCGCCTTTGCGGGGGGAACCTGGCTAGGCCCGGAAGGGAGCAACCTAACTCCCGACGCCGACGTTCACGGGTCACCGGGCAGAGTATGGGGTTGGGGTACGGGTGTGGGGGCTGGGTCGGTCGTACGGGGGTCTACGTGCCGCCGTTCTCTACAACACTAATAGTTCATTAAGCGTTATCACCCCTCTCACACTACTTTATAGGGCTTAAATATTGGGTAATCTTGGTGAAGACCTTAAGAGGTTACTAAGTGATGTAGCTGAAGTCATGAGGCTAGCTTACGAGAAGGGCCTCATAAATGTACTTGGAGGTAATGCTAGTGTTAGGTGGGGTAACGGCTTCTGGATAACGCCTTCACAAGTACCTAAGTATAGATTAAGAGTTGAGGATTTCATCTACGTAGACCTTAATGAGGGTCCTAAACCAGGTAGTGAGAGTAAGGAGCCTTCTATGGAGTGGAGGATGCATAGAGAAGTCTATGCTGCACTAAGTGATGTTAATGCCATACTACATACGCATAACCCCTATACTATAGCACTCTATTCTATGGGGCTATCAGTAAAACCTACAGAATTTGTTGAGGCATTCCCCTTTAGAGGTTGCGTATCGGTAGTACCTAAATTACCTGCAGGGTCTCTTGAATTGGCAAATGCTGTTACTGAAGCTTTAGTTAAGTGTAGAGTTGCTGTACTGTTAGGCCATGGAGTCGTTGTAGCTGCTAATAATATATTCAAAGCATTAGACCTAGCTGAATCACTAGAGAATATGGCTCGTATAGAGCTCTTAAGAAACATGATGAAAAGGTTCTAAGTAGTCATATGAAACGCATCAAACCTATGAGTAAGAATATAGCGACAAAGACCGCTGTTAGTCCTTGAATCAGATGATTGAGCACGTTAAGCTTAACCCTACTTAACACCTCACTAATTAGCTTACCACCATCCGTAACATAGAGTGGTGCTGCATTAATTATTGCCAACGATATATTGACTATATAGAACCAGTAAAGGAACCTGGCTAAAGCTATAGTAAAGGGTGATGTAGTAGCTAAAGGCATTTCTGTTATAATTATGCCTAATCTCCATCTACCCTTAGGTTTGTGTACAATATAGTATGATATATTTGATACAGGCTTTACGACATCACCCACCATCCTGGCTTTCATGATCCCTATCACATATGTTACTGAATTATTCCTATACTTCATTAATATATTTCTTAGATCGTCTATACTGCTTACTTTACTACCATTTATTGACACAATTATTGAGGGATAAGGTATTCCAGCCTTAAATGCTGGTGCGGTTGCATTCCTCTCTACTGATATTATAACAACAGCTGTTTGAATACTTGCGAATGCTACAGGCATCAAAGCCATAGCAATTAAGAATAAGATTGTATTAGCTAGGACTCCAGCAGATAGTACTATAGCCTTACTCTTAATACTTGATTTTTTGTAATCCTCCTCACTAGGTCTAACATACGCTAATGGAAATATTAGGAATAAACCAATACCCCAGGATTCAACCCTCCATCCATTCAGATATGCTGCAAAGGCATGAAATATCTCGTGAAGAGCAACACCTATAGAGAGTGCCAGTATAATATAAATAAATTGATTAATTGATACAGTAATTCCAGGTACTATTGGTATAAAAGGTGAGGATACCTGAGCTCCAACAACTAAGCCTCTTATTAATATAATTACGTAAGGTAGTAATGTCTGGTAAAATATGTACAATAGAAACACAAAATTAGCTACGCCAAATATTAGTAGCAAGAGAGATATTACGTTACTAAACTTAGGTTTGACCTTAAATTTAGGCATTTTTCCGAGATCTATGAGATACATGAAAGGATAAACCGAAATTCCCTTCCTAGCTAGACGCTCACGAAGGCTCACGTTTGTAGATATCACTAGATACGATAGTACCTCAGCAATAATTATGGTGATGAGTACCTGATGCACCAATTCCATCAAATCCCCATCTTTATGTAGTTAGGTTAGGTAATTAAGTTGTAGATCAACATACTTTAAAACCTTAAATTAAAACAACATGTGGTTGTGAAGTTGGTTAGGAGGAGTAAGAGAAGGGAGATAAGAATACCTGGATCGTTGATACTAATAATACTACTCGTTATAGCCTTTAGTCTAGGCTACTATGGTATAATTACATCTCTACAGACAGCACAAACACAACCACAACAAAATACTAGCATAAGCACTAATACCATACCCTCGAATATCACCAACACCGAACCAATCAGCACTACACCATTAACTAACACTACAAACACATCAGTAAAGTAATTAGTCAGTAACGTATTATTCAGCACTTAACGAAACATTTATTAGGTACTATGTCGTTACTCCCTAACAGTAAATCCACATAGTATGAAGTATTAATTACGAAATCCCTCAGCGTTCTTATGGGCACTATGAAAACCCCGTTTATAATCCCCTTATACGTCTCTGTGAGTGTAACAATTATAGGAAGTAAGTACCTTACATGGAATATTTCGGGGATATCGTTAGATATGAAGGTACACATATTCGATAATTCCTCAGTTCTTTTTCTGTGATTCCTTGCTGCTTGTATAAGTTTCCCCTTCTTCCTATACCCCGGCATCCAATGTTTACAATCAATTATTAAGGCATACTTACTAATCAAGTCAATACCTATTACGTCAACCTCATATCTCCTATGGCCATACCTAACATTCTTAACAACCTTAAGCCCGGCTTCACTAAGGAAGAGACAAACTAATTCTTCAAAATCCTTCCAATTAAGAAATTTAGATACTTCTTGAGGGTCGGCACCTAAGGCTATAGCATCGAGAGCTATTGGCACTAATGTCCTAAAGCATATGAACTTCTCATCAC
This sequence comes from uncultured Desulfurococcaceae archaeon, assembly GCA_964592745.1. Lineage (GTDB taxonomy): Archaea > Thermoproteota > Thermoprotei_A > Sulfolobales > NBVN01 > CAZAMI01. The sequence continues at coordinate 22,772 of CAZQFL010000018.1, forward strand.
TATCGAGGGCCTTAATGATGAATTCATCGTATTTACTCAGAATTCTCTTCAATGTAGAAATGTCCTTTAAGTTCAAGCATTTATTACGATTTAACGAGGACCTCTTTAATATCTCATAATATGTTTCAAGCATATTTAAAGCATTAGAAGTTCTCAGACGGTTGACTCCCTCTTCATCTATCAGTGATCACCTCCCTCATCACAGAACTACTTCCGAGAATTAACTCCCTATCTACTTTTTAATCTGCTAGCACACGTAAGTATTGAGTGGTACGTATGCCAACTCAACATGGTAGAATACTTGCCTCATTAAGCTCACTCAGCGAATGGATAGATATGCAACGAAAGGCTATGGAGATGTTTAGGGAAATAAACTCATCAGCTGATCAAGCTGATAGATTAGCATTAGTCTTAATAATTAGGCAAGCATTTCAGCACATGATTAAAACATTAAAAGCGTTTGATCAATGGCTCAATGACCCATTTATACTTAATTACATAACTAAGGACATGCTAATAGATGTATGGAATACTACATATAAGATACTTAATGAACTCCTAGAACTTGATATAAGACATACGAAAGCAGTAAAGGAAGTAGCTGAGAAGATGATTAGAGAAGGTAAACTACCACCAATGATGGAATTGAGAGGAGCTTCAGAAGAGGAGAGGAGTAGAAGGTCATTCTTCCCCTTATGAAAACATAAAACTTTAATTCTTAAATAATGCACTTTAAATAGGGCATAATGGGGCAGGTATTCAAGGAAGCATATACTACGATAACTAATTTCCTAGTGCACGCTCTAGAAATGATGAGTGATAGTGAAATAGATAGCTTTATAGATATACTTCTCAAGACGTATAAGGAAGGACGTAAGGTATTAATCATAGGTGCTGGAAGGTCAGGATTAGTGGGCAAGGCGTTTGCAATGAGACTTATGCACTTAGGCTTCAATGTCTACGTATTAGGTGAGACCATAGTACCAGCATTGAACAATAATGACTTAGTGATAGCTATATCAGGTTCAGGAAGAACAAAGTTAGTTGTTACTGCAGCGGAAGCAGCTAAGAATCTAGGAGCAAAAGTCGTAGCTGTTACTTCATTCCCATCATCACCTCTAGGTAAACTAGCAGACCTTGTTGTTAGAGTTCCTGGAAGAGCTAAAATAAGTCGTGAGGACGATTACAACATAAGACAATTACTAGGTATCTACGAACCATTAGCACCTTTAGGTACGTTGTTTGAGATAACAGCATTAATCACTCTTGATTCAATAATTTCAGAAATAATGAAGAGGTTAGGTATAACTGAGGAAGACCTGATGAGAAGACATGCTAATATTGAGTAACAAGTTTTAAGGTAAGAGGTAATGATGAGAATATGCCCATGTTAACATCATATAATGAGGCTTTAAGCAGGATTAGTAAGGTCTTAAGAAATCTTTACCCTCTCCTACGTGACAAGGCAGGTTTAAGTCACTTAAGTAGTATTGATGCAGTTAGGTTCTTAGAATATATAAAGTTATTATTAGAATCATTATTGATATTGAAGGGTTTTAGACCACCATCACTTGATGTAACTAATATAGCAGCTATAGCGCTTGACTTAGGACTTATATCATCTAAGGAGTTCTCAGTTATTACTGACTTAAATGTAAAAATAAGATTAGGTTGGAGATTAAAAAGTAATGAGTTAATTGACATTATCTTCACCTTACTGAGAAGGATAGAAGAAGTTGATCCCTACGTTAGAAGAGATCTACGACTCTTCATATATTGAGGTTAAGACATTACCTAATTAACTTAATATGACATTGGAAGTTAACCATGTTAGCATAAACGCTAAGTATTCCTTAGTAATTAGAATTGCGGTAGGTAATTTGAGCTCTCTTGTCTCACCTTACGTACCTCAAGAAGGTAGGGTAACCTCTGTAGATGTTCCTAGGATTGGGTATAGATGGCATGGGAGTGTTACAATCGACATTAAGGGTACTAAAGTAACTTTACTGATGTCGGGAACTGTGGCCCAGTGGCTTCAAAGAGGAGAGGTTGTTAGAGTTACTTTTAAGGAAGAACCAATAAAAGTTGGTAACATATATGTAGCTTCTCAAGAGACTTACGAATTAAGTAGGCTCTGGGATGGTGAATTAGTTAAGATATGGCCTGTATGGAGTAAAGACTATAGGTTGCCAAGATACGATCCCCTCAATGTTGATGTAGTGTATGAATATGTTGTGAGAGCTCGTGAAGCAGTTAGTGAGGAAGACTTTATGGAGATAGTCCAGCTTGAACAATATCACTATGCTAGTAAAGAGGAATTGGTAGCGATTTGGAGATGCCCTATATGTGGCAAGTTCATAGAGTCCAATGTACAGCCCAAGTGTCCAGATCATGGAGTGCCTATGAAGCTTCAAGAAATTAGAGGCTCATTACCTTCATCAAGATTTTTAATACTTGAATTAATTGAGAGGAGAGAATATGAACCTAAAGTTATAGGTTATGTTAGAGTTGATACACCAGTACCATTAATGAGTAGGAGGCTACCTGATGGTACTATTGAAAAACTTATTAGAGAGAAGTGGTTTCCCAAAGATTGGTTTCACCCAACCTATTGGCCTGAAGTCTATACTAAGAGAGCGAAATTGTTAGCTAGGTATAGAGAATTACTTAAGGAGTACGGCTCAAGAAAATTAGCTAGAGCTGTATTAGGTGAAGAAGTAAGTAGGAAGGCGCTTGTTTGGTCAAATACTGCAGCAGCAAGGATAGCTAGAGTTGTTGTGCATCCTGACTACAGAGGTGACGGCTTAGGGGTTCTTGCTGTTAAGGCTGTAATTGAGTGGATTAAGGATAGAAGAATACCTGAAATGAAAAGGAGAAAACACATAATTGAAGTAATAGCTCAAATGGCCCGTTATAATCCATTCTTCGAGAAGGCAGGATTTAAATATATGTGGGATACTGCATCGGGTAGACCCGTACTCATGTATCCATTAACCGATGAGGCTAAGAAGAGAATTAATGAATATTTAAGTAAGGATCGATATGGTAAGATGCACGGCGGGGCTCTTTATAGAAGTAGGTATGGTAAAGTTGAACCATTGAGCTACGCCATAAAATTCATTAATGTCTCTAAGAGATATTCAAGCACTTTAGATATAAGTAAATTACCTGTAGAATTACAGGACATACTCAAAGCCTTCGGTGTTGAGAGAAGAGTTGTTGAGAGGTACGTCATTAGGAATGCTACATTTAGTATTGAACCAAGAGATGTAGTTGTAGTTATTGGTGCATCAGGTGCAGGTAAAACAACACTACTGAGATTAATCATAGGTAGTACATTAGGAGGTAATGACCCTAAGTATAAACCTGATGAGGGTAAGGTTGAATTACCAAAGAATGCCAAGGTTGCAGCATTATTACCTGGCGAGCTAGAGCCTAAATTTGGTGATGAGTCACTACTTGAACACATAACTAGAAAGGTTAGAGATGCTGGAGTAGCTGTTGAGATAATTAACCTAGTAGGGCTATCAGATGCTGTTTTCTATAGAGCTAAGTTCAGTGAATTATCAACAGGACAGAAGGAGAGAGCTAAACTTGCTTCATTACTTGCAGGGAAACCTAACTTACTCATTATTGATGAGTTTACGGCACATCTTGATGTAGTAACAGCAAGGAGGGTAGCTAGAAGGTTAGGAAGGATAGTTAGGGAGGCTGGCATAACATTAGTAGTAGCCACTAATAGACCTGAAGTAATTTCCGCACTAGCACCCACAAAAATAATCTTTGTAGGTTACGGAAAAGTAGCGGTAATGCGTGAATTACCTAAAGGCGCTAAATTACCTTAGACATTAAGTTTTAAATAAGATATTAATTACTACATAATTGGTGATGAATACTCCCGACCACTCGGATCAATGAAGATGCGGTGGCTGACTGAGCTATTCTATGTTTAAAACTTTATCCATAGCTCTACGGAAGCCTTCATCAACCTCATACAACCATGAGTATATTCTTGGTATAGGTTTAGGCGCCTTAACGTCTATCGACTTATCTTTCCTCCTATATTTTACATCTATGGTAACGTAGGCTTTATCCCATGAAATTATATCTGCTTCAGCACTTAGTGAGCAGTTTTCAAATACTTTCTCAAGAATTATTAATGCGTTTCTTGACTCCCTATCTATGTCGCCAAGTAATTGCCTAGGTACAGGCATGAAGACCCATAATCTTGACCTATGAAGTATCCTTTTTATATCCTTAAATACTGCCTCTTTAACTTTTTCATATGTTTCCTTAATCATGGAATATACTTCATAGACGCTTAAACAACTATCAAGGACCGTAATTGAAGACTCACTATACGTTAAACCTGTAATCACAAATTTTGGATATATCAAAAGAGATCTACGAGGGATAACTGAAATATTCCTTATAAAGTAGGCATCAATAGCATAGGTACCTGATGGTAATGAAATAAGGTAGTGGGGTATAGCTAGTCTATGCTTACTTACATCTTCTCTCCACATCCTACCACTAACCATTACTCTTTAGTGTAAAGCCAGCAAGATACGTAATGCTCGGGTTCCACCTCCATCACGGGTGGTTCAGATTCCTTACATCTATCAAACATGTAAGGACATCTTGGGTGGAATCTGCAGCCAGGTGGTATATTTATCGCACTAGGTACTTCACCCTTAATGGGTAATTTAATTCTTAAACGTTTTCTCTCAGGCTCAGGTTCTGGTATTGCTAACATTAATGCTTTAGTGTAAGGATGTTGAGGATTAGTAAGGACGTCAGTAACTCTTCCCTGCTCAACTATTTTCCCTAGGTACATTATTGCTATTCTATTACATATTAGTCTTGCTGTTGCTAAATCATGAGTAATGAACAAGTATGTCAACTTTCTCTTTTCCCTAAGCTCAAGCATTAGTTTGAGGATCTCAGCTCTAATAGATACATCAAGCATGGAGACAGGCTCATCAGCGACAATAAACCTTGGATTAAGTATTAGCGCTCTAGCAATACATACTCTCTGCCTCTGACCACCAGATAGCATGTGTGGATACCTATCTATGAAGTCTTCCGGAGGAATCAGTTTAACATCCTCTAAAGCTCTGAAAACCATCTCAAGCCTCTCCTCACGTGAGAAACCTATTTTATGTACTAGTAAGGGCTCCTCAAGTGCTGTTAGTACAGTATGTCTAGGATTTAATGCAGCATAGGGATCTTGGAATACTATCTGTAGCTCTCTCCTCATGATTTTGTTGGCTCTCTTATCTTTAAATAATTCAGTAAGTAGATAGTAATCACCTTTAGTAGGGCCTATACCTATCTCACTTAGATATTCCCTAGTTTCTTCTCTGGGTCTATAAAATATCGTACCTGCTGTTGGTGGTAGAAGCCCTATTAATGTTTTACCTGTTGTTGTTTTACCGCAACCTGACTCACCCACTAAGCAGAAGACTTCACCTTCCCGGATTGCGAAACTAACACCATCAACTGCTCTCACGAAATATCTACGCCTGAGCACTATATCAGTAATCCCTCTCCGCAAGGGGAAGTACTTCTTTAGATCTAAAGCAGCTATCAGATATTCACCCTTCTCTAACCCTTTACTTATTATTTCATCTATTGAAATTCTCCCGCCCATGCTCTCACCTCTTATGGTATAGCCAGCATGTTACGTAGTGTTTTGGTTCTACTTCAATCATTGGTGGTTCCTCCCTCCTACACCTATCCATAACGTAAGGACACCTAGGATGAAACCTACAACCAGGTGGAGGGTTAATGAGGTCTGGAGGCTGCCCAGGAATCCAGAATAAAGACTTCTTACCCCTAAGTCTCGGAACACTAGATATTAAACCTCTTGTGTATGGATGCTGAGGATTCTCAAATATTTGCTCCGATGTGCCCCACTCAACAACCTTTCCTGCGTACATTATTGCTACCTTATCTGCTATCTCAGCTATTACTGAGAGGTCATGGGTTATAAGTATTAAAGACATTTTAAACTTATTCTTAAGTTCCTTTAATAAGTTCAGTATTTGTGCTTGTACTACTACGTCTAGTGCTGTTGTTGGTTCGTCTGCTATTAGTAGGTCTGGATTTAGTGCTA
>CAZQFL010000019.1:0-27074 GCA_964592745.1 uncultured Desulfurococcaceae archaeon
CTCTCCTTAAGTATGTCAGTTAATTGAATAGCGTCATAGGGTGGGAATAGTATTTCAACCTCACCAAGACTTGACTTAACTCTAGCATCTAATCTATCCATGAATCTAACATCGTTCGTTATACCTATCACTGTTACCTTACCCTTAGATAACTCGTCATTAACTCGAGTTAACCTATAGAGTAAATCGTCACCAACTTTCTTAACTAGGAAATCTATCTCGTCAAGGACAACAACCAGTATTTTATTTAATGTTTCAACAGCTCTTTTAACCCTTGCATATACTTCAGCGGTTGATAAACCAGTGAAAGGTACCTTAAGACCTAAGGATTCAGCAATCTTAGCTAGTACTCTATAGGTTGTATCCTCATGTCTGCAATTTATATAGGCATAAGTGAACGTTTTAATTCCTTTACTATCGCTATACTCTTTAATTTTTTTCAATACGAACTTAACAACCGCTGTCTTACCAGTACCTGTTAACCCATATATAAATACGTTACTAGGTCTTTCACCATGAAGTAATGGTGCTAGTATCTCAGTTAGCTTCCTTATCTGCTCTTCTCTATGAGGTAGAAAGTCAGGTATGTAGTCAGGTCTCAAGACATCTCTATTCTTAAATATTCTTGATGTAGCTTTACTCAAGATCTCAAAAACAATGTCGCGACTACTATTCACAACCAGTCCCTCCAGAGGTACCAGTGGAAATTATACCTACCCCGAGCTTTAAGGATAGCTCACAGACATAGTGATGTGTAGAGATTTAAAGGCAGTAACATAACGTGATAATACCGAGCACTCTGTATTAAGGATAAATAATACCCTCACACTATACTGGTCAAAGTACGTCTTAGGCTTGCGAATAAGATTGGTATTATTAAAGATGTCAATAGTGACACCATAATTATTGCGTTAAACAGTTCTTGATTAATAACCCCTGATTCAAGGGCAAGTAACGCTACCGCAGGCTCTAACGACCCTCGAACATTCATAGCTATACCCATTAAAGTACCTCTTCTTAACCCTTCTTTATAACTCATTGTGATTAAAGAGCCTACAAATTTACCTATGATGGCAAGTAATAGCAGTATCAGTGTTAATGATGTAAATACATAGTTTAAATTTACTCTAATACCTACATAGAGAAAGAATATAGGTATGATGAAGAACTCGAGGATAGTGCCTACTCTAGATATGAGTTCCTCAACTCTAACTGTATATATCAGTGTGGGATCATGAACTAACCTGAGGGAACTAATTAGTAAACCGGCTAAGTATGCTCCTAATGTCGTTCCTAGACCTAATTCATTAAAGATGAAGGGTAAAGCAAAGAATATTATTGATGAGAGCGTTACGAGGTATCCCCAATTAACAATTATAGCGTGAATTAAGCCTTGGAAAAATTTTATAATCAATATAAACGTAATTAGTACAAGAACGAAGGAGACTATGAATTTAAGTATATCAATTAAGGCCTCAAAACCACTAATAATCCCTCCTTTAATTACTGACATCAATATTACTGCGAGTATGTCATCGAAGAAAGATGCAGATATTACTACCCTCTTAAACGTGTCATCAATACTTCCTGCTTGCTCAAGCATTATAACAACAACTTCTGTTGCTGTATTACTCAATGATATTGCTACTATGATTGATGCATAGAGCGGAAAACCCAAGTATTTCAACGTAACCATTACCAAGGTTGATGTTAATAAGACACCACCTAAAGTTAAGAGTATGGATTCTTTAAAGTAATGCCTAAATCCTCTAAAATCTACGTTTAAACCTGCATAGAAAAGCAAGAAGAGAAGAGCAAGTGTTACAAGACCTTTAGGATAATCGTCAATGTTAATTAAATTTACTAATGATGGACCTATGATTATACCTGTTAACATGTATGAAGCAATAGGAGGTACGTAAATCTTACTTAAAATGAATGAGATAATTCTAGCTAATGCTAACGATAGTAGTAATAAAGCTATTAGCTCACTATCCACATCAGATCATACCTCCATCTTAAGTGAATCATATGTGTGTTTCATTTGTACTGCTAGATAAGTTTATTACCTAGATGATTCAGCAACAACCTGGTCTACGCTATGAATTACACCACCTAACCTCTCAATTATTGATCTTACGGCCTCAAAATCTATGTTTGATCCTTCAATAGTTATTGTTAGAGTTACAGTCTCTACATCTATTTCATTAACCACTATCGTTACTCTATGGACACCCTTACTACCACTTAGTGTTTGAGCTAACTCAACTATTGAAGGACCCTTCAACGGTTTTAATACATCTAGGACTATCTTTTTAAGAACCAACTTCCGTCTTCGCCCCCTCTTTATGAAGTATAATAATTTTTAAATATGTTACCTAATCCTCACTTTATTAACTTTCTTTGAAGCCCAAGAATACTTTCTAATCTTCTTCGACCTTCCAAAGCCGCATGCTGCACAATAACCCTTAGCTACATTGAAAGCATGTCTGCCACATCTCCTACATCTAATGTGTGTTTTACTCCTACCATGCTTACCCATTGAGGGTGTTCCTTTCATTGCCTATCACCTACCAGCTGGTGATACCAATATTACGTTTTCACCCCTAATAATGACTGTCCCAAGCTTCTTAACACTACCATCCTCTAATATCTCATCAGCATCATCAAGTACTATATTTAGGTGTTGATCGAAACTTCTTAACTTACCTCTCAACAGTCTATTACCTCTTAACTTAACTAGAACCAGTGAACCTACATTTTCACTTAACAATCTTTGAGCTGCATCACTCATAGTAATACGACCCTCTCCTCTAGAGTAAGAATACTCTTGACTTAAAAACTATACGTTTTACAGCTAAAGCCTTATTTTAGTATACACAACAGTTAATTGATGAAAATTCAATCATTAAGGAAGAAGAGGATTAAGCTCCTTAAGGACTTAATCTGTAATAAATATCCAGGTATATGCGATTACATTAGTAATTTTAGGGAAGGCACCATAGTTGAGGATAATCAAGTAAAACTCTTATTACTTGATGGGGAACCAATAGCTTTCTTTAAGAATGAGGAGTTAATTCCAACATTATATATTGTTAAGAAGGTTGGTAAAAGCGCATTACCACGTGTAGTAGTTGATGAGGGGGCTGTTAAGCACTTACTTAATGGTGCTGATGTCATGGTCCCAGGTATAACATATGTTGATAGTTTCAATGTAAGTGACATAGTATCTGTTTGGGAGCCAAAGGAGGTAACACCGATAATTATAGGTAAAGCATTAATGAGCGCTAACGACATAAAGAGCTCATGTAGAGGTAAGGCAATAAAGAATCTACATTACGCAGGAGACAAGATATGGAAGTTAATGCTTAGAATACTACAGACGATGAAATAATAACTTATAAGCCCCACAAAATAAGAGAAGTGACGGTGGGCCGGTAGCTCAGCCTGGAAGAGCGCGCGGTTGGCATCCGCGAGGTCCCGGGTTCAAATCCCGGCCGGTCCACCACACCAACACCTTCCTTTAATCCTAGATCAGCACTACTTAAGCTCGGCTAGCATCCTAGGCTTACACCTTAATAATTCATTAATATTAATTATTCTTCGCGGTTGCTTAGCTAGTATCACTCCTCTATATGGTCTTTCTAAGGGTATGAAGTCGACGTCATTAAAGAACATCCATGTAAGTGTTGCTGAACTCGCTAAATCCCAGAAATACGTTTTCATTTCAACATACTCCCTATTGAGTAGGTCTATAGCTGCACGTATCATACATCCAGTCTTGAACTCTCTTCCTTTATGAATTGTTAATACTAACTTATTGCTATCAACTTTCTCCACTAACACCTCTTTATATCCCATGATTGTAAATATAGTGTGTACTCTATCAACTTCATCGCATAGGTAAAGACCATTACTCCGCAGTAAATTAGCTATGTTAGCTAGCACCTTCACCATGTCCCAGGGACTAAAATGTGGTGTTGTATATCCCCAAAGTAGTGCTATATCGAAGGAATTCCTTAAGTTAAGCTCCTTTCTTATATCATGCATTATGGTTTTAGCTTCAATACCTAACATTCTCTTAATGAACTCCTTAGCCTTACTTAGAGCACTCTCACGCACATCAATAATAGTTAATGAGATATCCAAACCTAAATCATCCTTTAGAACCTTACTTAAGGCAACACCACCTATACCCGTACCACCACATACGTCAACTATATCAACTTTAGACTTACCTTTAATGAGTTCGTTAAACCATTCATGTTTTACCACTTTCTTAAATACATTAACTGATTCGATAAATCTATTATAACCCTCCTTAGTGGAGGGGTCTTCAGGCCATGAAAGTACTTTATATAACCTTTCTAAGAGTTTAAATTCGTTACTCATGCCTATCCAAAAACTCTAAAATGCATAATATTAATAAATATACTTTACAGCTTTAGCTAATAGAGTGATATTTAATCCTAATATTATACAACTAAGGCTATGGAGTCAAGCACTCTAGGTGTGTATATCTCTACGTCAGTAGGTAATACCTTACCCTTTAACCTTCTATTAACAGCTTTTGTTAATGCATTAATTGCTTGAGGTTCACCATGATTAAGTATTATTCTCTTGGGTTTCGGGTTTATGTTCGCTAAGAATGCTAGTAGCTGTCTATGGTCAGAATGACCAGAGAATCCTTCAACTGCATGAACCTCCATCTCAACTCTGACCGTCTCTATCTTATCACCTACAACTATATTCACGTGCTTCATGCCGTCCTTAACTTTCCTACCTAATGTTCCCTCTACCTGGTAGTTAACGAATATTAGCATATTCTTCGGGTTTGGAGCCATTAATCTAAAGTACTCAACAGCTGGACCTCCAGCAAGCATCCCTGAAGTCGCTATTATTATGCATGGTTCTTCAGACTCAACGATTTCTAACCTAGCAGTCTTACCTTCAAGTATCTTAAATGCCTTATGCATGAAGGGGTTCTCACCAGAGTATATTTTCTCTCTAATTTCTCTCGAGAGGAGTTCAGGATAGGCCATATGGATCGCTGTTACCTCATTAATCATACCCTCAATATATACTGGTACTTCAGGAATCATTCCAGAGTTCATGGCGTAGGCTATGACAACCATGACTTCCTGAGCTCTACCAACAGCTAATGCAGGTATCAATACCTTACCTTTCCTATCAATCGCTTTCTTAATTAATGAGATAAGCTCCCTTTCAGCCTCCTCTCTAGACTTTTGTGTAACGCCTCCGTAAGTTGACTCCATGATTAATGTATCAACACGTGGGAATACGGTATTAGCTTTATTTAACAGTCTAGTCCTACCAAACTTGAAGTCTCCCGTATAAACTATGTTATGTAAGCCATTACCTATGTGTAGGTGAGCTATAGCAGACCCTAATACGTGACCTGCATCATATAACGTTAACCTTATATCTGAGGTTATATCAGTTACTTCGCCATATCTTAAGGTTATTGTATGTAATAAAGCCTTCTCGATGTCTCTATAATCGAACGGTAACTCCTTACCCTCCCTCTTAGATATTTCTAAGAGATCTAAATGCAGTAATGTCATTAAATCCCTAGTAGCTTGGGTGGTGTATATTGGTCCATCGTAGCCATACTTATATAGGAAGGGTATTAAACCGCAATGATCTAAATGTGCGTGAGTGACTACGACAGCGTCTATCTCTTCAGGCTTAACTCCTATGGCATCAAGTCTAGGCATTGATTGTCTAGGTGATGGTGCACTAGGATTGAATCCGAAGTCTAGTAGCACCTTAGATTCTGCCGTCTCAACAAGTATAGCTGATCTACCAACTTCCATGAATCCTCCAAGAGCCGTTATTCTAACGTATTGATCTCTAAATAGTACTTCCCTATGTATTCTTTCACCAACATTCCTCAATATCCTTATTCTCTCATCTGACTGAGCTATTATGTACCTAAGTGTTGAATCAAGAATTTTAGACTTAAGTGGAGCCTTCCTTACAATAACAGGTCTCCAACCAGTGAGCTGGAATATCATGCGATATAATAACTTATCATCCTGGTAAAACTTTCTAGGGTCTGAAGTCCTTATTACCACTTCACCAAGAACTTCATCAAATGTTATATCATCCTCCTCTATCTCTACATCCGTGGGTAGTATCGATAGAATTTTCTTTAAGGCCTCCTTTTGAGGTAATCTTGCTGATTCGTCCACTCTTACAACTATCCTCTTTCTTAAGGTCTTAGCTAACGATTTGACTATGTCCTCTCTCTCAATTATGAACTTGACATTCCTCACGTAGATAGCTATCTCAGGACCTTCAAATTCTATCTTAACTAATTGAGCTTCGGGAGGCACTCTTTTATATATCTCCTCCCTAATTCTGGCTCTAACCTTATCTGCTAAGACCATTATAGAATCTACCTCGGAAAACTCATAAATTTAATACCATCACGAGTAATAACTGCTACGTCTACGGCCTCACCAGTAAATACATCCCTCTTGATGGAAGCCCTAACAGCTTCAACAGCTAACTTAACAGCCTCCTCAACACTCATATCCCTCCTATAATGAGCCTCAAGAACACCTACAGCAACGGGCGAACCAGAACCGCTTACTGCATAATCCTCTTGGGTGTAGTCACCAAACCATTCAACGGAGTACAATTTAGGCGAGTCATCGTAGCCTCCAACAAGTAATTGAACTATGTATGGGAAGTATTTGGTGCTATTAAGTAATAAGGCTAAATATGAGACAATATTCCTTACTGGTATTGGCATACCAGTATTTAGTTTATAGTCACGTGCTATGTATTGAAGTATCGATGACAGCATCTGAGCATCAGCGACTAGCCCTGAGATAGTCATTGCTATGTGATCATCGATCTTAACTATTTTCCTAACGGTCTTGTGGGCTACGTAATAGCCGCTACTCGCTCTCTTATCTGCAGCTAAGACTACAGCTTCATTTGTTCTAATACCTACTGTGGTCGTTCCTTTGAGGACCTTATAAGTATGCATAACTTTATACCCTCCCCAACCCGTAACCTCTTTGAACTTAATTAACTTAACTAGGTTTTAAACCTACCTGCGGGGTTCTCTCTGATTATAAACATATAGAGTCATATACTCCAACACAAATGTTTGTTTTAGGTTGCAGACTTGAGTCTAAGTAAACATTATATCGAGTTACCTAAGAAGGTGATTGTGGGAAGTGGAGTAATTAGGGAGTTAGGAATCATGGTTAAAGAGCTAAGCGGAGTTAATAGTAAAGTTTTGATAATTACAGGACCCAATGTTAAATCAATCATTGGTGAGAAAGTAGCAGGTGAATTAAGTAATGAAGGACTTAATGTTGATTTAATAGTGGTAAGAGATTCAAGGGTTAGCACAGCTAATGATGTATTAAATAATGTAAGGGATAGAGCACCACATATAATTATTGGTCTGGGAGGAGGTAAGGCCATAGATGTAGCTAAGTATGTGGCCGTAAATTTAGGTGTAGACTTTATCAGCGTTCCCACAGCCGCATCACATGATGGTGTTGCGTCACCCTTTGTATCACTAAGGGGTACAGGGAAAGTAACTTCAGTTAAAGCTAAACCACCCATAGCCATTGTAGCTGATGTTGATTTAATATCTAAAGCACCGAGGAGGTTATTACTAGCTGGTGCTGGAGATTTAATAGGTAAATTTACAGCGGTACTTGATTGGAGATTAGCTCACAGATTGAAGGGTGAATATTATGGTGAGTATGCGGCATCCCTTTCGCTACTCTCAGCTAAACATATCTTAAGCTTTAGTGATGTGATATCTAGAGGTGGTCCTGAAGCTGCTAGGATAGTTATTGAGGGTTTAATAAGCTCATCAACAGCTATGTGTATAGCTGGATCTACTAGGCCGGCAAGTGGTTCAGAGCATTTATTTAGTCACGCATTAGATATCATTGCTGGCTACCCAGCATTACATGGTGAACAGGTAGCCTTAGGCACCATAATGATGGCTTACCTCCACGGTAAAAAATGGAGGAGAATCAAACGTATAGTTAAAAAATTAGGCCTACCAACAACAGCGAAGGAACTAGGTGTAAGAGATGTCGACATCATTAAAGCATTAACTATAGCACATAAGATAAGACCTGAGAGGTACACAATACTTGGTGAGACAGGATTAACTTGGGAAGCAGCAGAAAAATTAGCTAAGATTACTGGCGTTATTGATTAGGTGGTCGAAGTGAGACACATAACACTAGTAAGCTATTTAACTGCGAAAGAAGGCTACACATTCGTATTTTCGGGACCTGCACCTGAATGCAATAATTGTAGATTTAGAAAGGTCTGTATTGATAAACTAAAGAAAGGTCATGTATATCGTGTTGTTAGGGTTCTAGGGGTGAAGAACAGATGTCCAGTAAATCAGTACGTTATCACGGTGGAGGTTGAGGAAGCAGCTATTGAAGCTGCTGTACCAACTAGGTTAGCTATTGAGGGTATGATTATAAATTACTCGAAGATTGTATGTGATATGAGTAATTGCATGAATAATAAAGTTTGTAATCCTAAGTACTTACCAAGTAATGGTAAGGTTAAGATAGTGGAAGTGCTAGGCAGGCTTCAATGTCCTAAAAAGATCCCATTAACTAAAGTTCGTGTAATTGTAATTTAACTTACTAACTTAGTGTTTATCTGAACTATTTCATCACTTATGGTGTTACCCCTTACGTACTTTCTTCTTCGTTCGCCTTTCTCCATAGGGTGAAAACCTGGAGGTTTTGATAGAAGTAATGCTTTTTTACCAGTACCAGGTAATGTTGGGATCATAGGAAAGCCTGCAAAATCACTACCACCAGTTATTAAGAGCTTCTTACCTTTAATTCCAATAATGGATGCGTCAACTGTCTCACCTATCTTCTTACCTATGAAGGTAGCTGCTTTTTCACCTGTTAAAGTTATTTGAAAGGCCTTAGCTCTGAATATTTCACCTAGAATTTCCTCAGCACCTAACTTCTCTACTAACAATGATTTCGGTAAGTAGACCATGAATTCCGGTACGTTATTGTCAGGGATAAGCCTCACTGTTATATTAACTCTCTCCCTTGTAGCTTTATTCTTCCATATCCTAACAGTGGCTATGCCGTATAGAGCTTTAACCATCTCCATAGTTTTCGGATTTATTCTTGCTTCAATAAATTCTCTACCCTCCTTATGATCTTCAGTATACTTCAGTTCATCTATACCTTTAATCTTAACTAGAATTGGGTGTGGATCACCAGCCTCTGGATCGCTTACTACTACCTTGAACTCAGGCATCACATCACCAACTGATGAGAATAGTTACTGGGGGCTTAAAAATATTCTAAAAATCTCCCTCTTCACTTTCTCTAAATCCGTATTCACCAATTAATGGTACGAAGATGCATGGTATACCATATTCTCTCTTAACCTTATCTTTACTTACCTTAGTAGCTATTACTAATCTTTGGTTATATCTATCACCTACAGGTATAACGATTCTGCCACCAATTCTTAACTGATCAATTAATGGCTTAGGTATATCTGGAGCAGCAGCAGTTACTATTATCCTGTCGTAGGGTGCGGCAGGCTCGTACCCTTTACTACCATCCCCTACTATTATGGTAACCCTCCTGATGTATGAGGTCCTCTTTAAATTCTCTTTAGCGAAATCAGCTAATTCCCTAATCCTCTCAATACTCCATACGTGACCTTCATCACCAACAATTTCAGCAATTATCGCTGCTTGGTACCCGCTACCTGTACCTATCTCTAATACCTTATCACCTGGTCTGGGATCTAATGCTTCAGTCATTATTGCTACCATGTGTGGAGCGCTTATGGTCTGTCCGTAACCTATGGGTAGAGGTGTATCATGGTAGGCATAGCTTCTATACTTCTTAGGTACGAATTCTTCTCTTGGAACCTTTAACATAGCTTTAATGACTTTCTCACTTCTTAATAACCCTTCACTAATCAGTCTCTCAACCAGTTCCTTTCTTAATCTATTAAAGTTCTCCATAAACACCACTTAAATACTGTCCTAGAAGTTTAATGCTTTAGGGTTAAAGAATGTCTCTCTGTAACTCATGGTTCTGCATAGAAGTAGTGAGATTTAAGGGTCACAGAAACATAAGAGCAACACATAAGACTACGTTAGAAATCACTAAAGATAAAGAACTAACACCTAAAGGTGACTGTATAATCGGGATATCATCAGATAAAGCACTACATGATTTCAGTGAGAGATTTAGGAAACTCATTAGTAATAGTGATTCAAGACTATTGGTAATGATAATTAGCGATAAGGGTAACTATGATATAGTTAGTGCTGAGGGACATCCTAAACTATCTTACACTGATGAGAATAAAATAATCATACGTAAATCAACGTATATAGCAGGTAATACAGCAGGTATTAAGTCTAATAAGTCCGCAATCGACATAAATAGAAAACTCATTAATGATTTAAGAGAAGGTTCTGAAGGACTTGCCATATTCATTGTGATACGTAAATCTTAGCTATGAAGAAGCCTTCAGTACCGTGTATATGAGGAAATAGCCTCATGAGATTACCGTAGAAGTTCACCACGGGATAGCCATGACTAGCCCATTTAATTTCCTTAACAAGTTTTATGGTTAAATCTCGTGAATTCTTCATAACGTAATCAATAACATACTCACCCTCTTCAGGCATTATTGAGCACGTTGAATAAACTATCTGTTCCACTTTAAGTTTTAAAGCATTCATTAGCAAGCTTCTCTGAATATTTGAGTAGTAATTAATTTTACCATCACTTAAGTGAACTTTAATACCTGGATCCTTATCAATAGCACCACTATTGCTACAGGGAGAGTCCAGCAATATCTTATCAGCATGCCTTACATTAAACTGAGTTGAATCACCATGAACCAAGTATACCCTACTTAAATCAACCCTAAGTCTCTTAAGTAAGTCTTTCATAATTTTTAGCCTCTTAATGCTTACATCAACGGCAATGATACGGGCTTTATTCTCCGTTAGCATCATAATTAGCGAAGTCTTCATTCCTGGAGCAGCCGCCATATCTAAAATTACATCACCTGGTTGAGGCTTTAATGCATCAATAACTACCGCTGAAGCTTTATCTTGAGGTATGGCCTTAAATTCCTTTACAGGTCTTAATAACCTAATAGGTTTAGGGCTTTTAATTATCTTAACCATGAAGGGGTAATCTTTATCGATCTCGTACTCAACACCTTCGTTATCTAGCATCTTAAGAACTTTCTCTTCAGGTGCTAGTAACGTATTTATTCTCAACCACCAATGACGTTCATTCATAGTCTTAAGTAATACATAGGCTTCATCTCCTAGTAGTTCTTTAATTCTGTTATAGAACCATTCGCTATAGGATAACTCACAAGCTGGATTCGTAAGCCTTTTATTAATGCCCTTAAGCCATATACGTGCCAATTTCTTGAAGCTCAGATCCTTCTTGCCCGTTACGCATAATAGCTTAAAGTAGTCTGAGATAAATTTCCTTGATAATTCATAAAGTTTCTCACGCTCATTTAGGTCTGAGGCGCATTTACCCTTACAGGCTCTTTTAAAAGCTACATCAATCGATACTCTATGGTTAATAACTTCATAAAGAACCGTAGCAAGTAAGTTGATCACCTTTCTATCCGTAATCATTTAGTCACACCATATTCAGAGAGGGTCCCATACATCACCACTCAGCCACTGACGGTTACATCATCAGGTATTTATTAGTATAGGGAATTATTAATGATATCGCTAAAGTTTTTACTTGGGTAAGTATATGATTAGAGGATGATGAGGCCGCTCCAAGTTGATTGATGAAGACCTCGCGACGAACTGACCTTACTTAATGATTCTAGCATACTTCAATGCCTTTCTTAAGGTGCCTGTAGTCCTTAATGGGTTAACTATTAAGCCTTCTTTAACTTGAAGTAAAGCTAGTGTCATAAGTACCTTAGTGCGGTATGTAGAGTGATATTTTAGTACACCCCTGAACTTACTCTTATCAATAGTTATGAGCGTTAACCCTGAACGTGATAATTCCGTGGTGCCAAAGAGTTCTTTAAAGTACTTCTTCATGAGGGTATCAAGTTCTTCCTTACTTATGTTTAAGCTTCTACCATAATTAATTATTTCGAAGACCATGTATCTCTTCCTTAACCTCCTCTTTTTACGCGCCTCAATACTCTTAATGTAAGATCTCAATAGCCTTGATCTTAAACTTAACCTAAACAATTCAACTAATTTCTTAACTTTAAGTATGAGTATGAAAGAGATAATGCTTATGCAGAGTGATGTAATAATTAAACTAAGAATAATGAGTAAGTAATTATTCAAGATATACATTGTAGCCTATACCTCTTAAGACCTTAATTGGTGTTTGAGTTAAGGCCTTCTTAGCTTGAATACTGCTAAGTCCTAATTCCTCAAGTATAGACCTAACCAGTATAGGATGTAGTACATCAAGATTTTTTGTGGGACATGAGGATACAATTAAATCTATGGAGTTAGAAGCAGCATATCTCATTAGATTATACAATCCCTTTAAGTATCTAGATTTCTCCAAGACTCTAATAATATCGTTGACACATATCTCAACAGGTAATCCTAAATTTACTATCTTCTCTATTGACTTAGGCCCTAATCTAATTAGTGCCTCATCAGTTAATGTTACTATATTTGCTACCCTCTTAAGTTTTGGATAATTCTTTAAGTCCTCCTTAGACTTGACCATGTAAGCTCTAATAGCATTTCTTGGGGCGGTTTTTAGCTCGTTAGCATTTGAACTAGTTACTCTAGGTATTATCGTTACATCGTTTAGAATATCATATTTCTTCACATCATCACAGACGATAATGTGATATTTAAACTTCTTCAATAATTCCACAAGTTCTTCACTTAATTTCCTAACATGAAATTCTACATATTTCATTACTTACATTGCCTCACTATATCCTCTAAGAAGGATCTTAAATCATCTATCTTCTTAGCTCCAGAAAACGTGATTACTAATTTAATGACATCACTGCCATCCAATAGTTTTAACTTACCTAAATACGCATCTTGCTTACTGAGCCTTACATATAAGTGTGAATGTTTTACACCTGATCTACTACTGAGAGATGCCAGTAAAATGTTTCTCTCTGTTTCTTCAAGCTTACATAGTATGTTCTTAAGTAAGCTATATGAGTCATTCTTGCTGAGCGTTAAGTCAAGAATGTTTATTTCATTACCGTAATGTCCTCTAACTGTTGTCACGTTTAAGTTGTTGATTGCGTTCTTAATCTCATCAGGTAGGATATTCTTTAATGCATCCCTAACCTTATCTATATCTTCAGTTGCGTGGGCAAATGCCTTTATTGATGCTCTTAAAACCTTAACTTTACTTTTCATCTTTCCCAATTTACTTTTCAATTCCTAATTCTTCAGCTTTATCCTGAGGAATTATGAGTCTAGCACCTCTTGAAGCTTCATGTCTCTTCTTTAACTTCCTCTCTTTAGCCTTCTTCTTCCACTTGTATTTATGAGTACCCTTTAAGCCCCTACTCTTTAAGAGTCCTCTCATTCTCCTACCAGCCATTGTTTTACCTCTAAATACTCTCCTTCTCTGGCTAGGCTGTGTTATCCAGTTAATGTCTTTATCAGCTTTAATCGCTGGGTGATGAGGATCTACTAGTATTACTTCATAGTATTTATAGAGACCGTCCTCGCCAACATAATAACTACCTAGAACCTCTAGGTTTGGATACTTACGTGCTGCTCTCTCCTCAGCAATTAGTTGTAACGACTTAGCAGGAGCAAAACCATATACACCCATTCTCTTAGGTCTTCTACCTGAATTAGGTCTTGGCTTTCTCCTACCACCTTTCCTAACCCTTACTCTAACAACCACAAACCCCTGCTTAGCCTCATAACCTATGGCTCTAGCTCTATCAAGCCTTGTAGGTTTCTCAACCCTAACTATAGCTGGCTGCTTCCTCCATTCCATTAGTCTTTTCTTCATAATTTCTCCCATAATTCCATCGTAAGGTCTCTTCCAGAGCTGTGCTATGTAGTGATACATAGACTTAGCCATTACTGACCCACCTTCTAACCTCTTCAAATACTATATAGGAGGTTATAAATTCTTAATGACGTTGAACCATTTACTATTTTAATTTCGAGTTAAGTTTAAGGCTTAGGTGTGGTGAGTGCCTCCTCCAACACCCCTCGTAGGTATCATAGGTAAAACTAATGTAGGTAAATCAACGTTCTTCACCGCGTTAACATTAATACCTACTAGAATAGAGAATAGACCCTTTGTAACTATAGAACCTAATGTAGGTATAGGGTATGTTAGGAAGAAATGTGTTCATGTAGAGTTAAGATTACCTCATTGTAATCCTAGAAACTCCTTATGTATTAAGGGCAATAGATTCATACCTGTTAAACTTATGGATGTTGCTGGACTTATTAAGGGTGCTCATAAGGGTAGAGGGCTTGGTAATAAATTCATGGATGACTTGAGACAGGCTGATGTGTTGCTGCTTGTGGTTGACATGGCTGGTTCAACTAATGAGGAGGGTATGCCCGTAAAGCCCGGAAGTTATGATCCGATTGAGGAGATTGAATCAATAATTTATGAAGTGAATGAGTGGTTTTTTAGCATAATTCGAAGGAATTGGGAAAGATTATCAAGATACTTAGACACATTACCTAAGGATGAAATGATTACTGCACTAACTAGGAGGGTCTCAGGGCTAAGTATTAGAAGGGAGCATGTTGCAATAGCTTTGAAGGAATCTGATCTTGAAAATAAGAAACCGAGTACATGGAGTGATGATGATTTAAGAAGGTTTGCCTATAAGTTAAGGGAAGTGTCAAAGCCCATAGTAATTGTGGCTAACAAGATGGACATACCTGAAGCTCAAGATAATCTTAAAAGAGTTAAAAACGTAATTAAGAATATCCCTATAATACCTGTAAGCTCGCTTTATGAACTAGCTCTTAGGAGGGCTAGTAAGTCAGGATTAATAGACTATATACCTGGAGATGAATCATTTAAAATTATTAATGAAGAAAAACTTACGAGTAAGCAAAAACACGCCTTAGAACTCATCAGCGACTTTATGAAAAAGTTTAGAGGTACTGGAGTACAGTATGCTCTTAACTTTGCTGTATTTAATGTGTTAAAAATGATTGTTGTGTATCCCGTAGAAGATCAGAGGAGACTAACTGACCACAACGGTAATGTACTGCCGGATGCATACCTGGTTAAGGAGGGAACTACAGCTCTTGATCTAGCATATATGGTTCATTCAGAGTTGGGAAAGGGCTTCCTATATGCTATACTAGCTAGGGACGAAAGAAGAGTTGGGGCTAATTACGTATTAAGAGATGGTGATATAGTTAAGGTAGTATCGGCAATGGCTAGACGTTAAAACCTTATATTTAATGGACATCCTCTAAGCTGCACTTTTTCACCATTAAGCTTCACTATCGTACATGGAGGTACGTCCTCACATACAGTAACTCCTGGATATATCCATGAGTATGAACCTATCTTAACACCCGGACAAGTAGATACGTTAACACCAGTCTTGACGTGCGCACCTATAATAGCTCCTAGCTTTCTCCTACCACTATCTTCCCTAGTACCTTTAATGTATATCTTAACTGTTTTATTATCGAATCTTAAGTTAGCTAGTATAGTACCGGCACCTAAATTACTTTCTTCACCAACTATTGAATCACCTACATAAGCCTGATGGGATATATGTACATTCTCCATAACTATACTTTCCTTAACCTCAACATTAAAACCTATCTTAGAATTACTTAGTATGACAGTATACGGTCTTATAAATGCATTAGGCCCTATAACAGCATCCTTACCTATATATGCTGGTCCTACGATATACGTACCGCTTAATATTTCACTACCCTCATCAATTACTACAGGACCTACTATGTGTACGCCATCCTCAACCTTACCTTTAATTACTCTACCTCTTACTTTATTCATTAGTAAATACTTATTAAGTTCAAGTAACTTCCAAGGTCTACCAACATCTATCCAGTATTTTAATTCGTAAGCCTTGACATTAATACCTGATCTTACAGCTATGTTTATAGCGTCAGTTAGTTCATATTCACCTCTACTACTAGGTTTAACTGCTTCAATAAATTTTAGAAAGTCTTTAGTTAACTTATATATACCAGCATTAACTTTTCTAGTGATTATTTCCCTAGGCTTTTCAATAATTCCTCTAACATTAGACCCCTCACAAATGACAACACCATACCTTCTAGGGTCATCGCTAACCTCGTATATTGCCAAGACGTTACCGTTAGTTTCAACTATACTCTTTAAATCGCTCAACTCGATGTAAATATCACCATAAACTACCAAGAACTCATTATGTCTTATGTATTCTAAACCTTTTAGAGTTGCATGAGCTGTACCCAGGGGTTTACCTTCATCAACTATTTTTAGGTCTACATCGTGGTGTCTCCTTAAATTCTTAACATAATCTTCAATTTGATCTCTTAAATAATTAACGACTAGTACTATGTGTTCTATACCTACTCCTACTAAAGTTTTAATCCAATAGCTAAGTAGAGTTTCATTAATTAATGGCATTAAGACCTTATGTTTAGTGTACGTTAAGGGCTCTAAACCCTTACCGTAGCCTGCAGCTAAAATTATGGCCTCATTAACTTTAGACATAACATTCTCCGTGAATATCTTGCAGACAACCTATAATTGTTTAAGTATTAAGATTCTATATTAAGGGGATATTATATTAATGATCCTGAAATTTTGAAACTTAAATTATTTAGACATTCACTTAGGTGGTTGTGGTACGATTACTGCAGGCTTTGGTCCTTCAGGTGTTGGTATGGTTAATAGCTTTGACTTATATATTTCAACCTTTCTTATTGGATATATCTTCTTAGCTTGCTCCATGATCTCTAATGCTAACTTACCGAATATCATTGCCTTAACGTATTCCTCTAAAGTCATGTTTGCTGCTCTTTCTGTCAGTATCTTCATCATTATCTTCCTAATAGCCTTCTTCTGACTCGTCTTACATCTATACGTTGTGAGTACTATTCCTGTAACTCTTAATCCGTATCCATCCTTTGTTGTTACATCAACTATTGCTTGAATCTTACTTGATTTTCTCCTAATTATTGACTTGATGTAGTCCCTAGCTAGTTCATGACCTTTAAATCTAGTGTAAGCTGTTGTATCCTTCACTTCATATACTTGGAAGTATAAGTGAATGTGGTGTTGACTAAAGTCTCCGGTTAGGTCAAATAGTGTAACCTCAAATACTCTACCAAGTAGTTTCCACTCCTTATCAGCAGGCGTTGTACCTATAGGTACACTCCCAAACATGGAAGGTGCAAGTACCGTGAACCACTTCTTTAACTTCCATTTATCCTTAACAGTTACTCTTGACATACTCAGAGCCTAGACGTTATAGGTGTAGGGGCTTATAAGAGTTATTAACTATGTCTTCAAATACCTTATAGTTTTTTCAATCATTTCACATAATCTACTAACTTCATCGATTATTGAGCTTAACGTTAGTAATTGCATGTTGCTTGATGAGATCTCATATACGAGCGTATTCTCCCTACAATAACTATTTATTGTAAACCCTTTCGGAGGGGTCTTATCATCGGGTATTAATGCCTTCAATATTGCTCCACATAGATCCTTAAATTCTTCATCAAGAACTATCTTTAATGATGCCTTAATCAATATTCTAACACCTGTACCGTAATTTATTTAAGTAAGTCTTTGATGTTTTTAATTACTGCATAACCGTGTTTTATTCCTACTGCTTTATTAATTATTTTACCATTAGCAAGCTGTAAAGGTACAAATAAGTTATCATCTAACTTAATTATAACTGCTTCCTCATTACTTATCAATTTCATACCCTTCAAGACTTTATTTAGTACCGTTATTGAAGTCTTTTCTATATTGACATCATGCTCTACAATATAGTATTTTCCATACTTGGTGAATTTACCGCTAAGTACTAGGTTAAGTAATTCCTTAATGTTGATGAGTGATTCCATAAACTCCCTAACAAGCCATGTTACTTTGTTAGTATTCATAACTAACGTAGATAGGTCAATACCCATTACATCTAAACCATAAATTAATGAGTAAGTTAATTGATAAAGATCCTTAACTACCCAGTTATCCTTAATTATGTAGTTATTACTTAATAATTCATCACTGCTCTTTAGCTCTAATAATGATGCAATGTCATTAGAACTTAACTTTATCTCACGTTCCTTCTCTACTTCATCACTCATAAAGAACTTAGTAATTAAGGCATCAACACTGCACTTTAGTATATTAGTTATTGGTGCTATACCCCAACCCATGAGTTTAAGTCCAGGAACTGATTCTATTATTCCATCCTTTAATGCTTCATCAAATACTTTTAAGTCATTATTGTCTAACCTCTTAAACAAGAGTCTAGGCGTATACTTACTCAGTATCGACGCAAGTACTAAGTATCTAACCTCCTTAGGTATGATAACGTATTCAGCTAAAATCCTTCTAAATGACTCAGGTAGTGTTGCTAATTTCAAGATATACGTCGAACCTCTCTTTGATACATATTCACTTCTTGATTCAAACACCATGATGCAGTTACTACAGCTACCTACTTGACAATTTATTAAAATAGCATTACTTTCAATAGCCTCTTTTGATTCCTCACCAAGAATTTCAAACTCTATATCGAGAGCTCTAAAGGCTCTACCAAGAATTCCTGCAGTAATCACTGACATAACGTCATAACTACTAACCACAGTTACCTTAACACCCTTACTTGCATCCTCAAGAAACTTCCTGATGATGTCCTCAGGTCTCTCATTGCTAACATTTAGTACCACAAATCACCCCATATAAATTATGAACTTTAAGTTAAGAAATACTTAACTAACCACTGTCTTATTCAATACAATAAGAGTGACTAATGAAGAATTGCTTATAAACTCCGTAAGTAGTAACATTATCCGGAACCTCATTATAGTCCTAAATCCGAACTACACCTTCATTCCTACTAAGTCATACTGATAGTACAGCCTTCACTCTCATTTAAAATATGAGGTGATGAAATTGAGGAAGATAGCTGTTAGGAAAATAGTGAAAATACGTAGGACGCTAATCTTACTTAAGAGAATAGTCATTGCTAACTTTCTATTCTCAATACTAGGTATAGTCCTATTCTTGACTGTAATGCCTTATGATGTTATCTTAATTGACTCGTTCCTATGGACTCTTGAGACTTTACTATTTGTTGGTGTATTAATGACATTATATGTAATAACTTCCAAGACCCTATATGGTGCTAGGTATGAATTACTACGTGGAGAGTCATTAGCATCACTTTTTATAGCACTCTTTGCTAGCATGCTGACCTTGTACTTAATTGTTAATAAGTTAAGCACATTATTTCAGCAAGGAGTGATTAACTCATCAAGCATGCTTAGTACGGTATATGTGTTTAGTGGTGCAGTAGTTTCCTTAATTATTTGGAGATATTGTATTACGTTCATGAATATACCGGGGATTAACTTAGTCATAACGAATACGTTAGTTAAGAAGCAATTACTAGACTCTCTTGTAGACGCAATATTAGGTATTTCAGTAGTCATAGCTAACGTATTGAATAAACCAATTATAGAAGTACTTGGAATAGTACTAACATCTGTTTATGTACTTAAGGGTTATATTGAACTCATTAAAGAGGATATAATCAGATTACTAGGAACTCACGAACCTATAAAGCTTAAGAAAAAAATAATAAAGTTAGTAAAGTTGAAGAGCGGACTTAACGTTAAGAAGGTCATGCTAACTTCGTTAGGAAGCTTTTATGAAGCTGAAGTGTGGGTTGAAGCACCTTCGACTATGACATTAATTGATGCGTATAACTATGCTTTAAGGTTGGCTAAAAATGTCTTACATGAAATACATGAGGTAATCAGAGCGTTAATTATACTTATACCATCAGATAATAGCAGAGCAACCAACATAAACGTATTAAATAGTCGTGGTAGCTTACTAATTCATAAAGATGGTATTATTAATGAGCTAGTTAACAATGATATTAAAATAAAGAGAAATAGAAGAGCGAATTAAACTAATTAAGTCAATACTAGGATAGTAATGATTTCGGTATCTTAAGTAGTGGTTGTGAGACCAGTATCTTAGCTCTCTCAGGATCATATTTCCAATCTGGTGGCAATTTACCGACTCTCTTGTAGTACTTAACAAGTCTATGTATCTTTGATTCAATCTCTATAAGACCCCTCTTACTATGTGTGTCTTTAGGATGCTCCTCTAAGTGTCTCCTTAAGTTTACTGCCCTCTTAATTAAATTATATAGATCTTCAGGTATGACAGGTTCAATACCGTACTTCTCTAGAACTTTATGTAACTTAACACCTAGTACGGATTTAACTAATGGTATACCGTACTGATCCCTTAAGATTATACCTATCATTGATGGAGGATATCCTTTCTTAGCTAGTTCAACAATTAGCATTTCAATTTCCTCAGGAGTGTACTGTACCCATTTAGGCGCTACACTAACAGGAGGCCTCGTTGAGTGTGACTGACCTTTCTCCTTACCTCTATTCATACTCCCACTCCGTTGTAGGAATTTAGTGTTTAACTCTTAAAAACTTGTCTTAAACCACTCAACTAACTTCCTAAATGCTTTAGCCCTATGAGATACTTTATTCTTCTCCTTAATACTCATTTCAGCAAACGTCCTGTCATAACCCTTAGGAATAAATATAGGGTCAAAACCAAAGCCTGAGGTACCTCTGGGTTCGTAAGCTATATGACCTTCAGTTATACCTGTAAATACCCTAATTATACCCTTACTCATATCAGCAAATGCTATTACCGATTTAAAGTATGCTGACCTATCCTTGACATTCTCAAGTAGCTTAAGAATTCCTTTAATACCTATGGTTTTGAATACGTAATTACTATACACACCTGGAAACCCCCTTAATGAGTTAATGAATAATCCCGCATCCTCCACGATTACGTGGTCCTTAAGCTGTATTGAAGCAAGTATAGCTGCAGTTAATGCTATATCCTCTAGTCTCTCACTCTGTATTTCCATTTTGTATTGATTAATTATGTTAACCTCAACATTAAGTTCCTTGCCTAATTCGATGAATTCCTTGGCTTTACCTTGGTTAGTTGTCAATATATTTAATTTAATCAAGCTCCCACCTAATTATGGTAGTTCCTCTCTTCTTAATCTTCGCTCCTCAACATATCTACCTCTCAGTCTTATCTCACGAACTTTAGCTAAAACCTCCTCCTTAGCCTTACTTCCTAGTATCTTCTCATATCCGTCAATGAAGCACTTAAATAGTAGATCTTTAATATTGAAATGGACACTTTCAAGAGATCTAAGAAATAAGTGAATGTCAACGCCTCTATCCTCAAGTGTATTACTCATCTTAGCTAATCCAAAGTCTACAATGTAAACTCTTCCGTTACTATAAATCATGTTTGACGTCGTTAAATCTCCATGAACGATACCAGCTTTATGCATTTTAGCTACTTGGGTACCCACGTCATGGATTAATTTGCATGCAATCTTATGGTTAAGATTATTTAGTAAATCCTTAAGTAATTGACCTTCTATATATTCCATAATTATGAGTGCTAAATCTACATCAACAAGGAGTATTGCTGGTACATTAATACCTATACTCCTAGCTAATAGTATAATTTTTGCCTCAGATTTTGTCCTTAAACTCCTTACTAAAAGATCTAGGTTTGGATCTCGATATGGTTTAGGTAGACGTATTTTGTATATGGATTTAATACCTAAGAATTCTCCTAGAATGAGTACTGCTTCAGCTCCTACATATACAACTTTACCTAATTTATTTAGACCAGGGTATATCAACCTGGTCAAGCCTCCATCTCTGCTTAACATATGCTTCTTCAGGCTCTATCGTAATGCCATGCTTAAGATTTAATAGTCCTGTCCAGGCAATCATAACGCCATTATCGACCGCGTACTTAGGTGGAACAACATACAACTCGCAATTTCTTGACTTAGTCATGAGCTCAAACTTCTCTCTTAAGTACTTACTAGCAGCAACACCACCAACTACTAATACTTCATTCTTTCCTGTATGTGCTAAGCCTCTTTCAGTAACTTCAACTATTGCTGAGTAGGCTATCTCTCTTACAGAATGACATATGTCCTCAAGATCTGCTCGTCCCTCTCTATACATTCTTAACGCTGCTGTTAGTAGTCCTGAAAAGGATACATCTTGCCCCTTAACAACATATGGTAAGTTAAGAATCCTCCTACCTTTCTCAGCACATCTATCTAATTGATGAACTCCATTAACAACATATGGTGGAGCCAAGCCTACCTCTCTCACGAATGTATCCATAAAGTTACCTAATGCAATGTCTAAAGTCTCACCAAAAATCCTATATCTACCACTGATTAATGCGGCAATTAATGTATTACCTCCAGATAAGTACACTACTAAGGGATCCTTAGCATTGGTAACTAACTTACCTATCTCTATATGTGCTACAGCATGATTAACAGGTACTAATGGCTTATTAAAGTACGTGGCTAATGCTCTAGCAATTGTTGCTCCAACCCTTAAACAAGGACCTAAACCAGGGCCCAAAGCCACCGCTACTGCATCTATGGATTCAATACCTAATGAGGAGCTCTTAAGAGCTCTAGCTATTGCTTGAGGAGCTCTATCCATGAAGAATAATGCTGCTTCACGAGGGTGTATACCACCTTTCTCAGGTAAGTAATTTTCTCTGACATCAGATATAATGTAAGGAGCTTCATCCCTTACTAAACCTACACCAAAAGTATGTGCCGTTGATTCTATGCCCAAAACAATTACCATTTAAATCTCACGCACCCTTCTTAACATACTCCACATAGCTACAGTATCCACAATGCCATCTAGGTACCGGGTACTTGTGAAATGCCATAACCCTACCACACTTAGGACAGATTTTATTCTTTAACCTTATCTTTCCAGTCTTATAGTCAAATTCGTAAAGCTTATGCCTTTCAGCCATTCCTCTCACCTACCATGCCTCTTAAGTATGTATTCAGGTTCGAATGCTTTTAGTCTCTCAATTGAGTCATATATATGGGCTTTAATCTTAGAAATACCTACACCATATTCACTAAGAATTGACTTAACAACAATTAATTCCTCACTTTTATTGTAAAGTTTAGAGAGCGCCTTAACAACATCACCTCTTGCTGGAGTTCCCTTACCTATATGTACTACTACACCTTCAATTTCAAGCCTCTTCACTAGCTTGTTATCTCTCTCTTTTATTATGTGTAGTGGTGCACCATTAGGTAACGACGCACTCTTTATTGCCTTAACTTTAGCAATTTCTAATTCACTCAAACTCCTCCCCTCTCACGCTTATTGTTAACCCGTTTTAAATATTAGGTTAGACGCCTAGCTTTATAGCATACCTACCAGGTACTTTTATATCTAACATCTTAGCAATCTCTGATTTGTCTACATCAATTATTATTACCATACCTGACCATTCATCAGTAAAGCTCTCAGAGCCGCAAATAGGACACTTACCTACCTCATGAGGTACTAGGTATTTACATTTAGTGCAGGCCTTAAACGGCTTTAATCTCGTCCTTCTAACAGGCATACTAATTACCTTCCAGATTACCTTTTAACTAAGGAGTTTAAATTATTTAGCCGAGATCTTACCTAATGCTGGTTGCCTTAAGGTCATACCTACCCTTATCGATGCTGGTGGTGCAAGTGCCGCATTAACTATCCTACCCCTAACTACATCACCCTTACTTATGGTTACTTTAGTTTCCTCACCTGTTAATGTCCCTCTTACTTCATCATATATCATCCTATCATCAGCTATCTGAGAGATATGTACAAATGCATCTATAGGGCCTATGTTAATGAATATACCTATTCTTTTAACGTCAACTACCTCACCCTCAACTACTTCATTAGTTATTGGATAGAATGTTATGATTTTAGCTTTAGTGCTATGGTACGTTGCTCCATCACCTGGAATTATTATTCCTTCAGGATCAACTTCAACATCAGCTATAGCTATGACAAGCCCAATAATTGGGTCAACTCTACCAACATACTTGCTTCTTAGCCAATCATATGCAATCTTACGTAAATCTTCACCAAATTTATCGGGTGATACCCTAACCACATCCTCTATCTCAACTATTCGAAACATCTCTTGAACACCTAGTCTAAGTGTTTTTAATCTACCCTAAATTAAGGAATTAACGTGAATTTAAGCATTATGGCTTCCATAATGTGACTGATACAGTTAAAATTTAAATGAACCTACTAAACTTCAACAAATTTTCTTTTACTGAACCACCATGTAATAACCCTAATACCTTTACTCTTAAGTTCCCTCTTTAACTCGTCATCCGTCGTTGCGACTATTATTGATGGATCACTCATAACATACTTCTTAATGAATTCATCAGCGGTCCTGTACCTTTTATCGGTGATCATAACCTTGACCTTACCTCTCATATACTGTAATGCTAGCCTTGCTGCTCTACTTTTAATTCCGATGTTCTTTGAGGCTAGCTTAATTAACTCATCGATTACTATATCAGGAACATAATAATCACATTTAGTGCTTAAAGCGTCATCTATACCCTCTATGGGGTCTACACCATCATAAATTAAAAGTAGTACGCTTGTATCTAGAAGTACTTTACATTCCCCTGACATCATTTTATTCCGTAAATCCCTTTATTACTCCCCAACCAACTAATCTCCACCTACCAAGTACCTGCCTACTAATTGCCACTCTCATACCTTCCCAAGCAACTACAGGCTTCCTTAACCTGACTTCAAGTACATCCTTACTTAACTTAGTAATTAATCCTAGCGATACGGCAGATCCAGCTGTAATCATTATTCTTTCGCCCCTCATTAAAGGTCTAACTTTGAGTAGTTCTTTAGTGCCTATTACTCTCTCCATGAGTTTATATTCTATAGTTAAGTCATATGATGGGTCAGGTAGCGTACCAGCTTTACCAAGAACATTACCTACTAACTTATCAGCTTTAGTTAGTGAGGGATCAAGTTTAGTACCTATAGCGACTAATCCACCTGGTCTTGCTTCTTTAAACTCCCTAGTACCAAACCTTATACTAGTGACTTCCGACGTTAATGGTTCATAGGCTTCACCAGTCTTACCTTTAATAACTTTTATACCTGGCTTGATCTCTATTTCATCACCTATCCTTAATACGCCTCTAAGTAGTGAACCACCAACAACACCACCAACTAACTCATTAGGTGTTGTCCCAGGTTTATTAACGTCAAATGAACGTACTATAAACATTAATGGATCAGCTGATAAATTCCTCTCTGGTGTCGGTATATACTTCTCTATAGCCATGACTAAGGCGTCAATATTAACTTTATGTAGAGCACTGACAGGAATTATCGGTGCATTCTCAGCCCATGTACCTTCAAGGAACTTCTTTATTTGTTCATAATTCTTTAGTGCTTGCTCTTTAGTAACTACGTCAACCTTATTTTGAACCACAACTAAGTGCTTCACACCAACTATTTCAAGAGCTGCAAAGTGCTCTCTCGTCTGTGGTTGAGGGCATGGTTCATTAGCTGCGATAACTAATATTGCACCATCCATTAGAGCCGCTCCTGACAACATAGTCGCCATAAGTACCTCATGACCTGGCGCGTCAACGTAAGATACACTACGCTTATAGATGGGCTTCCCGCAATTAGGCTCGGTCTTAAATCTATCAGGAGCTGGTAGATCTTCACATTCATAAATATCTCCATCAGCATAACCTAGCTTTATAGTCATAGCCCTTTTAAGTTCCTCGGAATGTCTAGCAGTCCAAATACCAGTTAGAGCTTGAACTAACGTTGTCTTACCGTGATCTACATGACCTACAACACCAATATTAACTTCTGGTTGCCTCTTCTCTTTCTGATTGCTCACCTCCACCACCCTCAAATTCTGACTTACTAAATCTATCTACGAAGGATACTTCACTAATATTCTTTACCCATTTAATTATATCCCTAGA
The DNA here is from genome assembly GCA_964592745.1 of uncultured Desulfurococcaceae archaeon. Taxonomy (GTDB): domain Archaea; phylum Thermoproteota; class Thermoprotei_A; order Sulfolobales; family NBVN01; genus CAZAMI01. Next base: position 26,176 of record CAZQFL010000019.1, read on the forward strand.
TGTTAGCAACTTTATTAACTGAATTCCATCGGCAAGCCTGAATTCCTTGGGAAGCTCTATTGATACTTTACCTTCCTTTATCTCAACCTTAACATTATTTATGTCAAGTTGTTTTAGCCTTCTCTTGAGTAGGTACTTTATTTTTTCAGATAAATCCTCAATCTTCTTTAGTACTTTAAATTTAATTATTAATGTTTTACCAGCTAATGGGTGGTTAAAATCGACAACTACCCTACCTGATTCAACAGCTATTATTCTACCTACCTGATCATTTATTCTTACTTCCTTACCTATTTCAGGTATTATATTACTCTTAAGGAATAACCTCCTTGAGTAAGTCTTTATCTTGCTGCTATCTCTTTCGCCGTATGCCTTCTCAGGTGGTACCTCGATCTCGTACTCCTTACCTATTTCAGCATTCATTAATGCCTCCTCAAACCCTCGCACTAACCTACCTTCGCCTAGGATTACTACCTCAGGTTCATAGATTTCACCCTCCTTGTATTTCCTATGAAGCTTTGCTATGGCCTCAGATGTGGTCTCAACTAGCTCTCCAGTACCCTTAACGAAGATTGAGTAGTCAACAAGTATTATGTCACCACTACTCAGTGGCACCTTAACCCTACACCCTGGATTATGTGATGATTAGGTTTTTAAGTTTGTAATCTAAAACTCAATACCTGCACCCTTAATTTCTAACTTAAATGGTTTACCTAGCTCACCTTCAAGCTTAACCTCAACACCTAATATTTGCTTAACAAGCCATATATTTGTATAAGCATGCATACTTAACTCCTCACCAGTAATTATTGAAGTCCCCCTAGCTAACGCTATGTACGGTATTATGTTATCACTCATGTGTTTATCCAAAGCCATACCTGACCTCATAGCCTTAAGTA
>CAZQFL010000020.1:0-25918 GCA_964592745.1 uncultured Desulfurococcaceae archaeon
GTAATAGCGTTCAAGATTATACATGCAGACTATCACCTCAGAAGTCCTTTCATATCGTTTGATATGTTTTCTTTCATATTGCCCTGGCCCCCCAAGCCGGCGATCCCGGGTTCAAATCCCGGCTGCCGCACCGAGGCTCTAGAAGTTGAAAGAAGATGTACTCGAGACCATATACCGCTATCTCATAACAGTTACTTCAAAGAAGTACAGAGATTTCATACATGAGGTTGCTAAAGTAGAACTAGCTTCTGGAGTAGTAGTGAAGATGCGCGTCATCTTCGTTGATGGTGATTTCCTTGACATTTATTGGAGTCCTACTGGACGCTATAGCTTACACTATGAGAGAAGGCACATCGATGGAACAATCTATCGACTCAACAACGCTCCTCATTAAAAACACCGGCATATAAGGACCTTTCCAAAACATTTTCATAGAGGTAGCGAAGATAGGGTTAAGGAGAGTCACTTAAGGAAGACCCGATAAAGGCTGTGGAGCACTTCCTAAGATTCATACCGGGTTTGATACGTATTAAGCATTGAGCATGCTCTATGAAGACTCATTTACTACTATTTAATACACTTAAGAATTCAAATGAAATTTCTATGTAAACTTTGATCAGATAGGTCGGAAACACTATCTTCTTGAGAACGAGCTCGAAGCAATTGATATAAGATCCAACATAGTAGAGTATGTACTGCGAAAATAAGTACGGAGGTGTTCCTAGAATGAAACTCTACGTAGGTAAGATGAAGTAAATACTGGTAACAAGCAGGTAAACATCATAACCTTTCATATCAGTTATCGAGTAATAGCCCCTATAGCTATACATGCCGAGTTAGTACACCATATTCACAGTGTATGTTTCAATAAATATTTCCGCAATATATTACTTACTTAACCTAATTCATTCCCCTGATAATTTTTGTAGTGACTATAGGGGCTTGAGTCTTACGTTTAAGAAATCTTGTTCTGAGATACAGTAATAACTTAACTGATACCTCAGTACCGTCTCTTAACTTGACCCAAGATCACTTAATTACGTGACTAATCCTTCCAATATTTAAATACATAGGATTTTTAATGCGTACTTAATCCTGTCCATCTGAAGTTATTAAAACTATTTTAATTGATAGGAACGAAAGTTAATTTCAGTACGCCCTAAATACTCTAGGGGTTACTCAAAATTGGATACGTTCGGTAAATTACTGGAGGTTAACTTAAGTAATGGTAGGTACAGAATATTGGAAGTTCCTGAGGAGGTTGTTAGGGCTTTTATCGGTGGTAAGGGTCTAGGTGCTTACCTCCTCTATAAGATGTTAAAGCCTGGTACAAACCCATTAAGTCCTGATAATATATTGATGTTCCTCACCGGACCATTAACGGGTACTCCATACCCTACATCAGGTAGGATGGTAGTAGTTACTAAGTCGCCCTTAACTAATATATACTTGGATAGTCACGCAGGCGGTTTTTTAGGTCCTGAGATTAGGAAGGCTAGCTACGACGGTATACTAATTACTGGTAAGGCATCAAGTCCTGTCTACTTATGGATTAAGGATGGTGAGGTTGAGATTAGGGACGCTAGTAAGCTCTGGGGCATGAAGGTAACTGAAGCTGTTAGAGCCATTAGGAAGGAAACTCATGAATCGGCTCACGTGGCTGTTATAGGACCTGCTGGTGAACACCTAGTTAAGTACGCGGCAATAATGATTGACAGTGATGAGGACCCATGGAGAGGAGGAATATTCGGTAGAGGCGGTGCTGGTGCTGTTATGGGTTCTAAGAACCTTAAAGCAATAGCTGTTAAGGGTAGTTCTAAGCTTAAATATGCTAATGAGGAGAAGCTTAAGGAGGTTTCTAGGAAGGCTATGGAGTTGCTAGAGAGGACTAAGTTCCTTAAGGTTAGGAGAGCAATAGGTACTTCATTCTGGGTTGAACCAATGAATAGACTCGGTATCCTACCTACTAAGAACTTCAGTAGGGGCTACATGGATGATGCTGTAGGACTTTACGGCGAGTACTTAAGGGCATTCGTTAAGCGTACACCAGCTTGTGCTAACTGCCCAGTAGCTTGTGGTAAGGTCGTTGAGGTTGATGGTGGTGAGGTTAAGGTCGAGTATGAGGACATAGCATTACTAGGTAGTAACTGCTTAATCAATGACGTCATGAAGGTAGCTAGGTCGCTTAAGTTAGTTAATGAGTTAGGTCTAGACGCTATATCAACAGGTAATGTAGTTGCTTTCGCTATGGAACTTAAAGAGCTAGGACTACTTAAGGATGTACCATCATTTGGTGATGATGAGGGTCAGAGAGAATTAATTAAGAAGATAGCCTATCGTGAGGGTATAGGTGATTTATTAGCTGAAGGAGTTGCTAGAGTAGCTAAGAAGTTAGGCGGTAGGGCTGAGGAAATAGCTATGCATGTTAAGGGTATGGAGTTACCTGGTTATGAGCCTAGGGCATCATGGGGTATGGCATTAGCTTACGCAACATCAGATAGGGGCGGTTGCCACCAGAGGGCATGGACAACAAGGGCTGAGATTGAAGGCCCTCTAGAGAGGTTCTCAACTGAGGGGTTAGCTAAGTTCGTTAAGGAGGTTCAGGATGAGAGAGCTGCTGCTTTCTCATTAATAGTGTGACTTCATACCGCTTTACAACCCATGGGATGCGGTATCAGCCGTTACTGGCTTCGAATTTACTCAGGAGGATTACTTAAGAGCTGGTGAACGTATATGGAACTTAGTTAGGATATTCAATATTAGAGAAGCAGGTATTAGCAGGAAGGATGATACCTTACCACCTAGGGTATTCAACGAACCACTACCGCTACCACCAGACGGTAAATTCAGTATTAGCTTAAAGAAGGAAGTCTTCGATAGAATGCTCGATGAATACTATGACTTAAGGGGATGGACCAAAGATGGAGTACCTACTAAGGAGATACTTATAGAGTTAGGACTCGATAAGTTCTTTCCAGACATCTTAACCTACGCTAAATAACCCCTTCCCTTGTTTGGAGGTGTCCCTAAATGGTCTCACACACATGGAGAATAGGTCTAATTGGATTTGGTAATGTAGGTCAAGGCTTTGTAAGGATCTTAGCTAATAAAGGTGATAAGCTACGTGAGAGGTATGGATTTGAGTTTAAGATAGTAGGTATTGCTGATCCCGTTAAGGGCTCCGTATTCGATCCTGAAGGCTTAGATGTTAAGAAGTTAATAGAGTTGATAGATAAGTATGGACACATTAGGGATTACCCAAGTGGTAGGAAGGACATTGATAGCCTATTCCTATGTAGGTCAGACGTTGTAGACATCATAGTTGAGGTGACACCAACCAATATAGAGACAGGAGAACCTGGATTGACACATATTAGGGAGGCTTTAAAGCATGGTAAGCACGTAGTAACCTCTAATAAGGGACCAATAGCTATAGCATACCCAGAACTTAAGAAATTAGCTGAAGAGAACGGAGTATTCCTAAGGTTTGAGGGTGTGGTACTTAGTGGTACACCAGCTATTAACTTAGCTCTAGAGGCGTTAGCTGGTGCCGACATTAAGAGGGTTCAGGGAATAGTTAATGGCACAACAAACTTCATCCTAACCAAGATGGAGGAAGGTATGACTTACGAAGAAGCACTTAAGGAAGCTCAGAGGCTAGGCTATGCTGAAGCTGACCCAACAGCTGATGTTGAAGGTTGGGATGCGGCCATTAAGACAGTCATAATAGCTAATGTACTTATGGGTGGCTCAATAACTATTAAGGATGTTGATAGGGAGGGCATTACTAAGATAACCTTAGAGGATGTTAGGAAGGCTAAGGAGGAGGGCTGTAGGATTAAGTTAATAGCTGAGGTAGTTAAGGAGGAAGGTACTATTAAGGCTTCAGTAAAGCCTAGGAAGATACCATTAGCACACCCACTAGCTAATGTCATGGGGGCTACAAACGCATTAACCTTTGAGACCGATCACTTAGGACCAGTAACTATAGTGGGTCCTGGAGCAGGTAGGGTAGAGACGGGCCAGGCAATACTAACTGATATACTAGCTATTCATAGGTATACCCACGGAGGTAGGATCTAATGGTTAAGGGACTTAAGGTAATAGACCCTAGCATGCCCATAGAGAGCCTAAGCACGCTGGTATTCCCGGACTACCCACAACTACTTAAGGCTGCATTACAACTAAAGCAACCCATGATTACAACTTAAATATATGAGTGCTCGTAGAGCGCACCTCAACAATGTAATGTGCGGTGTATATGTATCTTACCACTTCATAGATGAGGGCCTGACTTAGATAAAGTACCTTCTGAGTATGGAATGAGTAGAGAGGAGCTAAAATATAAAATTAAGGAACTACCCCGAAGTAGGTAAGGGCTAGGTATTACTGCTATATACAGGCTACAGCGCTAAAGCAGATACTCCAGCCTCAACAATCTCCCACTGAAAGAGCTTAAGAGTTTGTAGATCCTACTAATTAATAGAACCTAACAATCTTACTACGTCTCGACTCTAAGCTCATATAGCTCCATATAGATTACATGAGTCAATACTACGTGATTCCGTAACTACTAAAGAGGTAAAATGTCTACTAGACAATGTTACAAATTATGTAATAGCTTAGCAGGAGTAAGCTTTAAAGTATAAGTGGGAACTAGGGTCAATACATTAAAGATTACAGGATTAGTAGTTAATGCTCTGACAGATTAACCTCGTAATTTCGCTTAGTATATTTACGATGGCTAGATACTAGGGTTTTTCTCTTTAAATCATCTGCGGATCTTCTTAAGCTTAAAGCTACTTCCTTTATCACTATTTACAACAACTTATAGCAAAGATTATCGGTAAAGCTTATCCCTCAGCTTAAAGTGAGTGTTAACTAGGTTTATAAGTGCAGGTATCTCAATTAACAACCCCATGGTGATAGTGAATATCTTGCTGCTATTAATTCCGTAATCACGATTACGGCAGCTATCGCTAATATTCATGAATTCGTTACTCCTTAAATATGCTTAGTAACGAAGACTGTAACCAACAACGTTTTATTGAAAAGTTGCTCCAAGAAGGAACCTAAGCTAACCCTTCTGCCTTAGCTCTTCAGCTCATATATAAGCCCCTTAAGCTAATCCTAAACCTTGAGGATAGCTATCTCTAAGGAGGCTATATACCCGTAAAGTTCCATAATAAGCCCTATCTCAGAAACGAGGAATAGCTCTTTAGAACAACATTTAAGGCTCTAGCGGAACCCTAGGATCAACCTGCATAGATTTCAAAGGCCGTCCACCATAACGTTAGCTAATAGTTTTAAGATGCTAATAAGCGTAATGGCTACATTAGGTTTCTGGGAGCTACTCTAAAAGACCATAAGGAGGTCAGGAGCGAACCGTTATGAACTGAGGTGAACAAGAAGAATATTAAATAAAATAAAAGAGTTGTTCTTACGAAAATAACACTAGAAAAGCATTATTTTTCCTGAGTGAAGTTTCTCAAAGTCTTTACCGAACTCGTCTGCAAATGCTTTTTCTGCTCTAAGTCCTGTGCAGTGACCAGTGTAAACTTTTTTAACTCCTAGCTCTTTAATAGCACTTACCGTACGCTTAATTCTCTTGTCTTCCGCATCTATTAAGTGGAATCCCCCAATAACAGCATATACCTTGTTTATTCCACTTATTTTGATAGCTTTTTGAATCATGCTAACTATTCCTGGATGCGAGCATCCTACTATAATGACTAAGCCTTTTCTAGTATTTACTGCAAGTCCTATCTCATCTTCGACATTATCCGGAATTATCCTTCCTTTTTCAAGTCTGTAGAGACCAATAGTAACTTTCTTCTCAAACTCAACTTTCTCTTCCTTTGTAATTTCTCCAAGAGTAAAGACTCCCGGCATTAATTGTATAGGGTCTTTACTCAAGATCCATATACCTCCAAGTCTCTCTATCTCCTCCTTTGAACCGCCCCTCAAAGGCGGGATCCCCGCATACATGAACTCTGGTTCTATAGCAAAGCTCACTTTAAAGATGTTTGGATGTGCAAATATCGGTATTTCTTTATTTATTTCCTTCATAATACCTAGTAGACCTCCTGTATGATCAAAGTGACTATGTGAGAGAATGATCATGTCTATTGTTTTTGGGTTAATGTTTAAAAGTTTCATATTAAAGAGAATTGGCTCGGCATAGGATCCCGTATCAAATAGTATTCTTCGCTTAATATCATTAATCCTCACTTCAATTAGAAAAGAAATTCCATGCTGTGCCCAAAACGGACTATTGTATCCAGCATAGTCCTCAGCCAACGTGTAGACCTTCAATTCATCTACTTTTTTGTTGGTCGTAATTACCACCATTCCTTAATACCTACTCTAAGTATCTCCCTCTAGGCCATTCCCTTAGCAATCTCATTATCTCTTCCTTATTTCGGGATACCATTATAAAGTATATTAGGAGGCCTATCGCTAACCATATCCCGAAGTACATGAGGGCTCTGGCACCTTGCAGGAAGAAGAAGTATATGGAAATCGCTAAACCAGCTGCAGGGAATACTAATTTCCAACCCTCTAATTTAAAGAACTTGGTTTTTCTGTACATATCTGGGTGTTTCTTTGGGAGGAAGAATATGCAAAGATGGAACATTATCCATTCAAATAGAAATGCCGCAACCACGATTTCAGCCACTAATTCAATTGTCCCAGTTATTATCAGGAAGATAGCTATTGCATCCCCAAGTATTAAGGCAACATGCGGTATTCCAAACCTGTTTATCTTATGAAGACCCGGAAGGATCTTGTCTCTGGAAATAGCGAATGCTATTCTTGCGGCAGTTGCTTGCTCACCATTATGTGAAGTCAGAATAGCTGCCCAAGCCACTAGAATTACGAACGTGACACCTAAGGGACCCATGAATGCTGAAGCCGCGGCGGCATAGGGAGCTTCTGAACTCGCGAATTTATCCCAAGGTAGTACTCCTACGCATACAAAGCTTGAGAGAGTGTAAAGCACTATAGGTATTAATACACCTAGTACTACTGCTTTAGGTAATACTGATGGACTTTTAACTTCCTCTCCAATATCTGTAGCAATAGTGAGTCCAGCATATGAGAAAATAAGCAGGGATGCAGCCTTTAAAACCCCTCCCCAACCCATAGGAGATCCTAGGCTTAAGTAGGAAATGTTAATGTGGAAAAGCCCCCAAAAGCTAAATATCAAAATACCAGCTACTAGAAATAGAAAGAGTGCGTCCTGAACCCATGCTACCACTTTAATTCCTAGATAATTAATTACGAAGAATATGAGGGTCACTATTATAGCTCCTATAACTGTGGGTACCTTCCAGCTAACTCCAGGTAAGGCGTTCAGGTAGCTTATAAATGCCTTAGCTGTTATAGCGACAGGCCCAATTATTGCAAGCCACATTGCCCATCCGGTTAGAAAGCCGAGAATAGGATGTAGAATTCTTGATGGGTAGACGTAGCTCCCTCCTTCTACAGGGTAAAAGGTTGATAAAGATGCTGTTGTAATCCCTATTAGAATTACTGGAACTGCCCCGATCAGATATGAGAGCCATACTAATGCCCCAGCATATTTAGCTGCAATCCCTGTTATAATGAAAAGCCCTGCTCCTATTATAATTCCTGCAACTATAGAAGTAGCATCCAAAACTCCCAATTCTTCTCTAAGACGCCTTTTCTCAACCATACCCTCTTCCCTCCTTCCTTCTGTTAACTAGAGTCAATTGCTTCTCATCATGTGCAAACTTTAAGGTTTTTCTAATCCATTGACAAAATGTAGCAGAAGCTTGCAGACTAGGGCATTTAGAACTATCTTTTCTCCTTCTATTAACTACTGCAATAACAGAAAAACTTGTCATAACTCTCCAACTAATGTCTAATATTAAAATATTTAAGTTTTTACGTAACTAACCCATATAACGCTCCTCTACGGCATTGCTTACCATCGTATTATTTACTCACTACTCTTAATAACTTGTAGAAGACAAACAACCACTTAATACCCTATGGTGGACTTGGTTACTTACTACTAAATTATTTATGCCTAGTTCTATTAATTGGGATACCTAAGCACAATGTTGGAAATTTAGGAAGAATGAGAAAGTATTAACTTGATTATTAGGGGTATTAATTAGGATTAGCTAAGATCTATAACATAATTAATATCTTAGGAATGCCCGCTTAAAACTCCTAGAATTTACGTTTGTTCAACTACATTACTACGTATAAGAAGGCTGTAAAGTTAATAATGTATGTAAGAATATGAAACCTATATATTATCAAATATTGGTATTGATGAATGTTAATGAAATGATGACTACTAGTACAAGAAGATACCAAGCAAATGCGTACTACATTCAAGATTTAAAAGAGTAGACTTAACCAATGTCAAAACTACGGTAATTTAACTCATCATCTATAATTACATTCATATAGTACATTGTTAGATCCTATACGGCCTTCCTCAACTTCTCTCCAAGACTTTCTTTAATAGGCTTTAGTCCACTCATTAAAGCCCTTTTTATATTAAGCATCTACCAAAGATTCATGTAGTAAGAAGTAAAACCTGAAATTCTGTGGGGGAGTTAATTGCCAGGGATCTTAGATGGGGAAGATTCCAGGAAACCTACTTAGGAAGTATGTCTTAAGGAGAACTGGTTCTAGTAGGGACGATGTCATTGTAGGTCCTGGCGAAGGTATTGATGTATCGATACTTTCAACAGGAGGAGACTTAGTTATTGTTGCTCATAGCGACCCTATCGTTGGCGCTTTAAGGAGAATTGGATGGCTCGCAGTTCATATAGCATGTAATGATGTGGCGACCGCAGGTGTTGAACCTAGATGGGTTTTACCTATTATTCTCCTGCCAGAGGAGTGGAGTGAGGATATGGTTGATGAGATAACGAGAGACGTGAATGAGGCAGCCATAGAACTAGGTGTTGCTGTAGTGGGTGGTCATACAGGTTACGCTGTAGGTTCTAAAAGACCTATTGTGGTAGTTACAGCGATAGGTATTGGGGAAAAAGGTAAGGTACTTACTTCAGCAGGTGCTCGTCCTGGCGACTTAGTTTATATAACGAAGGGAGCTGGTATTGAGGGAACAGCTATCCTAGCAAGTGACTTTAAAGATATCCTACTTAGTAAGGGTGTGAAGGAGGAAGTAATCAGAAGAGCCGAGGAATTCATGAAGGAGATTAGTGTTGTTAAAGAGGCGTTAGCCTTAGCAAGATCCGGGGCTGTTACTGCTATGCATGATGCTACGAGAGGTGGCGTAGCTGAGGCACTAATCGAGCTTGCCGTAGCTTCAGGAAATATGATTGAGGTTTGGGAGGATAAAGTACCTGTAAGGGAGGAGACAAGAATCTTTGCTGAAGTTTTAAAATTCGATCCCTTATGGATGATAAGTTCTGGCACCTTAGTATTTACTGTACCTATAGATAAGAAGAGAGTAGTTGAGGAGGTACTAGATAATTTAGGAATAAATTACGCTGAAATAGGTATAGTAAGGAAAGGAAAGGCAAGCGTAATAATTCATAGGAGGAAGGGTACAGAGGTACTGAGTGAGCCTAGACCAGAAAAGGATGAACTTGCTAGACTTTGGGAAACCTATCCTAGGGTAGTCTCATAAAGCATTACCTGGTAAATAAACCTACATGTCAGTAATTTTAATCCGATAGCTATTGATGCTTACCATTGGATTACCTACTCAAAGCTCTAGTCCACAAGAATTCAGAGTTCTTCATGATTATCATTTAAGTTCATGTAATGCGGAAGGTATTTTAATTGTTAAGACGATCGTAGTTAAGGGTAGGGCGATTTTTGATGGTTCGTGGTGTTAAGTACAGAATACCCGTGGGTTCATTCCTTGAGTGGGCTCACGGTATGTATAGGTTCATAGAGGAAATATATGTTCCTGATTATGACATATCATTTAACGAGGAGGGTTACGTGTTTAAAACTCCGAGTAATAGGTATGAGGCCATGAGATTACCTAGCGGTAAGGTTGTTGAGTGTAAGTACCTATATGATGTTGAAATCGATGAGAGAGACCTAAATCTAATGCTTAAGTACTTAAAGCTTAAAGAGGAGGTAGAGAGAGTAATAGCTAAGTACTTTCATAAGGATTAATCATTGTTCTAAGACCCCCTAATAATCTGAGGGATGGATAACTTAAACATCTTTATGATTTGTTACACGTAATGCTTCGTTCTAGCTATAAGACCTAAAACCTCTCTAATTATCTTACTTGCTGCAAATGCGGTGATTCCCTTATATTCATACTTAGGTATAAACTCTACTATATCGAAAGCTATAACCTCCAATTTTAAGCTCTTAATTACATCAATTAACTCCCTAACACTTAACCTCCAGACTCCGGATTTCCTACACCTGATGCGAATGCTGAATCTGGAACGTCGAGGTCTATGGACATGTATGCTTTAGTGAAACTTGGCTTAATGTAAGGATTAAGACGAATCTCTGGCGTACTTATCATCTTTATGCCAGTCTTCTTAGCGAATTCTACCTGCTCCTTTGTAGGTGCTCTAATACCTATTTCGATCACCTCATCACCTCCGATAAGTCCTTCCTCAACTAAACGTCTAACAGTACATGTGTGTGAGTATTTATCACCACCATACTGAAAGTATGGATCCGGGTGAGCATCAAAGTATATGAGACCGAAATCATCGTTAGAGACTCTCCTTAATGCCTTGATAGAAGCGTATGTTATGGAGTGATCACCACCGAGGAATAGGAAAACTACTTCAACTCTATAATGTTTATTTAATAGCCCTGATGCCTTATCCACGATGTCGTTAAATGAATTTCCATGGACATCACCTAGGTCTTTATAACGCCATACCTCCTTGAGATCTATGAGGTCTTCAGTAAAGCTGTTATAGAGCTCATCAGTAGTTGCTTCCCTAATAACTCTAGGAGCTTCCTTAGAACTCTTCTAAATAAGGATGAACCATCCCATGCTATACCTAGAACTAAGGATTTGGTTTATCGGATTTAGGGATACCGAAGAACAACATCTACCACGCTCTGAACAACATATCTTGTGAGGAAACATAGGCTTTTGTGATTAGAAGCCCTTCTATGAGTTAAACTCATAGATAAGATTATTAAGGTAATTAGGGGTGAATTGTTTTTAGAGCTTGGTGCTTAAATGAGGCTCAGCTTGAGTAAATCCTTAGTCCCTATCGCAATCTTAACTCTATCCCTACTCTTAAGACTACTGTACTTCCTTGATTATCCCATATTTAGACTCGATGAACTTTATGAATGTCTATGGAGTTACCTAATATCATTAGGTAAGCTGTATCCCCTCACAAATACCGCACCATTCATTGGTGCTCTATACAATTACTTGGCAGCCCTATTTTACACTCTATCTCCCTCAATAACATCCTTCAGATTACTACCAGTTATTACTGGGTCATTAACACCCTTCATTCTCTATTTCCTAGTACGTGATGTAACTAAGGATCAAATTACTGCCTTGATTTCATCCTTAATCTTAGCTTTAATGCCTCCACATATACTCATTGCTAGTCATGTTGCCTGGTCAGCTAGTTTAACACCACTACTCTTTACCTTATCCTTGTACTTAATATGGAAAGCTTATAGAAGTGGTAGTAAGTTGTACTGGGTTATTACAGGCATAGTAGTAGGTCTAGCTATTCAATCACATCCCTCAATCATAGCATCATATATAGGTATAGTATTGGCGTCATTATACATTTTTAAACTTAAAGTACTTAAGGTAGCTAAGTCGGTAGCTCCGTGGTTTATTACTGGCTTCCTCATAGGTTATGCAAACATGGTTGTATACAACATAGTGAATCCCTTACACTCATTAATGTTCATGGCTCAAGCTAGATGGACGGGTATATCGAGTGAGCTAACTATTTTTGAGTATCTTAGGAGGTTAAGGTTTATTACTATAGAGTATGTAACTATGTATCCTTCAGGAATACCCATAATAACTTTATTTTACTATATGAAGCAACCATTATTTTATATTTTCATTTCCTTATTCACTATATTGATTATTTTAGCCGTACTTAGGAGTAGAGCTGGTAGAGCATTACTTATATACTTAATGGCTACGCTATGTATTCTAGCCTTAGGGACTAGAGGTTTTATGGTGTTTAATATCTTTGGATTTACTTGGGGACCGCATTACCTTCAACAACTAACACCATTAACAGCCATGCTTCTAAGTTTAGGATTTTTATCCATTCGTAAGTTTAAGATCAAATTAAATTACCTAAGACTATTAAAAGGTGTGTTATTAGGGTTTTCATTATTCATGATTATGGTGTGGCCAACATTAAACATGATTGCTATGCAGACTTACTTCTATAGGAATGGTTACACTAACCAAGCATTCTTAAGTGTGCTTAACACCATAGATGAGAAATACGGTAACATACCTATGTACGTAATGTACGATAATCCATATAGGGATCCAGCACTAACAACACTTCACTTCATAGCCGTTCTAGAAGGTGTTAATATCTATCCCAGAATGGATAAGGATGTAATAGTAACTCTTAGAGACATGGGCGTTAAGATGGTTGGTGAGAATGTTATAAGAAGGTATGTAGAGAGTGTTGTTCGTGAGTCAACTAATGAGTTTGTAAATGAGCTCTACAAGTCAGGTATTGGTGCTATAGTAATGAGTCCTAATAAGGTAGCAATTAGCGCGCTTAAGGAATTAGGACTTGAAGGTAACTTCACGGTAATTGATGAGCAAGTTATCAGTATGGGTAACGTACCCATATTTAGGGTTGTAGTTATTGAGGAGTTAAGTTCGTGTAAATGTTAATGATAACCCTACATTACGCTCGCATTTAATACTTAATATAGGCTTAGTTAATAACAATACGTGATTATTGTGTGGAGAGTTTACGCTATACATTCATAGGTTATGTATGTCTAGCTATAACGTTGTTAAGTCTTTAAAGAGTGAAGGTTTATTACGTAGTATTAAGCTAGTTGATGTATCTAATGATTTAGGAGTTATTACTGAGTTAGGATTACTTAGTGTACCTGCAATTAGTAAGGATGGTAAGATAATAGGTATCGACCCATTGGAGCCAGATTTTGTTAAAGCCTTACTAACCGGGGATAAAGCTATTATTGAAAAATATGTCCCTAAGAGCTATAGTGAAGCATTAGATAGGTTTAGTGTTAGCTTAATCCATAGTAGTTATGCCTCAATCTTAGCGTTAATTCATAACTCCATAGACCCATTACTAAATACTAGGTTTATCGATCATGCAGTAAGATTAGAGTTAGTAAGTTCACTAAGTAAGGATAAGCTAATTGAAGAGATTAGGTTAAGATCACGTGATATATTTGAATCACTTAAGGACAAGATGATTAGAGTTGCTGCTAAGAATTACTTAAGAGAGGTAGTGTGGATCTTAGGTACTGATATAGATGAGTTAACACTTAAGAAATTCATTGATAGGGACTTAATCACGCAATGGTTACTAGCTAAAGCATCAGTAGGTAGAGTACTAGTACCATACAATTTCAATAAAGTTAAAGATGTAGCTACACATGTAGTTAATGTACTTACTAATAGGTTAAGCAAGTACTTGAAAGATCTTATTGAAGAGTATAGAATATTAATGAGTGAATTCGTACATAAGGAGCTAAAGTAAAGAATAATGAAGGTAAAAGCGGTAATAACTCAATCCCCTAACCATATGGAATATCTACTCTGAATTGATAATGCTCCTGACTAACTCCTCAACGTAGTTATTTATGGTGTTGATATTATCTTCACTTATATCAGGGCCTACTCTTGTCTTAGCCTCAATAATAAACCTATAATTACGTACTAGCTTATCCTTATGCTCGATCTTAACACATGTTGATATCCTTACATTAGTCTATAGTGACTTCCCTTGCCATTTAACACTCTACCCTGAGCCTCCATAATTATGTCACTAGGTAGTGATACTTCGTAATCATTAGATCAAATCTTAAACAATAATTTAGCTCCTAGGAATTCTTTATCACTCTTAACACTTAATCTAATCTCCATCAATACCTCATCAACAGTATTAGGGAAATCTTCATAGTACTCCTTAGGACCGTTTCCCGTCCTAGGTCATTGTAGGTCTCACTAGGACGGGTTGTGCCTCTACTCCATGCTTCATCGTGGCTACAAGCCACTCTACGTGGAGGTCATGGGCACCCTTCGGGAGGCAGACGGCATAACCCCCACATCTAAGAGGTACTTCTTTACGAGATTCATCGCTCCTATAACGTCTCGGTCATGTATAAAACCACATTTAGGACACTTCATAAGCCTAGGTTTCCACCCATTCCTCTGGGCATTGCCCATCATCGGGACAGGTTTAGAGCTACAGATAGGACATATTGAGGAGGTGTAGGAGGGATCAACAAGAACATATGGGATATTATGCTCTGTCAACTTCTCGGTTATCAGCTTATGTACTCCACGTATACTTGACTGTTTCAACCTATGTACATCAAGCCCATGAAATCTCCTATCTCTCTCAATGACCTTATCCTGGAATCTCTTAGGGAGTTTCTCAAGTACAGCTATACCATCCTTAACAATATTGGTAATGGCTTTAACTAGTTTCAGCTTAATATCTCTCTTGACATTTCTCTCCCTAAGCTTCTTTAATGCAGTTCTTAATCTTCTATTATCTTTAACACCAAGCTCCTTACTTCATCTCTACTGAATCTTAGCCCTCCTACATGCATATCCAAGAGCCACTTTGGAGAAGTTAGTTACTATATTGATAGCTCTACCATCGGGGTGGGTGTAGATAGTTACATTGTTCTCGTTAATATCAATACCATAAAGTTTTGATGAATTCAGCGCTTTAGTAGATTCGGCTTCTTTAGTAAAGACTACGTAGAGATAGAGATTGTTACCTACAAGCTTCCACCTAGCAGAACTTCTAAGAATCCATCCATCGTTACAGTATCTCCAGAACAGCTTATGGAATTGTAATGGTGCATTTATCCATCCCTTATGAGTAGCTATTCTTACTCCCTCTAGCGTTAATTTCCATAACTGATTGTCACATCCAACACTCCACTTCCTAACTATAGGCTTATTAGTCTTAGCCAGTCCTCTCTTCCTAAGCTTCCTAAAACTCTTAAGCCTCTGAGAAGCATCACGTATAGCCTCATGAATATAATGGAAGGTATATCCTCGTACTTTTTCCTAAACTTCCTGTACAATACTTTCTTAGCTCTTGTCCAAGAAGTGATATTATTGTTCCACATGTACTCAAGAGTTTCAATAAGTATTCTTCCATAGACTTTGTAGATACGACCTAATACCTCAGCCTTAATCTTAGTTAGCGGTAATGATACAAGTACTACAGTTTTATCAAGGGTCTTTAATCGCTGTTCAACTGCTTTCATCACCTTCCTACACTTGTGACTACGCTTACCATAGATTCTAGAGACAAACGATGTAAATATCTTTATAAGGTCTTCAACTAGTTCCTGATAGAAATCTTTCGGTAGTTCTTGGAAAGCCACCACGACTTTCACTCCATAAGCTTTGAAGAGTTCCTCAAGATACTTAAACCCAAACCTTGTGAGTCTGTCCTTATAAGCTACCAATAATACAACAAACTCGTGTTTCTTAGCCATATCTATTAACTTCCATAGTCCCCTCACACCCTCTTTAAGACCACTAGCGATGTCTTTGATAATCCCTACTAGCTCCCAGTTGTTCTGCTCTACATACTTCTTTAGTGCCTTTATTTGATTCTCTAGTTCCTTCTTCTGGTTAGCACCACTTACACGAGCATAAATAACTGCACGAGCTGCTCTAGGAGTCCTTATCTCCTCTATTGGTTGTCCAAGAAGTCTCTTAACTTCACTTTCTGGTATTCTCCACCTACCACCAATATTAACTGCTTTTATTTTGCCTTACTTTAATCCATCTACGAAGAGTACGATTAGCAATACCTGAAAATCTCACAAACCTCTCTAGTACTATAATGACGTTTCAAATTCCTTCTCCGAGATGAGAAGACCTACATAGACCTATAAAAACTTCTACTCTAGAAACTGCTAACTGACCCTTGAAGTCTTCATCCTTAAGTAGTTTGGTGATAGTGTTGATGTCGCGGATATTAGCATAGAGTGTTACGGCAACCTCAACACCTTCTACCTCACCTAGCTCGTCTGGTTTAACTAGAACCATGAATGGGTATTTAGAGACTGCGTCGTAAGATTTAGGCTTAATAAGTGATTCAATCAATGTGTCAATAATCCAGAATGTTCGATAGGTGTCAAAGCTGTTGTAAACTCTAAGATACCCATCTATTACTTCATACATGGTCTGAGAGTCCCCACTATCGTAACAATCCAACCTTCTAGCTAGTTGTTCAGATAACCTAACAAAATCGAATAAGCCCGATAAGACACCTAAGTAGATGCGGGGAAGCGAATCGTTTATACATTCACTATGTCTTTTAAAGCTTCATTGGGGTTAGTGGTGATGTCTTCAGACGATATTAGCGATTACTTTATCCAATACTTAGCTTTCTCACTCGGTCTTACTTTATCTTCATCTGCAAACTTCCATAGTCCTTGTTTAGGTTTAATGATTTCAACACCTAGTGCTTCCGTAAGGGCATCACTCAGCAATACTTCATACTCGCCTGGAACACTTACTGCCTTAGCTTTAACCCAATTACTTACTCTATCCTCGGTTTCCACACGAACTTCAACATATCCCAGGATGTAAGCTGATACTTCAGTACCAACAACACTATACCTTTCACTCTCGATGTTTTCAAGAGGTAGTGTGAGTTTTTTAGCTAGAGCAAGGGGGATATGTATCTCGGGCTCATCAGCCTC
The DNA here is from genome assembly GCA_964592745.1 of uncultured Desulfurococcaceae archaeon. Lineage (GTDB taxonomy): Archaea > Thermoproteota > Thermoprotei_A > Sulfolobales > NBVN01 > CAZAMI01. Next base: position 16,897 of record CAZQFL010000020.1, read on the forward strand.
GTAACCACTATTGACTAATGCTGAAGTTATTACGTTGTTCCCTCCACACCTAATCTTTACTCTTACCCTTACACCCATGGCTAACCCTCTTAAACTTACCGAACCTTCCACGTAATCTCGACCTAATCACATGAATTGGTACGAACTTACCGAACCTTCTCATAAATGATACCTCATCAAGATTATAGTACGTATCACAGAAATTAAGTAATGATTAAGTTATAAGCAATAAGTAATTAGCTCCAGTCATTTTGAGTATCTTACTCATGCATCGCATTTAAAAGCGTACATTTATGGAATTGAAGTTTAAGAGGTATTAGACATTTACATTCATGGGACTGAGTTTTGAGAAGGCTAGGTAGAATGGTTGGTAGGATAGGACATATATACCCGTTGAGAAGAAGATTAGGTCATATATACCCATTAAGGAAGAGAGTTGGTGTAAGTAGTGGCTGTGAGGGTGAAACTAAGGATTAAGTCTAAAGCGTCAGGGAAAGAAGTAGTAACATCAGCCCTAGTAAACTCAGGTTTTGAAGCTGAAACACCTCAGCTATTAATTCCTAGAGCACTAGCATCAACCTTAGGGTTATGGCCTCCACCTCCAGAGGCTTATCTTGTTGAAGTAGGTACTGCTGGTGGACCTGTTAGGAATTACTTAGTACCTAAAGCAGCTGAAGTCACTGTTGAAACAGAGGATAGAAGAGTTGGGCCTGTAGTATGTGATGTGATGATATCGAGCATAGAGTATGAAGTACTCATAAGCGATAAATTAGGTGGTGAACTTGGTATAGTAATACTTGATTTAAGAGGGAAGTGGCGTTTCTCTGATGAGGATAAAGTTAGGGAGACTGAACAACCTCAATATTGGTTTTGAGAACTTAGCTAAATAACTATGTAAGAAATCCTTAAGAAGTAAAAGAGGTCTCATAATGTCCTGCAATATAGATGAAGTAATTAGGAGCTACATATGTAAGCATAAATGGATATTAGATGTAGGCTCAGGTTCAGGAAGCTTTATAAAGAGGCTTCTAAACATATGTAATTCACATATTTATGTCGTAGGAGTCGACATAAATGAGGATAGACTACGTAAGGCTAAAACGATTATTACTGACCACTTAGTAGACCTTATAACATGTGATGCATCTAACCTCCCAGTTAGGAGTGAATCAATTGATAATGTGACGCTATTTCTAACACTTCATGAGATTGAAGAAAACCTTATTGATAATGTACTTAGTGAGATAAGAAGAGTTATGAGGGTTAACGGCACATTATTCTTCGTTGATAAGTTTTTATTTAATTCATCAAGTCCTAATGAGGAACTTACATTACTTACTGAGGAAGCGTACCATAAGGCCTTAGAGTATGTTGAGGGGGTGAAACTATGGGGTTTAAGAAATCCTGATGAGTACATCAATAAATTTAAAGATCAAGGATTTACGTTAATACTAAACTGTACAGCTCAAGGTAGGTACATTGACGGTAAAACATTCATTAATAATTGGGGGAAAGACACGATGAGATTACTGAAACTTATAAAGGATGAACAGAAGAAGGAGAAGCTCAATGAACTAGTAAATAGGATAAGGATTATAGGTAATAAGTACGGTTATGGACCAGCTAAGCTACTAGTGGCCATATTATGTAAGCTCGTTAAGTAGTAATTACGTAGTATGAAATTATTAGTTAAAAATTAATTATGATTTACTACTCGTGGACAGTTTATGTAGCCACTTAGGTAGTCTAGGTATTTCCCTAAGCTTATTCGTGTAGTAGTCCACCGGACATACGTACTAACACGTATTACAGCCACTATATCCATGCCCCTTCTTAAACACTTTATTGGACATCAAGCATGCCTCAAAGTCCACGTAACCGTCAGGCCTGATTGCTACACCTCACATGCTTCAATACAGTGTTTACATCCTGGAATCTTTCTAGCTACTAAGCATAGATTCTCAACTTAATGATCTCCTAGGCTTTAGTGATGCATTTAGTGATTACGGCACCAAATCTCGCTCTAATACTATACTAAGGCGTTATGTGCAAAACGTTGATCCCTATAGATTAATGATGTAATAATTGCTAATTTTGATATTAGAATATATCGTGTGTTATAAGTAGTTTTTGGTGTTTAGGTCATGTTTAATAAGACTTCGAAGTATTATAATGATGTACTTAAGGAATTATTTGAGCATGTTTTAAGAGAGTATAATATAAACTTAAATGATACAATCTTATGTAGACCTAAAAGTGGTGTCGATCTAAGACTTCCTAGTGATGAATACGCGTTACTTAGAGGTCCGGAGATACTCTTGACGTGTGAATACCGTGACGGTATTGGTCAAGTATTTACTACCGCACCACGAAGTTTTAAAGGTAGTCTTAGAGATGTATTAAGTCTTAACTTAAACTACATCAGGAACGCTAGTATTTTCCATGCAGTCATGAATGCTGTATTAAAGCATCTAGGGTTGATAGATAAGTCGGAACACTGTAATGGGGAAAAACCTAAGTTATGTGGTTACGCATTATATATTGAGCTACTATCTAAATATGGTCAAGACTTTAAAGTTCTACATGTAGGTTATCAGCCAAGCCATATTGAGTATCTCTCTAAGTTATTACATGATAACCTAGTAGTAACAGATCTTGATGAAAGATTAGTATGGAGTATTAAGTATGGTAGACCTGTAATTGATGGTTTATTGAATAAGTACTTAATACACCACGCTGATATAGTACTACTTACCGCAAGTTCCATTGTCAACAATACTGCATGGGAAGTACTAAACCATGCCTACATGCTTAGGAAGGAGATCGTGATCTATGGTGTATCAGCCTCAGCAGCAATATACTTACTAAACAATAGTGGTATTCTGAAAGTGAAGCATTTCTGTCCTTACGCTAAGTAAAGATTACAAGATTACTTAGTTTAGATTAATCAATAATATATACCTTAAGGTTCTTTATAGGTAACTTAACCACGACATCACTAGTTAATACCTCGTAATTAGTTATTACGTTGACATTAATTTTATCAGTAACTACTTTTACCAGCTTTAAGTTATTACTCCATGATTCTACACGAGTTACCTTACCCCTTACGCAGTTAATCCTAGGGTAGCATTTCTCAGTTTGATATAGTATTACCCTATCTGCAGGTATGGTTACTAAGACTCTATTATAACTCCTTAATTCTTCATACTCTATCGGGACTATAAGCTCTAGACCATGACAGTTAACTCTAGCTAAGCCGGCATCGATTAGGTATTCCTTAATCGTGCACTCAAATACGTTTATGTAGTGTAAGTACTTATTAATAGCTTTGAGCAGCCCTTTAAGATTCCCGCTATACATGATTTCTCCGTTCATTAGTATTGTGAAATTAGATCCTATCTCTAAAGCTTCATCTAGGTCGTGGGTAACTATAATCACCGTTAAGCCCTCATCTTTATTAATCTTCCTAATGGTGTTTGCTATCTGAACTCTATAGTCATAGTGTATCCCAGTAAATGGCTCGTCAAGAAGTAATATCCTGGGTCTGATAGCTAGAGCTCTAGCTAGTGCTACTTTCCTCTGCTCACCACCACTTAATGTTAGTGGATACCTATTCCTTAGCTCATATATGCCGAGTAACTCTAAGTAATGCTTAGCTATAATCACTGAATCATTGAAACTAAGACCTGCATTCCTTAACCCAAAGACTACATTCTCAAGTACCGTCATATGTGGAAATAAAGCAGTTGTCTGTGGTAAGTAACCTATCTTACGCCTCCACGGTGGTAACTTATCTACTGACTCACCATTAAAGCGTACACTACCTCTATACCATGTTAGACCAGCTATTACCTTTAGTAATGTTGTCTTACCTGCCCCATTAGGACCTATTACAACATGTATTGAGCCTGAAGGTACATGTAATGTCACATTCTTAAGTATGTAGTTTGAGACATTAACTAAGTCTACAGTAGTCAAGTAGCTTCACCCCCATATATCACGCCTTAACATACCCCACCTACTCATTATTAATGTCTCTACTTTCTCAACAATTAACTGTAGAGCTAATGCTAGAGCTCCAAGAATAACTATCAATGCAATAATCTCATCAACTCTTATCATAGAGTAGGCTTTCATCATAAGATATCCTAAGCCATTACTAACAGCTAAGTATTCAGTAACAAAGACTAGCCTCCAGCTATGTCCTGCCTCTAATTTTAGCATGGATGCTATATGAGTTAGTGCTAATGGTAGAATCACCTTAAACACTAAAACTCTCCTATTAGCACCTAAGGTTAAAGCTACATCAATAATATCTGGATTTATACTCTTTGAGCTACTAATGAGTGCGTATGCTAATGGAAAGCCCGTACATATAGTGACTACAGTTATTGGTAGGAAATCGTTCAGGCCTACCCATAACATTAGTAAAGGTATGAATGCAAAGGATGGTGTAACGGCTATGAATGCTATGATAGGGTATACGATATCCCTTAGGAGTCTCGATAGAAGTACTGCTAAACCTATACCTAATCCTAATATGATGCCTAGGGAGAACCCTACAAGTACTCGATAGAGTGATACAGCTAGTTGACTCAAGAAATCATAGTTAAGTACTAAGTCAATTAACGCGTATAGAACATTGTGTGGTTGCGGAAAGAGTGGGAATGGATTTACGTAGTAGATAGCGTACCATAACAATATTATCAATATCAATGCAACTAATACTCTCAGAACAGAGGAGATACCTGCTCTCAAGACTTACCACCTAAAATGCTTAGGTCAATGAATTCCGAAACACTTAGATTCCTTCTAAGTACACCGTATTTTACTAAGTAGTTTATGTATTGTTGAATCTCCTTCACATTAATATGAGTCACGTAATCCAAGTATGACATCGATTTACTTATTATGCCTACATCGCTAGCTAAGTATTTAGCAACTATTCTTGCTGCCTCGTCTGGGTGATTCCTTAAGTATTTTGTTGCCTTAGACAATATTCTCACAATCTTAACCACGATGTCTCGATGCCTCTCCAAAAATTCCTCAGTAACAGCTACTCCACTACCAGGCATTGTCGGCCATAGGCTTTGACTCCTAACTAATACCTTAGCACCCATAGACTCTGCTAATGTAACGTAATGCTCGGGTAATGCAGCAGCATCAATCTTGCCAGTAAGTAATGCCGTAGTCGCAATGAATGGAGGCATACGGTATATCTCAAGCGATAGGTTATACCTATCCTTAATTAACATAAGTAATAGCCAGGCTGGTGAACCAGGTCCTGACGTAGATACTTTCTTACCATTAAGATCACTTAAATCCCTAACCTTACTAGGATTAACTACAATAGCGTATCCATGATTATGCATCATAGCTACTAACTTTAACTTAACACCACGATCTCTAGCTAAGAGTAAAGGTCCAACACAAGCTAATGCTACATCAACATCCCCTCTAGTTAGTGCTGCAGCAAGTTCTAGACCCGTAGAGAACACCTTATAATCTAACTTAATACCTTCCTTACTAAACCATCCCTTATCAAGTGCTACCCAGAATGCTGATGAATGATCATTAAGCTCAACAGCAAACCTAACCACTACCTCACTTTTAACATTTACATAGCTATACCATAGGGTAAGTACCGTAACTAAGACTATCACAATACTAACTACGCCATAAACTCTTCTTTTCCTCAAGTCCACCACATATATTAGACATAACGAAAAGGGATAAAATATTTTTATATTTTATTGTCTAATAAATTTATTGGACAGGTGTTATAATGTCTAAAAGATTCGGTCTACTTACTGAATACCAAGTTAGAGTACTTAAGCTTAGATCTAAAGGATTAAGTTTAAGAAGGGTAGCCTCGATTTTAAATACATCACATCAAAACATAGCATTAACAGAGAAAAGAGCATTAGAAAATGTGAAAATAGCTGAACAAACTATATTAACATACAAGCTAGTTACTTCACCAATAAAGTTAGTCTTAAGTAAGGGTATGAAGTTAATTGATATACCTAGATTAATCATTGAGGAGGCAGATAGAGTAGGTATAAAAGTTAAGGCTGACTTCACCTTAATATTTAAGCTATTAAGATTCAAAGCAGGAGTATGCATAAGAGTCAACAGGATAGAGAGACCCATATTAATCATTGTGGATAAGAATGGATACGTTGATGTTTACCCTTACCATGAAGTTCAGGAAGTTTTTAATGATATAGAGAAAATTTAAATTACATACTTTTAATTAATACCCATATACTGCTTACATTTGCCTAACTCATCCCTGAAATCAAAAGTTTCAATATCCATAGCTGCTTATATACTTTCAGTAATCTGCAATGAATAATGTATCTTCGAATAATACATTTTAAACTAACATTGAAATAACTACATGCAAGTATAGATCTTCTACACTAAGTGATACTATATCATCTCTTAACTTAATACTCCTTAAACCATAAATTTTACTTAACCCTATAATTCTTCTTAATTTTCTTAACTACAGACTTGTGGATTTAACCTCTTAGTTTCTTTATGATCTCCTCAGCTACCTTCTTACCTGACAGTAACATACTACTGAATATTGGACCCATTCTTGGGAGTCCATAAAGTGCTGCAACTGACATTCCAGCTACGTAGAGTCCTGGTATGACTTCACCTGTATGCTTAACCACTAATTCCTCACTTAATGTTGCATAAGCAGACTTCTCACCTTTAAGTACTATGTTAGCGTTAGGTACCTTCTTAGCAACAACGTTTAATACTTCAGCATCATGACCGGTAGCATCAACTACAGCCTTAGATACTATAAATATTGGGTCTACATGTAGGTTAGCTAGGAATACAGCATTCCACTGTATTACTACACCAACTATTCTTAATGGGTTATCCCTATAGATTACGTCCTCAACCCTCACACCATGAATTATCCTAGCACCTGCATCGATAGCTGCTGCAGCTAGTTTAGCCATTAACTCAGCAGCATCAACCACGTAAAGTTTCTCACTAATCTTACGTGTCTTAATGTTAGCATCCTTTAGTATGTCTAGAGCTTCCTCACCCACGACAACCTTATGGAATAACATACCGCCACCACCTATACCACCACCAAAGCTTAACCTCCTCTCAAAGACTAGCGTCTTTAGACCTTCCCTAGCTAGATAGCGAGCTGCTGTGAGCCCCGCAGGTCCTGCACCAACTATTACCACATCTGTTTCTGTGCACTCTAACCACTCATCTGTTGCATACTTGATTATTGCCTTAGTTATTTCAGACTCGAGGTACTTCATAGTCTATAACCCTGTTATAACTAAGGTGGGGGTATTTAAGCACTTACGCTTTACTCATAACAGGGTTAAGTATTTAATATTACGTGGTATTTAGTCATGGTATGAAGGTAACACTATTCGAATTCATATATCGCTACGTATACCCAGCCCTAAGGAGGAGGTTAGCAGTTATTCTGTACGAGGAGTTCGGATTCAAACAATCAGAAATAGCCACTACTCTAGGCATAACACAGTCAGCTGTATCTAGATATGTCGATGGTCGTAGAGGAGCTACAGTTAACCTCGATAACATACCTGAAGTTAATAAGTACTTAAGAGACATAGCGTTAAGAATTAAGTTGAGAGGTATGGATACATACACACTTCAGGTAGAGCTTACCAAGATCATATTTCAGTTACTAGCCAGGAGAAAGTTATGTAGGATTCACTCTAGTATTGATTCAAGTATAGATCTAAGTAAATGTAATGTATGTCCTAGACTCTTTAGTCAGTATGTTAAGTAAGGGTAAGGCATTGACTCATGATTCATGAATGTTTAAATAGCTTAACTTCAATATGACGCCCGATATATAGGTGTATGCTATGCTGAGATTCCCTAAGGATGTACTACGTAAGAGGTTAGAGAGGTTTCAGGAGTTACTTAAGTCTAAGGGTATTGATGCAGCAATGATTAGAGTCTTATCAACTTATACGTACTTTACGGGAACTAGATGGCTTAGACCTGCACTCTTGATACCTGCTGATGGCGATCCAATACTCTTTGCTGCTAGAGGTGAAGAGGATGAGTTACTTAGTAGGACTTGGATTAAGAATGTAATGACTTTTAGGGATGGTGGTGAATTAATGAGGACTGTATCAGGTATTGTCAGGAGTAATGGCTATAGGAGGGTTGGTATTGAGTTTGGTATTGAGAGGGATGCCTACATACTCTTCTATGAGATGTTTAAGAGGTTAAATCCGAATGTTGATGTTATCGATATATCCGATCTAGTTTATGAGTTGAGAATGATTAAGGATGGTTACGAATTAGAGAGTATTAGAAGGGCTGGTGAGTTAGCTGTTAAGGTTATGGATAAGGTCTTAAACATTATTAAGCCAGGCATTACTGAGACCGAGTTAGCTGCTGAAGCATATTATCAAGCACTTAGATTAGGTTCTGAAGACCCTAAAGTTTACGTTAATGTGGGCCCAAGCCCGAGAGTTCATGCAGAATCGTTTAGGGATATTAAGGTATCAGGGAGAGAAGCAGTAACCTTAATTTTAGGTATAGACTACAATAACTACTACGCCAACATGTCTAGAACAGTACTTCTAGGTAGCTCTGACGTTGGTAGTACAGCATTAAAGTGTATGAGGGAGGTTTATGAGGAAGCACGAAGGCTAACTAAGCCTGGTGTAAAACCTATTGATGTAATGAAGAGACTTGACAAGATCTACAGTGAGTATGGACTGATAGAATACAGAGTTATCGGTTACCTTCACGGTGTCGGACTTCAAGTCGAGGAACCCCCAATAACGACCATAGTACCTAAGCATAGGTTCATTGAGTTATCACCTAATATGGCTATAGCATTCATACACTCACCAATAATGATTAAGGGAGTAGGTCAAATCAAATTTGAGGATACATACATAGTGACAGGAGAAGGTTTAGAGTTAGTAACTAAGTATGAGTTATGGTAGTTAAGGAGCTACTACTCATTTTTATGGAGATTTAT
>CAZQFL010000021.1:0-23240 GCA_964592745.1 uncultured Desulfurococcaceae archaeon
TGTGAGTCCTAGATACAGGTTGAGCTAGAATAACCTCAAATGTCTTCTCCTCCTTTTCTTGAGCCATACTTAACGCACTAAACTGAAAGATTATGCCCAGCATCATCGCTATAACAAAGCTTATACCGAAGATCATGGATGAGAGCATATTAACATCCTGAGGTTTAAGAGTTAAGCTGCCTACGAAGACCTTTGTATCAAAACTTACAGTAATCCTTAAGATACTAATACTAACGTTCTCTCGAGTCGCTATTAAGCCCTTAACTACCTCCGTAATTATGGATCTTAACTCATCAATTATGGATAGTTTGCTGGTTGCAGCTATAGAGAGACTCTCTAGGTTTATGTATGTCGTTATGTAACCCTTACTAGTACTTAATACCTCGTTAGTAAAGCCTTTAGGTATGATTAGCAGTAAGTCATACTTACTGGAATTAAGTTTCTCCTTAACTTCCTGATCAGTGACTTGAACTACCCTACCAGGTAGTGACTTCATTAACTCTTTTAGTAGATCTTTAGTAAGCCATGTATTATCCTGATCGAGTACGTGTACCCTAGTTTGAAATACTGCCTTCTTAGCTTCATACATACCTGCACTAACTAAACCACCCATAGCTATGAATATTACAGGTACGAGTAGTATGCTAACTATTATTTGAGGGTTACGTAGCGTTACGTATATTTCCTTCCATATGAGCTTTCTTAAACTCATTCACGACCCCTTCTGATGGAATTTACAAATACTTCCTCAAGGTTCTTGGCGTTGAGTTTTGTCTTTAATTCATCTATGTAGCCTTCGGTAATTATTTTACCTTTATATATTATCCCTACACGATCGCATAGGTACTCTACTTCAAGCATGTTATGACTACTCAATAGGACTGTTATCCCGTAATCTCTATTGTACTTAAGGATTATGTTCCTTATCGTTAAGCTACGTTCAACATCTAGACCTGCTGTTGGCTCATCTAATATTGCTAGCTTAGGCTTCTGAGCTAGTGTAGTTGCTAATGCTAGTAATCTCTTCATACCCTTACTATACGTCTTAACGTTCCTGTAAATGTCCTTACCTAAACCAGAAATCTTAATTGCTTCCTCGACAGCCCTATCCAGTTCCCTACCCTTAAATCTAAGACTAAGTATGAATTTTATGTAATCTATACCTTTCATATCCCTGTATGCTCCTGCTTCTTCAGGTAGGTATGATATTAAGCTCCTAACCTTATGAGCATCCTTAACAACATCATACCCGGCTATTAATGCGTAACCGCTAGTTGGCTTTATTATTGTTGCTAAAATTCTTAACGTAGTTGTTTTACCGCTACCGTTAGGTCCTATCAATCCGTAAATCTCACCATCATCAACATTGAAGCTAATACCATTAATACCTACTATGTTTCCCGGATACACCTTAACTAAATCCTTAACCACCACGACATACTCCATTCCTGAACTGCCCTAAGTATTAAGTCTTCACTCCTTAATAAGTGATGGAAATGGCTTAAGATATCGGTAACCGTGGTTCAGCAATTCTTAAATTGTTAATTATTCCCTTAATGTGTGGTATGGGTAATGTAGGGTTAATGAGGAGAGTATTGAGTATAACGTGGCCTATGATAATTAGTGAGCTTAGCGATAGCATGTACTCCATAGCTGATACATACTTTGTTGCACGATTAGGTGCTACAGCTTTAGCAGCTGTAGCTATTGGTTCATATCTTTCATGGCTATTCTTCGTGGTCATAGCGTTGTTTAGTATGGGTGCTTTAGTCATTGTTTCTCAAAGCTATGGTGCTAAGGAAATTGAGAAGGCGAGAGAAGCTATAGGTATATCATTGATATATGGTTTCATAGCTACTCTATTAACATCGATACTTATGTATGTAGCTGCATACCAAGCTATTGAGTTAATTAGTGGTAAGTCACCTCAACTTATAGAGTTAGCTGTTAAGTACTTTAGGATTAGGATATTAGGCTTACCCGTATTCTTAGCAGCATTCGTTATGGATTCAGCCGTAAGAGCTGTTGGAGCTACTAAGTTGTCTATGATAGCAATCCTAACTAGTAGTCTACTTAACATAGTACTTGATCCAATAATGATTTACGGCCTCTTCGGATTTCCTGCAATGGGTGTTTCTGGTGCGGCTCTAGCCACAGTACTCTCTATAGCTTACATGGTACCCATAGAATTTATGTTCTTAAGGAGATTAGGTTTAACACCAATCATGTCATTAAGTATATCTAAGGTTAAGAACGTAGTAAAGATTGGTGCACCAGCTGCTACTGAACGTCTGATATTCTCCGTAGGTAATAATGCGTACATAGCATTTATAGCCCGCTGTGGTGACGTAGCTTTAGCAGCTCATCAAATAGGTGTGAGGATTGAGAGCTTCATATACATGCCTGGCTTCGCATTCTCAATAGCTGCTTCAGCACTTACAGGTCAAGAGATCGGTAAAGGTGATGTAGGTAGTGGTAAGAGAGTTGGTTGGGAGGCAGCTAAGCTCTCACTCCTCTTTATGGGTGTACTAGGTGTTGCTGTAGCGTTAGCATCTAAGTACTTAGTAGCTCCGTTCTCACCTACTGAGGATGTTGCTAACCTAGCAAGTATTTACCTAGTACTTGCAGGACTTAGCGAGCCAGGCTTAGCGTTAGCCATGACATTAAGCGGTGCTATAAGGGGTGGCGGTAACACGTTAATACCCATGATATTAAATGCTGTAGGACTATACTCATTCAGGGTATTCCCAGCAGCAGTACTGACATCAAGAATAGGTGTTGTGGGTGCCTGGATTGCCATGTTTATTGACGTATACATGAGAGGGTTCTTATTCTTAGTTATATATAGGAGATTATTTGAGAAGTTAATAAGGAGAGTTATTTAGTATTTAATGCTTTTAGTGATGAGTATGGGAGCGGCTGAGTAGTGATGACCCCCGTGCTTCACTGATAGGGTTTAAAAAGTTTCTTAAACTAATAGAGAATAATTACTTGGTTGAAGAAATGCTTAGGGTAGGTAAAGAACGCAATCGTGTAGTAAGCTTATTCCTAGTAATGGTTACTGCGTACCTACTACTACATGGACTTCAAGTATGTGAAGCTACTACATCAAGTATTAATGTCACCATAGAGAATGACGGTACGGTAATAGTAATTATTGAGGGTACTACAGAAGCTGGTTTAAACATAATTAACTTACCTATTGAACCCTTAGAAGCAAGTATCGAGGTATACCTCAATGATACATTAATACCGGCACTATACGTCAACAACAGCATAGTAATACCTAGCAATACTTCTAGTAACTTTAAAATAACATACATAGCAAACACATCAGTCTTACCCAACGATAGACTATCATTCAACGTATTAACTAACGACACAATTGAATTAGTACTTAAACCTCAAGTCATACTATTCACAATACCTGAAAACATAATTAGTACTAGAGTCAGTGATAGTAATATAATAATAGATTTCCGAGGGCCTACAACCATAATCTATGGAATAGTTGTAAGAACTACGACCATAACAACTACAACAACACCTCCACTAACTACAACCATAACTACAACTACAACAACCACAACACCTCCTGCTACAACCACGGTAACTACCACGACTACAACAACACCGCCGATGACTACAACAACCTTAACTACTTCAACACCTCAAACAACAACACCTACAACAACTACTCCTATCACAACAAGTGCGTCTGTAACAACCACACCTAAGACTACGCCACCACCGCCATCACAAACAACGAAGACTGAAATACCGACTGGGTACCCAATACCATTACCAATCCTGATAGGTATCGGTGTTGCTATAGTTGCTATAGCTATAGTTATAGGTATTGTTAAGGCAAGAAGTGGCGGTTCATCGACCTATATGATGTCTAGCCTTCTTGACGATCTTGATAGGAGTATTTTGAGGAAGATTAAGGAGTCAGGAGGTTCCATACTTCAAAATGAACTCTATAGGTTTTTTAGTAATGTTCCTAAGGCTACATTCTGGAGACATGTAAAGAAGCTTGAGAGGTTGGGATTCATTAATGTAGTTAAGGAGGGTAGGACTAATAGGCTAATTCTTAAGAAGAGAATTTAGTGAAACAACTGTTTCTACACTGTTTCGTGGTAGTTTCATGTGATTTCTTTTAAGAAATAGTTGCAGGTAGCTCCCTGGAGGGTGTCAGTCGTGGGGTTAATTGTCAAGTACTTAGGTCTTGCAATAGTTGCGGTACTGCTAATGAACATAGTTGCGGTAGCTACTCCAGTACTAGCTGCTAGTCCCGATAATGTCAAACTAGTTGATGGGAAGCAAGCTAAGGGGCTTAGGGAGGCTTTAAAGGCTTATAGAGAGATAATCAAGAGATTACTACCGATAATTAACGCTAGTAAGGTACTTAGTGATGAAGTTAAGGAGAAGTTGATAATGATTGCTAACTTAAGTGATGAAGATATAGAGTCTATGAGTATTGACCAGCTAAAGGACTTAATAACATTCGTAAGACACGCATTAAGTACTATAGCTAAGACAAACATAGCTAGAGTTAATGTGTCGAAGTACAGATTAGAAATTACTAAGAAGGTTATGGAGAGAGTTAGAGAGTTAGCTAGGAAGTTAGGTATTGCGAAGAAGGTAATGCCATTAATAGAAAACATAAGTATGCTAGTACGTGAGGGTAAGCTTAAGGACATACCTAAGCTCATGAAGTACTTAGGCCTTAAGATTAGGGAGGAGCACTGCCATAAAGCATCTAAGGTACTAGCTGATGTAGTACTTAGAAGGTTAGGTATCATACATAAGATGATCGGTGTTAAGGTAAATGAGAGTATTAAGGGTATTCATAATGCTCTAACAAGGATTAATGCAACCATAGAGATGTTGAAAAACTTAGTTAAGCATTTAGAAAGTGTAAATGCATCAGAACGATCTATAGAAGCTGTTGAGCAAGCCATAAGTAATCTTGAGGAAGTTACTGACATACTTAAATCAACGGCATTGACTCTCCATACACTAAAGCATGTAGTACCTAAGAAGTTATGGAACATAACCATAAATATAACTAAAGCTGAAATAAGTGAGAAGGTCAACGAGACTGAGAAAGAGTTAAGTGCATTGATTCAGAGAATTGAGAGATTATTAAACATAACTAAGAACATAACAAGTCCAGTAGTTAATGAGACAGTTAAGAAGCTAGAGGAGTTACGTACGATAACTAATGAATTACTGAATAACCTATCAATAGTTAATGAGCTAGTAATTAATGGAAGTATTACTGATGCTATCAAGCTACTAGTACAAATAAGATTTAAGATGGAGTTAGTTAGGAGACAAGTAATAGCGATAGAGTTTAAGTTAGCTGTAGGTAGGACCACCGGCAAGATAATCATCAGTAATATCCGTGAACATTTAATGAAAGGCTTAGAAAAGATTAGAGAGTTAAGAAAGGAGTTAAGTAAGTTAAAAGTTAAGGTTGAGAAGCTCAATAAGACTGCTTTACGTGTTCAGGTAGAGTTAATTGAGAAGACTCTTGATGAAGCTATTGAGGTAGCTAAGGAAATTAATGAAAGTATTAGTGAGAGAGAGATTGGTGAAGCTCTAAAATTACTACATAAGTTTGATGCACTATTATGGAGAGCTGTAGTAAAGATGAAGGTATTAGAGAATCTCATAAATATAGCTGAGAGGCTTGTGAGATGGCATATACCACCACCTCCACCACCCATAAAGGTTGGTGAAGTAATTAAGGAGTTAAATAAGACTATAGAGAGATTAATGGAGGAAGTTAAGGAGGTTAGAGAGAAGGCATTAAGTGTTAATGCTACTAAGGCATTAGAGCACTTAGATAAGGCTATGGAGTTACTCACTAATGCATCAAGGATGCTTAATGAGTTAGTGAAGAAGTTGAGTGAGGGTAACGTTACTAATGTTAAGGTGGTAATCAATAGAGTGAGAGCCTTAATTATTGAAGCTGAGCATCAAATACATATAGCTAAGGAGTTACTAATCATGGCTGGTGTGAGGGAGAGAGTAAAGGAGAGGGTTAGAGAGGCTAAGGAGGAGTTAGATAAGTTAATGAAGAAGTTTAATGAGACTCTAAGTAAGCTTGGTAGGAAGAAAGATATGTTTAAGCAGTTAATAGATAGGATAAAGGACCTGATTAATGACGTTAAGAACTTACTAACATCTATTGAGGAGACCATTAAGAAGGGCAACATTATGATGGCAAAGGAGAGATTAGGTAAAGTACAAGAATTACTGAAGATGCTTGAAAATCTCATAGAGGAATTAGAGAGTAAGGCTTAAAATAATTTTTCAATCTCTTTTCATGTATTTTTTAAACTATTATATATTCACATTAATTTTCTCCTACATATAGTTCTCGGTGTTAAGTTGGGTAAGACTGGCGTTATATGGAGTGATAGATTTACCGAGTTTTTCTTCTCTCCTAAGGATTTATGGCCTGTTTGGTTAAGGCGTATGAGGAGGTTTAAGGAATTAATTGATGGTTTAGGTTTAAGTAGCTTCATCGATATTGTCGAGGCTAGTCGTTGTAGCGATGATGTATTAATGCTTGCTCATAGTAAGGAGTATGTTGAGTACTTAAGGAGTTCATCTAGGAGGGGTTTCGGTGTTCTTGATTATGGTGATACAATAGTTTATGAGGGAATACTCGATGATGTACTCTTAGTTGTTGGCTCAGCTATTAAGGGCTTAAAGCTCCTCATGAAGAGGGAGTATGAAGTCATATATCAACCCTTTGGTGGTTTACACCATGCTAGGAGGGATGCAGCAGCAGGTTTCTGTCCTGTTAATGACATAGCTATAACTATAGGGTATGCTAGGAGGTACTATGGAGTTGATAGAGTAGCTGTAGTTGATATTGACGTACATCATGGTGATGGTACTCAACAAATATTCTATCGTGACCCATCAGTATTAACCATTAGTTTACACATGAGAGCACCATACTTCTACCCAGGTACTGGCGATGTTGATGAGGTAGGTGAGGAAGAGGGTAGGGGCTACTCAATAAATGTGCCACTACCACCAGGTACTGGTGATGAGGGTTATAGACTAGCATTCAATAGTGTCGTTCCTAAGGCTTTAAGAAGGTATGAACCTAAGCTATTAATTGCTCAATTAGGTGTTGATGGTCATAAGGATGACTTATTAGGCGGTTTAAGACTTACCGTAAATACCTACCTATACGTTACATCATTGCTTAGAACTTTAAGTAAGGAGTTAGGGATACCCCTACTAGCCTTTGGTGGGGGTGGTTATGGTTATAGATCATCAGAAGCTATGGTTGCATGTATCCTAGGGTTAATTAGGGATGAAGTACCTAGTAATGAATTCACTAGAATGTGGAATGCCATTAAGGAAGATGAAACTAAGGATAGTAAGGACATTATAGAGTCTATAGAGAGAGTGCTGAAGATGTTAAGAGAGGTAGTTGAGATACTCCGTTAATCTATGTGATTAAGTAACCTAATTAGGTATGGTATAGATATTACTTAGGAAATGACTGGCCCAGGTCCTGGTAAAATACCTATACAAGGAGTTGTTAACTTAGTAATGAATGGCGAGATAATTAAGTTAGAGCCATGCGATATATACATACATGTCAAGGGTTATAGTAGAGCTAGAGTAACTCATGTTGATATAGAATCACCGAAACTAGACATTAAAAGTTATAGTGAGGGTATTTATGCATATGTTTATGGATTAACCAAAGGGTTTAAACTAATCCTTAAGAAACCTCTAAAAATTAGTGGTAAGTACGTTAAGGAGATAATAGTTAAGTGGGATGGGCCAAAGATCCTTGAAGTAGGTAAGTCAAGTATAGCCTACATAGGTTTTAAAGATGGAGGTATTTACGTAGGTTTTAAGAAGGATGTGATCAGGAAGTTAGAAGGTTTTAGTAGGAGTATGGGTGTTATACCAAGGTGATTGTTAAGGAGTTCTACAATTAACTTAACTTAGAATTTATGGAGTGTACCCTAGTATCTAGCCTAACTTACTTAGGGGTCAAGTCAGGTGGTTCCTGAGAGGGTATGGTGGGTATTAATCTAAGAATACCCTAACTTAAGTACTGATCTAATTAGTTCTTAACTATTTAAATAATACATAAATTACCTTGAGCAGCATTGTACAGTAACATTAGTTACTAGAGTTTATTCTAGCTATTTATCAATGAATTAATCATTTCTAGTAACTATTTTAAGTGATTATTCCTTGTATTTATTGTTTGGCTATCATGTATTACTCAATAACTTACTTAATATTATACTTAGTAGTTGTTTCTTCTTGGACTGAGTACTTCATATGGGTTTTGTATAGCCCCATTTCTCAAGTGCTCTCCTTAACTCCTTATGTGTTTCTGCATACTCATCTAATGGTACGCCCTTACTTACTGCTTCAAGTGCTTGTTTTACAGCTTTAGCACCAGCTCTAGGACCGTCTGGATGACCTATAACTCCACCACCAACCTGGATGACTACATCCTTACCTAACACTTTAATGACATCAGGTAGTGTTCCTGGGTGTAGACCACCTGATGATACAGGTAATGCAGGTTTTATGTGGTACATGTCCTGCTCTACGTGTAGCTCATCTCTTGGGTCAGGCTTAAATACCTTCTCTCTAAGTACTCTCGCATACCTTAAGACATCTATGGTCTTAGCTTCCAACTTGCCTACTCCTGGAGTCCCTATGTGTATCTGATCAACACCTATAATCCTATATAACTTAGCTAAGACAAACATCGATATACCGTGGTATGGGTTTCTAGTGAATGCAGCATGCATAGCTCTATGAGCATGAATAGCTAGACCATACTCCTCAGCTAAGTCTCTAATGTAGGTTAGAGCTGACCATCCAGTAATTACTACATCAACCATCACGAATGGGTTACCGTAATCAGCTACTAACTTTAGCCTACGCTCCATCTCCCTAATATCTGAAGTTATGTTAGCAAACCAAGCCTTCCTCTCACCAGTCTCCTTCTCAACTCTATCAATAACCCTCATAATCACCTTAGCACGTTCCTCAAACCTACAGAAGCTAGGACTTACTAAGTTCTCATCATCCTTTACGTAGTCCATACCACCAACCAATATCTCATAAGCCAGCTTCTCTAACTCATCAGGTGTATAGCCGGCCTTAGGTTTAGGTACGGTACCAACTATAGGTCTATCATAGACCTTAAATATATCCCTAACACCTTTAATACCCTTACTAGGTCCTTTAAAGTACTTAAGAAACTTCATGGGTAGGTAGACATCCTCTAATCTTAAGCTTTGAATCCTCTTCATACCGAATATGTTACCAGCTATTGATGCTAGTAATCCAGGCATGTTACCTTCCTCAAAAAGCTCTACAGGATAAGCTACCTTAACTACGTAAGATCCGTCACTTAGGCTCTTAAAGTAATAGGCCTTACCCATTAGCTTATTAAGTCTTCCTTCATCATACCATACGTAAAGTGTCGTCCATGTACCAATACTACTTTCAGCAGCAATAGCGCCAGCAACATCCTCAATACTAAAGCCCTTAGCTGGAGTAACTCTGTAAATAGCAATTATATCCTCGTCAGGATCTGGTCTATAGTCTCTATGTACGAAACGTGAGTAAGGCTCAAATCCCTTAGTCATAACTACCTCCAATAATTACCTACGATAGCTCATATCTATGATTTTCTCCTCCTTACAAGTATGTGAGCAATTAATGATACAACTATTATTGCTATTAACATTATTACGAGGTATTCAGGTAATCTACCACCTCTTTGGAGTGGATTTAGGATTAATAATAAGTTCTTATTTCCTTCATAATCAGCAATAACGCAAGCTACTCTATCACCGCTTGGGGACCAAGCAATAGATCTTATGTAGCCTCTAAACTCTTGTGATTTAAGCCACAACTTAACATCGTTATTAGTAACGTTCATAAGTACTATATTACTCGCTAATGTACCGCCTCTTGAACTACCTACGGCTGCTACAGCTATTACGTTAGTTAACGGATTCCAATCACTACTAGCTATGATGTATGTCTTATTTCCTAACTCCTTTACACCGTAAGTACCTAATTGCACTATAGCTTTACCATCTCTAACTGATAGTATAGTTAATACGTAATTACTTGGGTGAGGACCTACCTCATATGCAATGAATTTATCACTAGGAGACCACCTAACGGATATTTCACGTAATTCGTCAATTTCGTGGCTTAACAATCCAGTAGTAGCTACCTGACCGTAAGGTAAGCTATAATTCCATAACATCCTACCTCTCATATCCATTAAGCCTAGACTTAGTGATGTGAAGTACTGACCCTTTAACCCACAATAACCCTTAAAGGCTATTAAATCACCGCTTCCGGACCAGTAAACACCATCTATTAAGCACTTATTCATACTAACATTACTTATTACCTCTCCACTGCTCGTAATTACTATAACATTACTTGATACATTAATTATGAAGCCAAATGTATTAATGCTGTATGAGGCTAGCGCTACATACTCACATCCAGGTGAACATGATATTGAGTATATAGGTATATTAAATCTTAGATCACGAGTTATATTGCCATTCATGTTTAGCCATATAAGCCTACCTGTGATAGATCCATTAGTACCTTCCTCAATGACTGACGCTATTAAGCCATCCCCGCTAGGTAGCCAAGTAAAAGAGGTTAGGAATCCCTTCAAAGGGTCCACGTTTAAACTCCATAAACCCTTACCCTCAGATGGATCTATCAATACGACCTTCCAATTAGTCTGTACAGCTAATAACTTACCGTTAGGTGACCATGAAGCTCTAACAATACGCTCCTCAGCATAGGGATTTGAGAATTGGAAGAGTACACGTCGTAAAGCTTTACTCCCTAAGTCAAGTATGTAGACATCCTTACTCCTAATAACTGCAACCTTATCACCGGTAGGTGACCACATAACAAGCGCGTTAGATGCGTCACCTACATTACCTTTATACACTATGGCCCACTCATTAGGATTAACAGTAAATGCTATTGAGAAGAGTGCTACGACTATCACGATAGCTATTATAATCATTAATACCTT
The DNA here is from genome assembly GCA_964592745.1 of uncultured Desulfurococcaceae archaeon. Classification (GTDB taxonomy): domain Archaea; phylum Thermoproteota; class Thermoprotei_A; order Sulfolobales; family NBVN01; genus CAZAMI01. Next base: position 11,099 of record CAZQFL010000021.1, read on the forward strand.
ACTACTCAATACCTTACCACTTCTCAAACTCATTAATATCACACCTCTAAGTACCTAAGTACAACTTGAATCCTACTCTCCATACTACCTTAACACAAAATAACTTTATTGAGGAATCAATAAAACTAAACACTCCTCACTGACTCAATTAAGGCTAAGTATATGGTATCAATAACTGTTCTCTTAAAGGCTATCACATTAAACTTAATATTTAATTTACTAATTATTTTAGCCATCACCTTAGTATTAGTTAGTGAAGAGAATGTAAGTAGTATTTTACCATGTTCGTGAATGATACTTAATGATAAGTTCAGTAATTCCTCAATACACTCTAATGATTTCCCGCAACACCAGTTAACATCTAGTGCATCTCTAGGACTTATAGGTAAGTATGGGGGGTTTATCAATACGTAGTCAGCCTTAATATTCATTAAGTCATTAGCGTTATGTAAGACTCTAACTTTATTAGCTACACCATTAATTCGTGAGTTCACCTTGGTTGTAGCTAACGCCTTAATATTAATGTCGTAAGCAAGAACGGCTGTGACTTCAGGAATTAGTGCTGAATATATTGATAAGATTCCAGAACCGCAACCTAAATCAACAACTACTCCTCTTGGTTTTACGTTATCCATAATTAGAGAAGCTGATAGTGTAAATGTAGGGTTAAAAATACCTTCAGGAATGTATAGTTTAATACCTCTATAGTTAAAGAACTTGATGATTTTGGGTACTAGCTTATGTAGTAATCTTAGGACTAATCTTACAAGTTCGCTTAATACCTCATTGAATAACTCCTTTAACCACACTAATTACCACGAAATCCTCCTTAATAATTTCTTGGAGAGTGCAAATATTGTTATGAAGACAACTCCAACAATACCTACCAGTAATGCTGGATTAATTGCATGTTGACTTGACTCAGCACCTAGCATTTTTCCAAGATATATAACCTCTACATTACCCACCTTAACTACACCCCAACCTTTAGGTATGGCCTCCATACCGTCAGTAATTGTTACAATACTTAAGAAACCAATACTAAACTTACTGTTAGGTGCTGACTTAATTACTATGGCGAGTCTTAATGGCTTAGGTACTACAACATTACAGTTAATTAATTCAACACCATTTAAGATGAGCTTTATACCTTCAGATTTAATTTTAATAATTAATACATTCTCTACATCAGGCTTAACGTTGAGTTCTAGAACATCATTAGAGCAGTAGCACTTTACTCTACCAATGATTAAGTGCTCTTCAACATACTTAGTTAATACACTGTAAGTAACTGGGTCTTCGTAGTATAGCACTATTGATAGAGTACCAAAACCCATAGTTACGTACTTAAATTTAATGATTAAGTCTTCACTAAATACTAACGGCGTTTCATTAGTCCATATCCTTACATATCCTCCCCTCTCAACACTTACATACATGTAGTAACTCTCTTGAATTTCTGAAGCAACTGTATGAATAGTTATAAGTATGGTTACGAGCATAAGTGTAAGACTCATTATACGTACAAAGTATTGCATGTACGACTTCATGTGAATCGTCAAGACCCCCCAATCTATATAGACCTTTTATGAAGTGTTCAAGACCATCAAAATGGAATCCCTAACATGTATGTTTCCATAATGTGTGAAGCTCCTTAAGAGATTAATGACTTAATGAATTAAGTATGAATAAGGTTCATTTCTGAACTAACTATGTCTTTAACTTAAAATGCTGTGTTTATTCATTATAAGAACTTACTAATAGTTAATAGTAATGAAGTTCAACATAAGCTATTTAACGATGTTCAGCTCATTATTAATTATCATTTTTGCTAGTTCTATGAAGCCTTTATAGCTTGGATTTTGCAGGACTAGATCTGCTATCTTCTTTAATTCTTCATCAGCATTACTAACAGCTACACCTATACCTGCCTCCTTAATTAAGTCTATATCAACTAAGCTATCACCTATAGCTACAACTTCCTCTCTCCTTAGATTTAATTTCTTCATGACGTATCTTAATGCTTTACCCTTATCTACATCAGCAGGTGTTAAGTGTATTGCGTAGCCACTAAAGGTGACTCTTACCCATTCATACCTACTTTCAACATACTCCTTAACTAACTTGAAGACATACCTAGCTCTATCGCTATACTTCATCTTAACCTTTAAGGCGTAATCGTGCAGTCTAAAATTGTTCTGCCAACTATTCTCAACGTAACTACCTAACTTACGTAATACCTCCTCAAGTACATCACGTGCTGAGTACTTAGTTAATGACTCGTAAGACTCATTAATGAATATCAATGCACCGTTCTCAGCAATCACGGGACCTTTAAGTCCTAAGTACCTCTTAAGACCTACAATAACGGGTAGAGCGTTAGCTGATACAAGAGATACAAGCACACCACGGCTTTCAAGCCTTCTCATGAACTCTATAGCCTCTACAGGTATGACCTCAGATGACCTATCAGTAGTTAATGTACCATCGATATCAGTAGCTAGCAATCTAATCCTCAACCCCATCACCTAAACCTAACCTAGGATTAACACATTAATTATTAGTTTTAAGTATTCTTGGAATTACTAAAGTCCTTAACTAATGAGCCAGGCATGCCTATCATATAAAGTTTTAAGTACTCAAGACACCTATCCTACAAGGTTAGGTGTTCTTAGCTTTGGTGGATAGATTCGTAATTACCTCTGTACTCGTGACCATCACTGTGATAGCGGCATTCTATATGTCAGTTATGATACTGTATGAAGCATCATTAAGTACGGACATAACATTAAAGGTGAACGTAGCGTTCACTGAGTCCATTAGTAATGTAAGTATCGAACCTAACGAAATCAGGCTTGATATACCCATAAATTCATCATCAGGTACCTTTGAGTATAGGAAGTTAGCTAGTCTTAAAATCTTGAGTAACACCTCTAGAACTATTACCTTGAAATTAAAGAGGATGGAAATATCTAGTTTTAATGTTAATTCATTACCGATAAGACTTGAGTTAGTGATATCTAATCATGGGGGTCCATCAATAATTAGTATACTGATTAATAACTTAGCTCTTAGCGATTACCTCAAGAGGACTGTAACATTAGATCCAGGTACTTACGATATCTCGTTAATAATTAGTTGGAATAACCTCCATGGTTTAGGATATCTAGATTTAGGATGTACGTATGTTATAGAGGTTAGTGAATAAATTTAGGTTAATGCGTGGAGCGTACCTATATTAATGCGAGATAGTTCAGTACTCCTTGGTGGTTTATCTTGGGTAGGGTATTCGTATCTGTGGATGCTGAGGGTTTACCATTCATAGTTAACCCATCACAATTAATGCCTGGTGGTAGGTTATTCCATGAGTTAAGGGATGTAATGACTAAGGTAGTTAGTGGTGTTTCTGAGACTCTTATAGAGTTAGGTAATGAGGTTGTAGTTGCTGATAGCCACGGCTTCATGGTGAATCTAGACCCCTTAAAACTACCTGCTAAAGTGAGGATTGTTAGGGGGTTTCCTAGACCTTTATCCATGGTTTACGGTAGCAGGGGTTGTGATTACGCTATATTCTTAGGTTACCACTCAGGTGCTGGTAGGGCTTCAACGCTAGCTCACACATACTCTAGTAGGGTCATTCATAGATTAACGATCAATGATATTGATGCTTCAGAATACGTAATCAATGCATTACTCCTAGGTGAGTGGGGTATACCCGTAGCGTTAGTTGCTGGTAGTACTGAACTTGAGAGTGAGGTACGTAAGTTTACTCCTTGGGCTGTATGGGTACCGCTAAGCGAGCCAGTGGGTTATATGGCATCGATATCTAAGTCCATAGAAGATGTTATTAATGATTTAAGGAGGGGTGTTAAAGAGGCGGATAAGAGATTCAGGGCTGGTGAGGTTAAGCCGTTAAGAATGAATTGGAGTGAGATCAAATTATGTGTTGAATTAATATACCCCCTATATGCTGAAGCAGCATCATTAATACCTGGAGTTAGGAGAGTTAATGGTAGGACTGTATGTTATGACTGTAAGAGTATGGAGGAAGCCTATAAAGTATTTGAGGCAATAGTCTTTACATCAGGATTTACCGCATATATGCAAGAATTACTGAGAAGGTAAAGCTATTCGAGTAATCATCAACTTACCTACAGATTACCTTATTACCTTAATATTTAAGTCCTGTAAATCTGTAGCTTAATGAGGTAAAGCATGCCTATAAGGATTATGGTTAGATATCTAGGTGTTTTTAGGTGTTTTAAGGGATTATCTAGGAGTGTTTGAGGATATTTTAGAGTTTGATAATGGTGACTACAGTATTAAGGACGTACTTGACACTATTGGGGATATAAGGCCTAAGTACAGAAGGATAGAGTCTATGTTACCTATGGTGTGGGTCTACCTAAATAATAAGCAAGTATTACCGTCATCTAAAGTTAAGGTTAATGATGGTGATGAGGTAGCATTAATACCTACATTACATGAGGGTGGTTAAGAAGTTTTCCGTTTAAACGATAGTGCTGTAATTATTGATGCCAATATTAGTGAGGCACCAATCATCTGTACTGGTGTGAATAATTCATTAAGTATGATGTAGGCGAAAATAGCTGCTGTCACAGGTTCTAGAAGGTAAGTTATTGCTGCTACTGACGGTATTATATACCTCTGACCGTAGACCTGTAAAGCAAATGCTGCATTACCACAAACTAGTCCTAAATACACTATTAGGAGCATGATATTAGCGCTAACGACATCTAGACCATCAATTGCGTCAGGAATTATGAATGCTACTGCAGGCATCATTTCAAAGAACGTGAATACTAATGGATCACTACTACTGTACTTACCAACAAGAATTACTTGAACAGCCCACATGAATGAACCAAACAGTACTAATATGTCCCCTAAATTTAGACCCCCTGTAGGTGTTGTTAGGAAGTAAAGCCCCATAACTGATAGGGTTAATGATAATGCTAAACTTAAGCCATACCTCCTAAGTATTAAGCCCTCATATACGTGAACAAACACGGTGTTTAAACCAGTTATGAATGCTGAATTAGATGCTGTGGTATATCGAGTACCTAGTCCTTGAAGCCATAAGCCTAAGGCATAGGTTATACCTGCTAGTAAGCCTCCCCTAATAGCTAATTTATCAATCCTACCCCTCCCATAAGCATAAACTATGTATGGTGCTAATCCCGCTAAGGCTACTATACTCCTAATCCATGTGTATGCGTAACTACTTATACTACCAACTATTATCTTTATGGCCGGGAATGATGAACCCCAAAGTATTGATGTGGTTATTAATGCTAAAGCTCCCTTAACCCTCTCATTACTCATTTAGCTCCCTTCTTCCTCGTCAGCTTATGGTAAGCTACTGAGTAGTCGTATATGTATCTCAATGCCTTAGCTGCTTCAACAGGGTCCTTAAAGCTTGGTATACCTATCCTTGAGGCCATGACAAGCCTCTTAGATGCGTAAGCACCTCCAGGACCTACGAATACTATAGGCTTCTTAGACTCCTTACCTACCCTCTCTAGTATCTTGATTAATTCATCAGCATCTAATGCTGGTGACTGCATGAGTGCTATAACCATAACCATGTCAACTTTCTCATCACTTAATACAGACTTTATCGCTAATTCATACCTATCTGCTGGTGCATCACCAAGAATGTCTACAGGATTGAGAGGTGATGCTGTAGGTGGTAATTTACTTCTTAACTCATCAATTGTTTCCTTACTTAGCTCAGCCACTCTTAAGCCTAGAGATTCTATTGAGTCAGTAGCGAGTACTCCAGCACCACCACCATTAGTTACTATAGCTACGTTAGGACCTCTAGATCTAGCACCATATCTTAACGCCTTAATAGCTATGAGTAGTTCGTGGAGATCATCAACTATTAGTGCACCTGACTGCTTAAGAGCACCCTTATAGACTTCATAAGCACCAGCTAAGCTACCAGTATGTGATGCTACAGCCCTCATGCCCCTCTCACTCTTACCTGCCTTAAGCACTATGACAGGCTTATTAGCACGTATAGCCTTACGTACAGCCTCAATAAATCTCCTACCGTCCCTCACACCCTCAATATATGCAGCAATAATCTCTGTTCTCGGATCCTCAGCTAAGTAGCTAATCAGGTCCGCTTCATCAACATCAGCAGCGTTACCGTAGCTAATGAACTTACTTAGACCTATACCCTCCTCCTTAAGCCAGTCAAGGAGTGCTGCACCTAAGGCACCACTCTGAGATATGAATGCTACATTACCAGGCTCAGGCTTACCCTGCCTATCACTTGGGTTAAATATTGTGTCAAGACCTGTATGTGCGTCATATACTCCAAGACAGTTTGGCCCTATTAACCTCATACCGTGCTTCCTAGCAACACTAATTAATTCCTCCTCAAGCTTAGCACCCTTAGGACCAACCTCCCTAAAACCAGCACTAATAACTACGACACCCTTAACACCCTTCCTACCACATTCATCAACAACTCTAGGAACACTAGCTGCTGGGATAGCTATGACTGCTAAGTCCACATCCTCAGGTACGTCTAGGATTGACTTGTAACATTTTAGACCGAAGACCTTATCATATTTAACGTTTATGGGGTAGATCTCACCCTTAAACTTCTCTAATAGGTTAGTCATTAAAGCCCTACCTAAGCTACCAGGTCTTTCTGAAGCACCTATGATAGCTACCGATCTAGCATTAAAGAATACGTCAAGACTCAAGCAATCACCCCCAACCACTTATCAGGTAGGAATAAATATTAACATCAAACTTAAGCTAGCATGGTAACATGTAAGTAATCAGGTTTAAGGCGGGAGTATGTTTGGGTATGTCTTAAAGGTTGTACTTAAGTTTAAAGTCTCCAAGCTCACTACATATATCAACTAAAATTTTGTTAATAGCTCTAATTAGTGAATCTATCTTTTCTTTACGCTCAACATCGCTTAGGTTGGGACACTCCTTAACTATTTTATAGTATGATTTAATCACCTTAGAGAGTATGGGTATTAAGTTATTCAACCCCTTCTCAACAATACTTAGGAAGTATTTCATACCATAACTCGTTAACCTACAAACTCTCTTCCTTCTCATACCTGGCTTACTAACAACTTTACACTCGATTAAACCTTCGTTCTCTAATGATATTAGTAATGGGTAGAGAGAACCTGGTGTAGGTCTCCATGACCCATTAGTTAAGTCTTCAATACTCTTCATAATACTATAACCGTGAGCTTCACCATCAGCAAGTATTGCAAGTACTAATAAGCTAAGCCTTAATGGAGGTACAAATGGTGATGCTGGAAGTAATTTGCCCATGAATCACCACCTAACTACATAGTATTCTCGTTAAAGATTTTATTTATACTTATTACTCCGTCCTCACTACTACACCAACAGAAATGCTTAGACAATTAAAGTTTTAATAATATATCATATGTCAATATATCGGTGATAGATACGAGTAGCAAGGTCGCCAACCATAGAGAACACATTGTGATTGCTAAGAATTTATGGAAAATCTATAGGACAAGTAGTGGTGAATATCCAGCATTAAGAGGCATTAATATATATGTTAAACGTAGGAATTCTTAGCTATAGTAGGTCCTTCAGGCTCAGGTAAGACAACCCTTCTTAATATAATTGGTGGTCTAGATAAGCCAACGAAGGGGGAGATACGTGTTGATGGCATAGATTTAAGTAGGTTAGGTGAGAATGAATTAGCTGATTATAGGAGTAAGTATGTAGGTTTTGTCTTTTAGTTCTATAATTTAATTCCTTACTTAACAGCCGTAGAGAATGTGGAGTTGCCCATGGCTATTACAGGTAAGAGCTTAGTTAAGAGAAGGAAGAGAGCTTTAAAATTACTTGAACTAGTAGGACTCACTGATAAGGCTTTCAAGAGAGCTTCAGAACTTAGTGGTGGCGAACAACAGAGAGTTGCTATAGCTAGAGCTCTCGCTAATAACCCTAGACTAGTACTAGCTGATGAACCTACAGGTAACCTCGATAGTGTGACAGGTGCTTCAATAATGAAGTTATTTAGGGAACTCGTTGATGAGGAGGGTGTTACAATAATTATGGTTACTCACAATCCTGAAAACCTGAGGTTTGTAGATAGAATGTATAGGTTAAGGGATGGCAAAATAGTGGGTGAGGAAGTCATAAGGAGGTGAGTCTTGAATTCATCATTAAGATTGATGATCCTGATAATTATAGCCCTCATTACGTTAAGTTCCTTAACACCATACATCATAACTGCTGAAGCGTTATCACTTAATACTAAGGAGTTTATTGTCGTAGATGTTCAATGGGTAACAAGTAAGGGTGAGAAAGCTATCGCGCCAGGTGATGTTGTATCATTAACGATTACGTTAAAGTATTGTGGTGATAGCCAGGTTAGTGGGCTTATTGCGAGATTTGCATTACCTCAACGTATAGTACCCTATGGTGGTTCGGGAGCTATAGCTTCCTATGGTGGTCTCATCTCAAAGAGTTCACCTATAGTCAATTACATTATCAGTTAATGGTGCTATCTAATACACCTATAGGAGTATATCATTTAACTCTAACACTCGACTATGACGAACTAAACGTTAGTAGTAATTCATGGGTGCATAAGACGGAAACTCACGACCTAGTGATGTTTATTGTGGGAAGACCTAAGCTGGATATCGTTATAGTTAATAAGAGTCTAATTGCAGGTAGTCAAAAAGTGACGTTATCACTAGTAAACATAGGTGAAAGAACTGCCTGGGATGTAGTGGTTGAAGTAACAAGTACTAGCGCCTTAATACTCAATGACAGCATAAGAATCGATAGCATAGAGCCAGGGGATAAGGAGTACGTTAACGTACGGCTTTACGTACCATCAAGCCTTAAAGGTTCCACCTTAACTCTAAACGTTAAAGTAAGGTATGTAGGATCATATAGTACTGAATACAGCATTACGAAGACCTTTACTTTAAGTGTAGGTATGCTGGAGAGCCCTAAGGTGGATATAGAGCTAATTAATGATACTGTAGGTACTGGATGGCATCAACTATACATAGTCCTCATTAATAATGATTCTAAAACTATATACAACGTCACACTTAATGTTAAGAGTAGTAACATACTCATCAACATACCCAATGATTACAGAATAATCACCTTAACTAATCTCAACACTCTTCCACTTCCTCAGTACTTCCTCAACCTTCCCTAACTCATTCTTAAGTACGTCTCTATACTTCTCAAGAATTATTGGGTCCAAGTCATCATAACTTATTAAGTCACTACTTAGTATGTTAATTATCATGGTTAATACATTTATAGCTTTATCTCTTAATTCATCCTTAATTCTTAATAATTCATTTCTTAAGTCTATCTTAGGTTTAACTATCCTCCTATCCCCTACCTCCTCTACATCTACTACACCTCTCCTTCTTAACTCATTGATTGCTGTGTATATGCTACTCTTAGGTATTGACATGGATGTTAGTGTTTCAACTATTTCGTTAAAGTCTTTAGCACCATGCGTAAGTAGCGTTATTACAGCTAATTGTACGGGTCCTAACCTCCTCACTACATCTAACACCTATCTCTTAATGTTTGGAAGGGCTATAACAGTAACTTTAAGAAGATTTTTAAATTACTCTGAATGTATACATTCGGGGACGAATGTGATAGATGATTCAGAATTCAGACGTTTGAATGAGAAGCTTATGAAGATACTAAGTGCTATACCTGTAATGGTTATGGTTAAGGCAGGACTAGGTATTAGCGAGTTCTTGGGTAAGGATAGGTATACCTTGAAGGATAAGGGTGATAAGTACGTAATCATAGCTGAAGTACCTGGAGCTAGTAAGGAGGATGTTAGAGTGTATGCTAGAGAGGACATGATATACGTTTATGCTGAGAGGAGGGTAGGTCTACGCATCGAGTCAATACCTAAGAAATACAGGATCAAGGTTAAGCTTGAAGAACCAATAGACGTTGAGAGAGTCAAGGCTAAGTATGAGAATGGGTTACTCATTATTGAAGCACCGAAGAAAGCTCCAGGTAGGGAAATAGAGGTTAAGTAATTACGAACTACTTAAGCACCACCTCCGTGAGTTATAGAGCCAGTTAATGTATGTGATGACGTGATTAACTTGGTAGGGTAGAGGACCTATAGAGAATACTTCATGCTCTACACGAGGTTTAGGGGCATCGATATTGGAGCCGACTATGAAGGCTAACTTACCTCTATGAAGGCACTGTAGCGACTCACCACCCTCATGTAGGTAGTACATTCTATACCCAGCACTACGTATAGTACTAAGTACCTCCTGATAATCAATACCCTCAACGACATTCTCACTCCTTACCATTAATGATCTTAACAGGTTAACTGCATCCTCATCAGTAATGAGTTTCTGAGTACGTACATCATTAGGACTTACAATGATTAGTAACTTCCTATCAGAGTCTATGAATACAGCACAACTAACTTGGTCTTGGACTCTATAGCCATACATGAATGCTGAAATTAGTGCACGTCCTAAAATATCAAATTTAGTTAGTCGAGGATCCTTAGTTAAGACATCACTAAGCTTATTAGTCTTTGGTTTAAAGTATATCATGAATACCATTAATGCGTTAATCCTTGAGAGCAAACCATGAAGTCGTGTAGAAGAGTCTTTATAATTCATGTGTACTCCAGTAAAACTAATGATGAGGGGTATCTTAGAGTTATTGCGAGAGTAGCTACTTCAGGTTTACTACTATCGTATGGTATAAGGAAACGTACGTGCATATGTATTGAAACACCCAAACTTAGCTTCGTGATTTTAGGATCGAGAATAAGGCGCCTCTACTCTGATGATAGTTCATCAACTGGTATCATACGTAGAGTAATTCAGGGAGAACCCCATGCTGGGATTCGATTCTTAAGTTCATGTAGTGAATTGAACTGTAAGGTGAAGTTTAACGCCGTAGAGTTCATGAATAGTTTAGACACATTAGACTTAGAGAGTGTAAGTTATCCCTTATGCCTTGACATACGTATAACTCAAGATGGAGATAGGTACATTGTTGAGGGCTTAGGCTTAGAGCCTTGGTATGTAGTTACGATCTTAAACATAACTCTAGATAACTTAGGTATCGATACTTAACCTCTTAACATTACGTGGACCTATATGACCTATAGATGTCTGTACTATCACGTTCTCTAATCCTTGACCCTCAAGTACTTCCTTAACCTTAAGCATTTCATTAACTGTTGGTCTAGTGATGTCCCTCCTCCTAAATATTGGGAAGTAGTCTAGTACTGTGACTTGAATCCTCCTATCTATCGATGCAATTCTCCTACCAGCTTCAGCTATTTCGTCTAGAGTTACTAGCTTAGAGTTATAGATGAGGCCAACACCTAGATATACCTTATCACCGTAGTGTTCATAAACATACTCAATAGCTTTCCAGGAAGTCTCTAAGTACCTCAATGCTTGTTCACGATCCCTAATACCTGTTATCCTCATGTACGTCTCAACTCTAGCACACTTAGGTTCTATCCCGAAGTTATTACAGCCAGCTTCAACTAACTCATCAATGTAGTCAGGTGTTAGTATTGTTCCATTACTATCTAAGTGCTTCCTAACGTTAGGGCTTACCCTCTTCGTGACCTCCTTAAAGAACTCTACGAGCCATCTCCTATTAATTGTTGGTTCACCACCACTTACTGCCACTCCCTTAGTGCTGTACCTCCTATGACATGCTACGACGAGCTTAGCTGCCTCCTCAGGTGTTAATGGTGGTGATGTATTATCGTATGTTACGTAGTAGTTCTGGCATTGAGGACATCTTAGGTTACATCCAGCAACCCATATAGCTGCCTCAACATAATGTACGTAATCAACCTCCCACCAAGGAGTAGCCTTACCTCCAACTACGTGGGGTTCAGGTCCATGTACTATCCTTAAAGGCTCAACACCTTCAATACTTGTTGAGATCTCCATACTCTCCTTAATGGGTGTTATACATGACCTCTCAGGACTACCATTGATTAGAACCATACAGGACCAACAACCACCAGTACCACAAGCAATAGAGATACCTCTAGATCCAGGCTTACCAAACCTAAACCCTACGTACTTGAGTGCTT
>CAZQFL010000022.1:0-23107 GCA_964592745.1 uncultured Desulfurococcaceae archaeon
TAATTTAGGTGTATAGCTCTTTCCTTTCGGATGGTTTGAGGGTATTAGGTTATGGTTAAGGTACTAATCTCGAATGCAACTATACTAACCATGTCTACTAAGAAGGACTTAGTTATTGGTAAGGGCTACATATTCATAAATAATGGTGTTATCGAATCCATAGGTGAGGGGGAGCCCCCACCAGAGTATCAATACCCTGAATTACTAATTAATGGTGAGGGTAGGATAGTATGTCCTGGATTTTCATCAGCATTCACTTCAGTAACTCTATACCCACTAAGGTATAGAGTTAGAGATGTCAATTGGGGTGAAGTCTTAGACTACATTTCAGTATTGTCCAGAACTGATGTTTATTACATAGCAGCTCTATCGTTTATGGAGATGATTAGTAGGGGTGTAACTACGGCATTAATTTCAGATATATTTCTTGATAATATTGCTAGAGCAGCTCATGATGTAGGTATAAACGTTACTTTAGCAGTACCCTATAATTGCGGTATAAAGGACTTCGACCCAGATAATGAGTTAAGGTTATTACTTGGTAAATGGCATGAACGTGTTGAAGGTATTAAGGCTGCAGTACTCTATTGTGGTGAACCATCACTGAAGTGGTTAAAAGACATGGTATCACATAACATTAACATATACTTATTTAATAGTAAGTTAGGACTAAGCGATTTACCTAAGGAGCTACGTAGTCATGTCTACTTCATAAATCCCACACGATATTCTGGGAGTAAAGTTATTAGGTATGGTGATGGTTTAAAGTTATGGAGGCCTGAGGAAGGCTTAGGTATAGGTGTTAGACCTTCATATAGTATGTTATCAGTGATTAGGGAGGTATCTATAGTAACTAACAAGCACCCACTAGATATACTGCATTCAGCAATCACCGTGAATAATGAGTTAATAGGATTTAATAATGTAGGACCCATAGAGGTTAAATGTAGAGCTAATATCGTGATGTTTGACACATCAGAACCGCCAGGTTGGCCTGCCTTGATAGATCTTGAGTCAATAGTTAAGGCCATAGTTGATGGCGACTTAAGTATTGAGACTGTAATCATGGGTAATGACATACTGGTAGATAATAAGGAGACGTTGACCGTAGGTTACGATTTAGTTAAAAAGGCTGTTAATAGGTTAAGTCCTATACTTAAGAAGTTCCTTAAACTACCTTATGATTAGCCCTCCTCAACCTCCTCTTCTTCAGCTGCTTTAGCACCCAATATCCTGGATTTAATGTAGTCTATTAGCTTAGAAGCTTCCTCTCTACTAACGTAACGTGCACTCCTAGTGAATTCAGCTATGTTCTCCTTTATTGCATCCTCTACAGCTCTACCCTCAGTCATTATCTTAACCTTCTCAATGATCATGGGTGATGGTTCTATAGCTGCACCCTTCTTAATGTAGGCCATCTCAGTATCAATAACTACCACCTCAAAAGCTCCAACCTCCCTATCACCTAACTTAAGTACGTAAATTAAGTCACCATCCTCAGTCTCACCAAGCTTCTCAATACTATATTCTACAGCTGCAGCCATGATTCTCTCGGCTTCACTTACTACTTTCCTAACTATCTCATCTACCTGAGCATCAGGTATCCTCCTAAAAGCTTCAATCTTTAAGGTATCAAACTTCCATATAATCTTACCAGGCTCTAGGTCATAATCAATCGAGACTCTAACGACATCACCTTTATCTATCTTTAATTCATCAACAAATATCCTATAAAGTACTTTATTAAGTTGTGCTACATAGTAAGCAACCTCATTAGCTTTAATAGTCCCCTCCTTTATAGCACTCTTTAATTGAGCGAATGCTGTCCTCCTAAGCTTATCAGCATAAGCACCGGCAATAACTAGTCCTGAACGTAGTGTAGGCATATAATCACCCAACATAAAAATCCGTTAATTACTAAATAAGTGTTCACGATATTAACTCCTACGGGATTCTTACCACTGGAAAAAGTTATGGGTAGAGGTAAGTTCCTTAGGAGACTTGCCTGTGAGATTCTTGGTGAGGACTTAGCTAGGAAGTTATGGGGTCGTTTAGAGATAGTTGGTGATATAGCCATTATTAGGAAGCCTCCCGACATCGATATTGAGGTATTAAAACCATTAGGTAGAGCAATACTTGAGAGATTACCCTACGTGAAGTCAGTATGGGTTGCGATAACCCCCATTAGTGGAACGTATAGAGTTAGAGACTATGTACACATAGCTGGCGAGCCTAGATCAACGACAATATATAAAGAGCATGGATGTCTATTCAAGGTGGACATCAGGAAAGTATACATATCTCCAGGACTTAATTATGAACACATAAGGATAGCTAAGCTCGTTCGTGATGGTGAGTTCGTAATTAATATGTTTGCTGGTGCGGGGTTATTCTCAATAATAATAGCTAAACACGCAAGACCCAAGAAAGTCATCTCAATAGACATAAACCCCTATGCTTATGAGTTAATGGTTGATAATGTAAAGCTAAACAAAGTTGAAGGTATAGTTGAGCCTGTATTAGGTGATGCCGGTGAGGTAATAATTAATTATGAGGGAATGGCTGATAGAATTCTAATGCCGCTACCTGAATTAGCATTTAAGTATTATCCTAAGGCTGTCTTAGCTCTAAAAGATAAGGGCTACATCCATGTTTATGAATTCGTGAGTACTGAGAGAAAGAGTGAAGCATTAACTATTGCGACTAAGAGGTATGAGAAATTGTCTTCATCGCTTAATGTTAAGTGTAAAGCTGAATTTGCTAGAGTTGTGAGAAGTGTTGGACCGAGGTACTATCAGGTAGTTCTTGACATGTTCTGCATTAAAAAATAGTCTAATGGAATCAAGTATAAAACAATTTAAAATCTCCTTACTTCCTTCTCCTACCTCTTCTACCCTCTGTTGGTACTACTCTCACACCTATACCGAAGAGTTCCTTCATTACTTCATCTAAAAACCTAACATATACTCCTTTCTGGCCCATAAATGGACCAAATGCTCCCTCATCTATCGATATCGCTATGTATGAACCCATAAAGTCTACATCCTCGACTCTCTTCCATACCCATGATACGGGATGGACCGCTCTAATGATGTTGGTTAAGTCAATGTCTAATTCGACACCTCTGACTCTAGCGTTTAGGTCTTTCTCTATAGCATTAACTCTCTCACCTTTCTTACCCACAAGCCTACCTAAGTGTCCTTGCTTAACTATGACTAAGTACTTAGGTACGTGCTCTGATGATATCTGGTACTTCTTAACTAAGTCTTCTAGGTCAAGCAGTGTTATTACGTCGGCATCAGGTGACCTCATCCTCACGACTTCTAATGCCTTTAACTCACTCTCCTTTAGCTTCCTAGATCTTAACATGTACTCCATGATTAACCTAAGACCTATCTTAGCACCAGCTCTAACTATGTCTTTAACACCTAAGTCAACAACAACGGCTTTCTGCTCACCAGCTAGTATATCTCTAAGTATTGCTGACGGGTCTGTAGCGCCCTTACCTCTTAGTGCTTGGAATATTGGGTCAGCAGCTACTATTAACCTACTATTCCTTCCAACTCTGACTATGGTCTCTATGAGCGACTCCAACTTTAGTGTTTGTGCATCATCTATGAAGACCACTGCTTCATCGAATGTCCTACCCTTTAAGTAATGGCTATCAACGAACATTACCTTACCATCATTTATTAACTTACTGACCTCCTCCCAACTAATGAAGTTCCCTATAACGTCTATAACGTATTGCTTAGCTAGTTCAAGGAATTGAGGCCCTGCCTTCGCCATCGTTAACTCCTCACCCGTCGTTACATCTATCATTGGCTTAACAACGATTAACCTCCTGTATTTATTGTTCATTACTGCATCGATACCGTAAGCTAGAGAAAATAATGACTTACCCGTACCTGTAGGTCCGAATATACCTACTATTGAGTAGTTCTCATTCTTCAAGGCTTCAAGCATTTTTTGCTGGCCAGCACTCTGAGGCTTTATTGAGTCTAGTATGCCCATACCTTACACCACTATCAAAACTTCTCAGAGTATTAAAGTCTCAAATACTATAATTGATTATGGATGTGAATGCCCGTAGACATGGAGTATTGGAGGAAGTGGAAAGAGAAGATGTTGAGTAGGTTGAAGAGGGATATCGATGTAGGTTACCTAGACGAGGATATTAAGGACATACTTCTTAAATTCTTTCAGAATGAGCACACATTCACTATAAGTTCATGTAGTGGTAGGATTACATTAATTGATGGTCCTCAGCCATGGGATAGGAAAAACTCAACTATAGTGTTCAAGAAGCATGAACCAATAACACCTAAGGAGGTGAAGGAAATGTTAACCCAAAGAGTACTCCACAAGTTATGGTTAGTGGTTACCGGGCCAATAATTCATGTATGTACTGACTCAATTAAGGAGGCGCTAAAGGTTTTAAAGTTAGCAAGAGAGGCTGGCATGAAACATAGCGGTATCCTCTCTATGAGTAAAAGGGGAATAATAGTTGAGTTAAGGACAGGAGTTAGACTAGCTATATTACTAAAGATCAAAGATGAAATTGTTATAGATGAGAATAAACTACATTTAATAGTAAGAGCAGCTAATGAAGCACTGCTTGAGGGCAAAGAAAGACTCAATAGATTAAGAGTTAAGTTAGGGTTAAGACCTCACAACTATAATACCTACATAACTCAATAACGGTAAAACAACGTCAGAACAGGCCGGGTTCGCCTCTTTATATGTTTGTATATGTTTTTATGTGAGTGGTCATCGGCTCATCTATGGTTCTCCCACTCTGTCGGGTTTCATACTTCATCGCAGGAGCGTTCAGGGGAGACCCAAGGCTCCCCATACACCCCTTAAAGCACGGAGATAGATGTTCATGGCTCCAACAACATCTCTATCAGCCATGAACCCGCATTTCTCACATACTGCTAGCCTACATGTGTAAGATAACTTTGCTTCACACATAGGGCATGTTGATGATGTATTCCTCGGGTCTACGAAGATTATGGGAACATTATACTCGATTGCCTTAGTTATTATTGCTTGCTGTAGCTTCCTATACGCAAACCTCGACAACTTATCTGCTAAGCTAAAGGATTTCCGTGATGCATTGAACCAGAGCTTCTCCAAGTCCTCTAAAGCAATAGCAGTCCTCATCTTCCTAGCCTTTAACACAATATACCTAGCGAACTTTCTACACCAATCAACAACTATATTCCTAGAGCGTCTATGAAGATTTCTAATCCTGTTGAGTATTCTCTTGTTATACCTCCATATCCTAGGATACTTCTTTTGGAGCTTCTCAACTTGAACCTTAAGAGAGTATGCCTCTATGAACCTAGTGTCTATCCTCCTAATCCTTCCGCTATTGTGGACAACTACTTTCTTAAGGTTTATATCTAGAGAAATCACATTTCTCGGCTTGTATGGGTCGTATTCCCATCTAAATGGTATAGCAACCCATATCCTCCCTTGTACGTCAATACTTATGATTACCTCGTACCACTTTTTATCAATGAACTTCTTGATATAGTCTTTATGGTGTAGTAGCTTTATCCTGAACTCCCTATCCCTAAGCTTCACAATTACTAGCTGCTTCTCTAGGTCTGCTCTAGCATCGTAACGATCCACCCTTGCTGACAGCTTTCCTAGAACGGGCTTCTTTCCGCCATTCCTCTTAGTAGCCTTAACTAGTGCTAGAGCATACTTGTATATTTGTTTGGCTTGATGTGCTCTGAAGCCCTGCTTTCTTAATAGCTTGTAGAACATCTGGTGTACTTGGTTAAGTGTTGGTAGTTTGTCTAAATCCCAGAGAGCATCTACAACGTATTGTACCGCTTTACGTGTAAGGTATAGCTCTTCACGAAGCTCCTCTAAAGAACCCTCTACTAGTACACCCTGTACCTTGAGGGTTAGAGTACACGCTCCTCAGGAAACCGCCTTGGTGAAGGCGGTGCGCTCCCTCATTGGAGCGACCTCTAGCCAGTAACTCTAGCATTCAAGCTTATAAATCTTTGCATTCACAAAATTACTAGAGTGGTATACATGGTTACCGTGCTCATGTTTGAAGCAAACGTTATCAAGATGGGTAGCAGGTACTATATTTACCCACCAAAGCAGTACCAAGAGAGAATGGCGAAACTACATGGGAAGAAAGTAAAGATACTACTTGTATACGAGGAAGAGAGTCCATGAAAAGCATATACGATCATATGCCTTTATATAGAACCTGCTGTGGCATTAATCATGAGTCATTAGGGGCATCCTCATCATCCGTTATATCGAGTTCTAACCCGGAATTAATATTACTCATTCTTAGTAATGATTTCCTCAACTCTATCAATAATATCCCTGAGCAGTCCACTTAGATCTCTATTTACGTCCAAACCTAACTTCTTACCTAGATGAATGATTCTCCTTCTTAATTCCTCATCAATTATTGCTGCTCTACTTTCATTCTCCTTAGCATACTTAACTATCATGTCAGCTACGTCTCTTAACCTATCCCTATTAAAGCCTACATCATCTATTACATTGATACCTTCAGATTCTAAATACTTCTTCACGTCTTGAGGAACTTTATGAAGTGAGATTAAGTACATTAGATCAGGTTTGTATACCCTCCTGTATAGTGCAACTATTTGATATTCTCTAAGTCTTATACCTCTCCTCTCCTTTATTATCTCATTAACATTACCAGCTTCAACACCAAGAACCTCTGATAGCCCTACCCATAAGCCTCTAATCCATTTATTACGCCACTCCTCAGCTGTTAAGGGTTTGGCAAAGGGGCCTCTAACATCCCTAATCCTTAAGTACCAATCACTTAACTCCTTACATTCTATGATTATGTTAGGCCTTAGAATTGGCGGTTCTTGGTCTAACTTAAGAATATTAGTAACTTTACCCCCATAGATCATTATGTCAGGTCTTAATGCTGTGTATAATCTCCATGATCTCTTCAAATCACTACTATCTTCCCAACCAACTGGTCTCGGAGCTTCAATGAATATACTTACGTATTTACTACCATTAATTTCCAATATAGCATTAGGGGGTATTAAGCCAGTCTTCTGTTTACCACTACGGTCAAAGCTTAGGTAACCGTATTCAGGGTATATTAACCTTAACCTCCCGTAACTACTGAGTAAGGTTATTACCTCACTTAGTACCCATGTTTGATATATAGTCCTTAGGTTAGTCCTGAATGAAGTCCTAACAGCAGCTGTTGATACCTTAACGTAGTCTTCGATACTTAATGACCCCCTAATTAGGTCATGAGTATATATGAACAGCTTCTTTTTCAAGTGCTGTATTGGGTCCTCAAGGAATGATTTAACCTCCTTACTTAACGTTACTCCATCTATATTTAACACTTTAACTAAGTTATTTAGTGACTCCTTAAGTATAGTAACCCACTCAATAGCTTGTTCTAGGTCATGTTTACTAACCACACTATGAATTATCACGTCCTTAATTTTATCGCTAAGTGCCTCAACTTCACTACTTAATCTTACAGTTAAGCCCTCACTAATAATGCTTTCCCTATGCTTAACTACCTCACTATACAACCTACTAATCTCGTCAATGATAACTTTATTCCTATTCTCTCTACCCATACCGTAATAATACCTCAATTAAACCTTATATTACGTAACCCAGCTTTATAATGCTTGGGAGTAAGGATCAAGATTAAAATTATTCCTAGGACATTAATCGTTCTATGACTCTACTTATAATGGGTAGATTTTGATTGAATCATGTCAGAGGTAGTAAGTATTGTTACGTATCGTTGAGGGCTATGATGGTGGCTCTAAATGTATTAATAATTACGTAGTAAGTAAGACTCTACACTAAGTATTGGGAACGAATAGATTTGCTATCAGATCTGTAACCCCTAATGATGTTTCGTTATGGTTCTCTGGTACTGGCGATAACGCATTACTCTCTATCAATGATGAACTCATAGCAACTGTATGGGCGTGGCCTGGTTGGTATTCAGGATCTATATGGTTATTATTCAATCCTTCATTACCTCCTAATACCTTATATGATGTAGTGTATTATGCACTCTCATGGTCACTTATGAGTTTGCTAAGGCAAGATATACGTGGTGCTGTCAATATAAGGTGTGGTTTCTGGGGTCGTAGAGCTCATGTTATCGTTAAAAACGATCCTTTCTAGCTACTCTATTGAGGAATCTTGGGGTTCACTCTTACTTCTAAAGGATTGGAGTATTAAGGAAGTAGGTAATCACTTTAACTTTACTATCCGTGATTGTAGATCAGTTAATGCTCTGAGTGTAGTTCATTTATTAAATAATGCTTTTAGAATGTATAAGTGGTGGAATGAAATTAAGTCAATGATCTAGAGATGAGGTTACGTCGTGAGGAACTTCATTGCTTGGTAGTAATTGATCGTAGGGGTAGTCCCTTAGGTCACGTTGATTTTGAGGTATTTAGAGCTTTAGATGATGGGAGAACAGCTAAGATAGGATTGTTTGCGGTTGATCCTAAGATCCAAGGTAAAGGCATAGGTAAGATACTACTAAGTCAAGCAGTTAAAGCATTGAAAAGCAAGGGCACAGAACGCGTAATAGTTGATAGTGCGGCAGGCCGTGAGGGATTCTACATGAGGCTAGGTCTCAAAATTCAAGACAGGTGGGCAGTAATCACCACAATAATTAATGCACTTCCACAAGTCTTACCCTTTATAGAGAGGTTTTAAAATACGTTACATTCAAGCTGTCCCACAACATAAATCAGATATCTACAATATCATTTTGGTGGGCCCGCGGGGATTTGAACCCCGGACCTCCGCCTCGTGAGGGCGGCGTCCTAACCAGGCTAGACGACGGGCCCCAACACCCTCATTAGTTCCTCCAAATTATATTTTTAAGCTCGTGGGTTATGACTTAGTTAATTAATTTATGACTTCCTCCTCTGTTTTATCTTCTCTAAGTATTTTGCGTATGATGCCATTGCCTTTATGACTTTTGCTGCCTTCTGAATGGACATATACACAGGTACTCCATTTTCTTCAAATACCTTCACATTACTGAACTCCCTACCGAATACGTTAACCACTACTAAGGGCTTCCTATACTTTTTAACTAACTCAGCTATCTCCTTAGCTACAGCGTCCTCCCTAGGTATTATGAATGGTAGGTTTGATATTCTACCGAAGTTCCCGTAACCGATAAGCATTATTGCATCGTAATTCTCATCCTTCATTAATAGCTCAACAGCTACCTTGTAAGGTTCAGGTTCAACGGTAGCTACTAAGTCTATGGGGTTTCTACGGTTCCAGAATGGTGGTAAGATCTTGTCTAACTCCTCAATTACGTGTTTAGGTAGTTGTGGTAGTTTAAGTCCTAGAGTCTCAAGTGTGTCTGAAGCCTCAACACTCCAACCACCACCTGATGATATGACACCTACCCTATCACCTTTAGGTAAGGGTAGGTTAGCAAATGCTAGAGCTATATTAAACATGTCATCAAATTCGTAGACCCTAATGACTCCGTACTTCTTGAATACAGCATCATATATTTCATCACGTCCAGCCATAGCTGCGGTATGTGATTGTGCAGCCTTAGCACCACTACTTGTGTAACCTAACTTCATAACTATTAATGGTTTCTTAGATGTGTAATACTCTAGAGCTTTAACGAACTTCCTACCATCTTTAACACCCTCCATATACATTATAGTCACTTTAGTTGTTTCGTCATCAGCTAGATACATTAGGTAGTCACTAATCTCTAGGTCAGCTTGATTACCTACCGATATTGCTGCACTAAAGCCTATACCTCTCATGGCTGCCCAATACATCATTGTTCCAGCGAATGCTCCTGATTGTGATATGAATGCTATGTGTCCAGGCTTAGGTGGTATTGCTGTGAATACTGCATTTAACTTACTCTTAGCTACGAATATACCCATACAGTTAGGTCCTACAAATCTTATACCGCCCCTCCTAGCAATCCTAACAACCTCCTCTTCAAGCTTAGCACCTTCAGAACCTACCTCACTAAAACCAGCACTAATAATTATTGCGGTCTTAACACCCTTCTCAACACATGCCTCCATAACGTTAGGTACTATCCTAGCAGGTACGGAGATCACTACTAAGTCAACATCACCAGGTACCTTCCTAATGTCCGGATAGCACTTAAGCCCTAACAACTTATCAGCTCTAGGATTAACAGGGTAAACCTTACCCTCAAACCCATAATCAACAATATTCTTTAAGATAACGTGACCCCAAGCCTTAGGATCCCTACTAGCACCAATAACAGCAACACTCCTAGGCTCAAACAAATACCTCAAACGCTCCAAACCACCCTCAACCAAACCTAAACCCCTAAACAACTAAAACAGAGAAAATAAATCCATAACGCAAAGACATAGAAAGCAAAAGAAAATGGTAGCCGGGCGGGGATTCGAACCCCGGTCACGGGGGCTCTTTCCTCGCTACCCCCTCTCCCCATACCAAAGGAGTCGTTCCTGGGGTTAAAAACTATTATTAAAAACTTTCTAAATACTATAATCTCTAGGACTTCAGTAATGTGTAACATTAAGCACTATGCTAACTCATTAAATTTAACTGAAAGAGAATTAGGATATTTAATAGGATTTATTTTAGGTGATGGAAACATATACATTGATCGTAAACGTTATGACTATAGATTAAGGTTATTCCCTAATGTGAGTGAAGTAGAGATAGTGAGAAAGATTCTATCAATTATAACTAAGACAGGGTTTAGACCTAATACCTTTACTCGAGGTAATGTACTAGTGATTTCCGTTAGAGGTAAATCACTTATAGCAATAATCAGCAATATCATTAAGAGTTTGATGAGGGAAAATATCACTTGTTTCAGTAACGAATTCCTTTTAGGCATAGTGGAGGGATTCATAGACTCTGATGGTAATATAGAGAGAAGACGAGGAAGATACTTTTGTGTAGCGATCGTAAATAAGGATATAAATAAGATAAACTTAATCAAAAATATCTGTAAAAAACTCAATATGAACTACGGAATTTACATTAGAATTAAGAAGAATAGTATACAATATAGGATATTCATATTCAATAACTTGAAACTACTAATTGGTTCTGTAAAAGTACTTAATGCCCTAAAAGTTCATGGATAGTAATTTACGGGGAGAGGGGGTAGCGAGGTCCAAAGCCCCGCATCCTTGGCCGCTAGACGACCCGGCTTCGTTTTATGGTTTGTTTTGGGGGTTTTTAGGTTTTGTTTGTGTTTCTATTTTGTTTTTTAGTATATACAGGGCTATTGCTGTTGCTGGTGCTGGTGGTAGTTGTGTGAATTCCTTTATTGTTACTGGTGTTCCTAGACCTAGTTCAGCTTTTGTGAAGCCGTTTTCCACACCACTAACTATGAGTAGTATTCTGTCGTTGTCACTAATTTCCAAGCTACTTAAGTCCTCACTTACTTCACTATCTACTAACATTACTGTTTTAGTTGGTTTGAGTATTTCCATGGCGTCCTTAATTGTTGGTAGTACTATGAATGTCTTATTCAGCTTGTATGCAAGCCTACTAACTTCAGGAACACCTGTTTGTGCAGCCATCCCTGTCACTTTTACGGCTATGAAGCCCTTAACGAAACTCATATTGGCTGAGTAGGTAACCTTAGCTGTATCAATAAGTCTTTGAGGTGAGGATACATTGTTTAGTACTACGAATACCTCAACCATTACTTAGACCCAAATACCTAAGAACCTCCAGAGCTATAGCTTTAGCTAGTGGTGGGGGTACAGCCTCACCAACCTGATTATACTGTTCATCACGGCCACCAAGGAATACGTGGTAATCAGGAAAGCCCATCAATCTAGCTTGCTCCCTCACAGTTAGTAACCTAAACTCGTAGGGGTGTATGAATCTCGATGAACCTAAAACTGTTGGAGCTAACTTCTTAGGGTGTAACTTAATTAAGTTGGGGAGCATCCTCCCCTTAGCACCCTCATACTTAATGAGTGATGAACCCCAATGTAACCTTATAACCCTCTTCAATTTCTTTCCACTAAATGGTGGTGGGGGTTCATGATTCGGTATTATTGGATCATGGCTAGGTTCAGGTAAGTCCCCTATAGCTTCCCAAACAGTAATTACCTTCCTTAATCGCTTAGGCCTTAATGGTATATTAGAAATGAAGACTCTAGTCCTTCTAGATGGTGTCCCATGTTCATGAGCCCTCAAAACATTGAAGAATATACGTTCATAACCGCACTTCCTAAACTCCTTAACTAGCGCACTCTTTAATTCACCCTCCATTATCGCTGGTACGTTCTCCATAACAAATACCTTAGGCTTCAAACATGAAACAATCCTAATAAACTCTAGGACTAAGGCACCTTCAGGATCAGAGTATAATCTATCTAGGGGCCTCTCCTTCCTCCTAGGATTAGCCCCGGTATAGGGCTCGCAGGGGGGACTACCTATAACTACATCAACACCTATCCCCCCAAGTATGTACTTAACATCGTCGCAACTAACATCACGGATATCCTCAACTAGTACGGTAGCTGTGGGGAAGTTAGCCATGAATGATCTAGAAGCTGCTCTATCGTTATCTATAGCTAAGACCGTAGTGAATCCAGCTTCCTCAAAACCTCTAGCAAAGCCGCCAGCACCTGAGAATAGGTCAACGAGTAATGGCCCTTTCCTCATTCCTTATTTCCTCTTCAAGTCTCCTAACTAATTCCCTTAAAGCCCTCCTAACACCGTCATTATCCTCGTAAACCAACATACTACCACATCTAGGACACTTAAAGTCATTCTCTAAAGCCTCCTCAAAGCTTAACCTAACACCATCAACAGGACATATGTAAAACGTATTGCTTTCTTCATACTCAAGCCTCTCCCTTAACTTCTTAAGTACCGCCTTCTTCCTCTGTAATAGTACCTGATTAATTCTCACTTCATCTATCTTCCAATGATAGATGTACCTACTATCATCGGGATTCCTACTCTTCCTATATGTTACTAACCCTAAGTTATGTAGCTCGTATAGAACCCTCCTAACCTCCTGCTCACCTAGTCTTGTAAGCTTAGTTATTTCAGTGTCAAGTAATTCCTTATTACTCTCCATTAACACCTTAAATACTCTTACACCATAATCACCAACAAACCTCTTAATGAATTCAAGCAGGTCCTCAATACTGCTACTATCCTCTCTCACGGCACTTCACCACTCTCTTACCTTTAGGGGAGGGTTCAATACATAACTCTGCATCAGAGTAAATAAAGCGTAGTTCACTACCTTTGTAGTATCTATCAAGAAATATGGCTAGAGCTGAAACCTCAGAGTGCGGCTGATGACCTATAGCTACATTATAATCAGCTAATTCATAGTAAATCCTTGGTACCTTCTCAGCACCAACAATAATCAATAAATCTTTACCTGAGGATCTTATCTCATCTATGACATCGTCAATATGTAATCCATACATCGTTAAGTGAACAACGACGCCTCCTCTACGCTTCCACTCCTTAATGTACTTAACAGAGTCTACATCTGAGATTAACTTAAAATCCTTACGTCCCCACTTATCACATACCTTCCTTAGCGAATTCATGACATTCTCATCATTAATATCTGCTAGTATAAAGCCATCTGCACCAAAAGCTCTAGCAACTAGACCCACATGTGTTGTTATTCGTTTATCCCTTGATGGTCTATGACCTAAGCGTAGTACGTATATTACTGGCTTTCTCTTTCCTGATATACTTAATCACCTCATTCTTTAGTAAATCTAAGTTATGGCCCTTCATAGCTGAGATACATACAATGCTATAACTCCATGGATACATCCCACTAACGATATCATTAACCAAACTCTTTAATGAGTTTAATTCCCTAACATTAACCTTATCTATCTTATTTAAAGCAATAATTAATGGCTTGCCTACATATCCTATCCTAAATAAGGTATTTAATGATGCCCTAACCTTATCTTTAACTATGAACTCAGGTTCTGAGGAATCAACAACTAATATTGCGAGATCTGAAGAACTTACCTCCTCTAATGTAGCGTAAAAGGCCTCAATGACTTCAGTAGGTATATCTCTAATGAAACCGACAGTATCAACAAATATTACCTTCACACCATCTAGATACATACCCTTAGCTTTAGGTGTTAACGTTGTAAACATTTCAGGTCCTACAGGCTTACATTCGTTAGTCAACTTATTGAACAGAGTTGTCTTACCAGCATTAGCGTAACCTGTTATAGCTACTTGAGGCCATCCATACCTTCTTCTAGTATCTCTTTCTTTAGACCTCCTATTCCTTAACTCCATTAACTCCCTTCTAATCCTTGCTAATCTCCTCTTCATGTGTTTATAGTATGTGTCTATAGCGTAAGCTCCTGGACCTAAGAAGCCTGGGAGTTCACCAAGTTTAGCTCTTCTAATCCATTCCTTTATTAGGGGTAGTTGATGAGTTATCCTAGCCATTTCAATCTGTAGCTTAGCTTCCTTAGAACCAGCATGTAGAGCAAATATTTGTAATATTAACTCAATCTTATCTATAACTTCAACACCTAACTCCTTCATTAGATTTACTTTATGTCTAGGTTTCAATTCATCATACACTACTAAAAGCTTCCTAATACCATTACAGCCATTAAAATAATCCTTAACTTTATCAAGTAAAGGCTTAGTCAAGTAGTACTTCGTATTAGGTTTAAACCATCTACCGACCTTTATTACCTTAAGTGAGTTAGGATATAGACATCTAGCTAAAGATACAGCCTCCTCTAACACGTTACCCTTAGTTACTAATACTATGTCCCCATACATGTTAATGCTTCTTTCCCTCCTTCTTCCTAATAGCCACTATATCTCCCAGCGTTAATTCCTTAATATTACTTACCTGTCTTGACTGATATGTTTGAGGTATCTCCTCAACTACGGGTTCAAGAAGTTTAATACCGAGTACTCTCTCCAATTTCTCTGCTAGATCTATTGATGGGACCAATCTACCAGACTCTATTCTCTTAATAACATTCTCGCTCTCCTTAACAGCTTCAGCAAGCATTCTTTGAGTCCACCCAAGCTTCTCCCTAGCCTTCCTTACTCTTTCAGCGTAATCAGGAACAACTTCGTACTCCTCTAACTTCCTTCTCCTTCTATGACCCCAGGTACGCATCTCAGGACGTGCATGCATTCTAGGACGTTTAGTAACCTCCTGTGTGAGTGTTCTTACCTCCGTAGTAACTATTCTTCTAGAAACCTTCGCGTAACATTCAGGACATAAAGTTAATCTAGCACCCTCAATATAGACTATCTTAGCCCTTCTTCTCTCAACGGATCTTCCACACATCTCGCAATATACGATTCCCGATGACATCATCAATACCTATGAACTTATAGAGGTTCAGGCTATATAGGCTTTCCTAAGGTATAGTACTCAGGTGTGGAGGTAGATATGCATGTCTGAGATAGACCTTAGTGATAAACGTAAGAACGGCTTAACGGACTATGTAAGATATCTCGAAATGAGGATTCAAGAATTAGAGGCTGAGATATCATACTTGAGGAAGGAGATAGATTACTATAAACAGGAAATAGATAAACTCCTATCACCACCATTAATTGAGGGTGTTGTTTTAGAAGTGTTAGAAGACGGTAGGGCTATCGTTAAGAGCTCCACAGGTCCTAACCTAATAGTTAATATAAGTGCTAAGGTTGATGTAAGTAAGTTAAGACCGGGAGTTCATGTAGCTTTAAATCAGAGGGGCTCAACCATAGTTGAGGTACTTCCAGCGAGGGAGGATCCATATGTTAGAGCTATGGAAGTTATTGAAAGACCTAATGTTAGGTATAGCGATATAGGAGGGCTTGAGGAACAGATTAAGGAGCTAAGAGAGGTTGTTGAACTACCATTAAAGCATCCTGAAATATTTAAGGAACTCGGTATTGAGCCACCTAAGGGTATCTTACTTTACGGTCCCCCTGGTTGTGGTAAGACTTTACTAGCTAAAGCTGTTGCTGGGGAATCTAATGCTACATTCATTAGCTTAGTTGCTTCAGAGCTTGCTCAGAAGTTCGTGGGTGAAGGTGCTAGGATAGTTAGGGAGCTCTTTAGATTAGCACGGAGGAAGGCACCAGCAATAATATTTATTGATGAAATTGATGCAATAGCTGCTAAGAGACTTGACATAGGAACTAGTGGTGAGAGGGAGATTCATAGAACATTAACGCAATTATTAGCTGAGCTAGACGGATTTAACCCACTAGATAGGGTCAAGGTTATCGCTGCAACTAACAGGATTGACGTCATAGACCCAGCACTTCTAAGACCTGGTAGGTTTGACAGAATAATTGAAGTACCATTACCCGACCTTAAAGGTAGAATTGAGATATTCAAGATTCACACAAGAAAGATGAGGATTAAGGACATAGATTATGAAAGATTAGCTAAGATGACCGAAGGAGCTTCCGGTGCTGACATTAAAGTAATATGCACTGAGGCTGGGTACTTCGCTATAAGAGCTGGTAGAAGTTACGTAACCATGGATGACTTCATGAAAGCCATAGATAAGGTGTTAAGAAAACGCATAGGAAGGCCTTATGTCCCAACAAGTAAGGGTAGAGATTTAGTGGTATAATCATGAGAACAGAATACATACGTCGAGCTAGAAAGGAGGAAGTGCTCTTTTTAAGGTCGATATTGAATCATCAACTAGGTATTAACATAGCTGATAGGGTGATACCTGAAGATATCTTAGTCAAGGTTTCACCCAGAACTGGAAGGATAAGAGAAGTATTTTTACCTAATGGATTAAAGTTAGCTTCAATAAGAGCTTCATCCTATACGTTTAACCTAACAATCCACATGGCTAGGATTATTAAGGAGTTAGTTAAGCCTGTGAAGTTGAGGTTAGTAGTTGCTAATGAGATCGCTAATGATGTCATTAGGTTCTCAACGAACGTGTTTTCCAAACATGTTATAGATGTTGATGATGATTTAAGAGCTGGTGATGAGGTATTAATAGTTGATGAGAATGATAACTTACTCTGTGTGGGTAGAATGCTTTTAAGCCCTTACGAAATAATGTTCTTCACTAGAGGTATTGCAGCAAGAATTAGAGGGTGTGTTGGTCATGGCTAATGTCGAGATATTTATTTATGATGAATATAAGCACATGTTTAAGGGCAGACGCGCTTGGACGTTAGTAACAGGATTTCCAGGTTTTGGTTATGTAGGTACGATAGCAACTAAATATATGGTTGAAAAGCTGAAAGCCGTGAAGGTTGGTGATATAATTACTAAGTACATGCCTGACTTTATCGCTTTAGAGGACTATGGGTTAATGACACCCTATGAAATATTCGTTCACGATGCAAAATCCCTAATAATAGTAGTAAACAACGCATTACCTCAACCTCCTGAGAGAGTTCTGTTCGCTAAAAAGCTCGTTGAATGGTTCATTAAGATTGGTGGAAGGAGAGCTATTCTGGCTGGAGGCTTAAATTCTAGATTTAGAGAGGGTAATGAAGAATTTAGGTGGCTCTGTTGTGGTGAGTGTGAATGGAACTTTAAAGAACCTAAGCTTAGTAAAGGTCTATACATAATAGGCCCATTAGCTGTACTATTTACAATGCTTAAACTAAGAAATGTCTCAACATTAGTCTTACTACCTTACACTCAACCTAGTAAGTATGATCCAAGAGCTGCAGCAGTATTCGTTAGTAAGGTTAGCAGCATATTAGGTTTAAACATAAGTATAGATGATCTATTAAAATACTCTAAGATGATTGAAGAAACTGAGGAGGCTATTAAGGAGGCAATGCGTGCTAGTGAGGAGAGAGGCCCAAAGCCCTACATGTAATACATACTTATCTCAGCAATATTTTACGTTCCCCTACATTTCACCTTAATAAATCTTAATCGCTTAACTCTTACGCGTTTAATAACATCATTAACAAAATCTTCAGTAGCCCAAGGTAATTCGTCACATGTAGCTATGACTACTTCTACATCACTTAACTTATTCATTAAGTTTACTAATGAATCTTTTAACCTCCTTAATAACGTCTCATCAACATGAATAGGAGCTTCGAACTGCGAATACGGATATGTTTGATCGATATTTAACGGTATTAAATTAAAGAAGGGTATGTATATGAAGATCTTGTAGCGATTAATATCATCAAGACCTATACCTAACTTACTTAACGCATTTGTAACGCTTTCTGAGTTTCTGAAGGGTTTATCTATTGGTGAACCAGGTATTAGTATTACTTTACTAGCCTTAGATGCATCATTAACATACCTATTTAATGCTTCATAGTGTCTGACTATTTCAGGTCTATGTATAGATGTTGAGTCGTAAAGAAATATGCCGTGAACATCACCTTTAACTCTAGGATCTAATTTTTCAATCCACTTTACATATTTAGTTACGTAATAAAGAGCTTCCCTTAATGCTGGATGAGTTCTAGCTCTCTCCTCAAGTAGTTCCCAAAGTCTTCCTTCTCTTATAGCTATCTTAGCTCGCTTAATCTCCCTATTAATTATATGTAAGTTATGTATAGCTAGTAGCTTAACTCTCTCGTTAGTACTCATTTCTAGGAGGTCTTTTGGTGTATACTTGCTACATACTTCACATTCACATGGAAAATAGTCCATATCTTCAAGTCTGTAAGTACCGTGTTCGGTCATGTATCTGCCTTCCCTAGCGTATAATATATACGACGCTGAATCAAATGAATCAATACCTAGTGCAATCATGAATGGTATTATTAATGGATGACCCCCACCGAATAAGTGTACTGGCTTATCCGGTGATAGAATCATTTTTGCTGTCGCCACCATATCGATTATTTTCCAGAACTCATATTTCTCAAGAACTAGTACAGGACTACCAATAGCATACATGGAGTACCCAGGTATCTTTAAGGCTTCTAAAGCTGACCTCCTAACTAAGTCTATGTGAACACCTCCTTGTATAGGTAGGACCCATAAAGTCTTACTATTAACTATTATGTCTAATACTAGCTTAGCTCTTCTTAAGGTTTCCTCAACGCTCTTTAAAGCCTCATTATATGGAGCATCGTCTCTTGTAGGTACATCAGCTATTACTGCAATATCTGATCCAAGCTTTTCCTGATATTCAACGATCTCTATAGGGTCTATCTTGACCTTTTCGGCACCATAGAGTAGTAGCTGATACGCACCTGAGTCTGTCATAATTACACTATCAAAGTTTAGCAGTCTATGTATTCCTATTTCTAAAGCTCTCGAGCCTAAGTTCTTCATTATTATATATGCGTTAGTTATTATTTGTTCAAACCCTATATCCCTTATCTTAGTTATAGGGACGTCCCTCTCTTGCCTTAAAATATTTATGACAGGGAAAAATGCTGGTGTTTCTATGGTTTTGGTCTTGGTCACTAGCTTACCTATCCTACCCGCTAGTTCCTTATCCTTTATTTCAAAAACCATAATTGCTTAACCTATTCATCATTTACTACTTCTCTTTCTCTCCATATATTCTTGCCATAAGCTGTAGAGTTTATTAGCTAAACCTCCAGCCCCCTCAACACCGTTTTCAGTTATCTTGTATCTATCATATACGTAGACAGTCTTGGCCTCCTTTATAACTCTAACACTACCGGGAGGTAGGCTTAGCTTCTGTTGAATGTATTGAGCAAACTCTTCCGGATTAAAGAGGGGTTTTTCAACACTAATTATTTCAGATATTCTAGATCCGTGAATAAATACCTTGTAGTATGTCCTTCCATCACTGCCTCTAGCATCCTCAAGTAGTAAGTGTAGGGTTAATCTATCACCAAGGTCTATACCTACGAGTTTACCCTCATACGTGTATCCGTCAACAAGCTTTACGAGAACTGTAGTGTCTATTAAATTAGCTAACTCAGTTATTAGATTTCTAACTGCTCTTTGTACGCTCATTACTCATACCTAAAAATTCTTGTAGTAAGAAGTTTTAAGTATTTTTAAGCGATGATCCTCACACCTTACTGATTTTCACGTATACTTTATCCATATTGTTAAAGACGTTAAGTAACTCATTATTCTCGGATTCTAGTATGACTAAGTAGCCCCAGAGTGAAATCAATAACTTATAGATATCCTTTCTCGTACCATTAGTAACTCTCCTCTCCTTCTTCTTACTCATTACGTACCCCCAGGCGACAAAATCTTTTCCTTCTTGGTAGTCAGGCTTGCTCCTACTAACTATGATCCTTACTTTATCACCTTCATCAAATACTAATAGCTTTCTCACTAGGTCCATTTTTACTTTAACATCACCACAGTCTATCTGTATAATGACAACTGTAGGTATAATTGACCTCTCAATACTCTTTACAAGTCCCTCTGCCTCGACGTATCCGTCACTTAACTTCATGCTATTAAAACCCTAGTAGTAAAGAGTGTAGAACGCTTTAAAAACTTAGTTATATCATTTGGGGGTTTAAATGAAGGAATACTGCCTATCATTACGCAGTAATTCCGAATCTGAAGCTACCATAGATGTAGACCAAGTTTTAAAAGGTTTTAATAGACTTTGTAGAGACTCCATACTGGAATTCATTAAAGGTACGTATAAGGGGAGGGTAGGTGTCTTAGTGAGGGTTCTAACGAGTAGAGAGGAATGCGTTAATTTAGTGAAGACATTAATAGTTACTCTTTCGAATGCTGACATAGTATTTAAGAATGTATCATGTAAAAACCCTTTCGATTTCATGGAATAATAGGTAGTAATTGGAATAATGTTACGTATAAGCTAAGGTTAAGTGGGGTAACTTACGATGAATCTGGTGTAGTGATAGGTTACGATGTTGAATCTACGCAAGATGTCATTATACCATTAAGGGAGCTAGAAAAACATGTATTAATAGTTGGTGCTACAGGTTCAGGTAAAACTACAACAGCAGCTACGTTAGCATTAAGAATCGCCTTAAGAGGTCATAAAGTACTCATTCTTGACTGGTATGGTGAGTATAGTAAACTACTATGTAGATATGCTATTACATTAAGACCTGAAAATACCATCATCTCATTACCTAACGATATTGATGATTTGGTCTCAATACTTGAGGAGGTACTTCAATTAACACCACCTCAGACATACATTCTTCAGAGAGTTCTAGAGGAATCCAAAGATGTAACTAGTTTAAAAGAATTACTAGCTCTAATTGAGTCATCAGAAACAGAAGCAAGATGGGTAATTGAATCAAAGTATGCACTACTGCGTAAATTACGTCCTCTAACATCAGCATCATTTATAAGTATAGGTAATCCTAACGTTATAAATAGTCTCTTTAGAGACGGTAAGGTAGTCGTGATAGATCTCTCAAGATTAAGGAATACCATAGTTAAGAAGTTAAGCGTGATAGCATTATTAAAGGTTATTGAGTATGGAGCATCTTTAACGACAAGTAATGAACGTGTATACATAATAGTTGAGGAAGTACATAATGTATTAGGTATTGGAGCATCACTGCTAGAGAGAATGATTTCTGAAGTTAGGAAGTTAGGTGTAAGTCTTATACTAATTACTCAATCACCATCGATATTAGGGTATAGAATAATAACTAATGCTAATGTTAGGATAGTCCACTCACTTAAGTTTAGAGATGATATAGTACTCATGTGTAAAAGTTTAGGAGTTAATGATGAGTGTTATAACATGTTACCGAGATTAAGGACAGGTGAGGCTCTATTAGACTATTCTTCTCTATCTAGACCATTGAGAGTTAAGGTACTACCTCCTAAGGACATAATTTAATACGTCACCTATGTCCGTACTTAAAAGCCAATCTATACCTACTTCACAAGATTTCTCTCCTCTAAGTACACTAACGATCTCTCTGACTACATCATCAACGCTCCTACCAGTTACGTCAATCTCACACACTTTATCTTTGGGATGCTCATTTAGAGCATTTTGGGTACATATACCTAGGATTTCAGCTTCAACATTCTCCTTAATCTTCTCCCTACTCCATCCCTTACTCTCAAGTCTCTTTAATAGCTCTCTTGGGTTTAGCCTTAGCACGAATATTTTCTCAATAAGATCGTCATTCACTATCTCTCCGTAGTGACTATCAATAATTACGTATCCTTCGTAACTTTTAATGACATTTGAAATCTCCCTCCTTAAACCCTCCTCATCAATTACATAACTAGATCTCTCAACATCAAAGTATTGGTAGAGCTTTCTCTCAATAGCGAAATCACTTAAATTTACATACTTAGCATTTAGGAGTGAAGCTAATCTTAAGGATACTTTAGTCTTTCCCACACCAGGTGTTCCACTAATTACTATAGCTTTACCCATACATGTAAAAATGCTTAGTTAAAATATTAAAAAGTTTAAAAAGTAGTGATAACTACGTTCTTACTCTTCCTCCTTCTTTTCTTTCTTCTCCTTCTCCTCTTCTTTAGCTCTTGAAGCAGCTATTATGTCATCAATTCTTAGTATTAATGTTGCAGCTTCGGTACCAGCTTTTAATGCATTAATCTTAACTATTAATGGCTCCATAACTCCTAGTTTCTCCATATCTTCTACCTTACCCGTGAATAGGTTTATACCGTACTTATAGCCTTCAGGTTCGCTATGAGCTTTCTTTAGCTTCGATAACATCTCGATAGGATCTAAGCCTGCATTCTCTACGAGTGCTGATACTAGACCCTCTAGTGCGTCAGCAAATTTCTCGATAGCTAGTTGTTCTTTACCGCCTACCTGTAATGCGTACTCTCTTAGATGCTTAGCTAATTCTATCTCGAAAGCACCACCGCCATAGACTATCTTGGGTACCTTAATGACGTCAGCAACAACGCTTAAGGCATCCCTGAATACCCTCTCAGCCTCATCAACTACTCTCTCAAGGCCACCCCTGATTAGTATGCTTACCGCCTTAGGATCTTTAGTGCCCTCAATGAATACCATCTTATCCTCGCCAACCTTCCTCTCCTCGACAAGTTTCGCATATCCTAAGTCTTTCTCGGTTAAGTCATCAATGTTAGATATTATTCTCCCTCCTGTTGCTCTTTCTAGTTTTTCCATGTCTGATCTCTTGACTCTTCTTACTG
>CAZQFL010000023.1:0-22848 GCA_964592745.1 uncultured Desulfurococcaceae archaeon
TACCTATATCTGAATCAGTCATTGCGTTAGCTATTAAAATCGCTGAACGTGAAGGTATACCTCTTAGGGAGTTTATTGAGAGAGTATTAGCTGAGGTTCTTAAGTCTATGCAGTACAGATCTAATGTTACTGAAGTCCTAGCACTTAGTGACTTAATGGATGATCTAAGAAGGATGGGTGGTGCATTACTACCTTCAGATGTTGTTTACAAGGTTATCGAGTTAATAGATAATGAACACTTTAATGAATTACTCAATGCTATTAGGAGGTCTGCATCTTGGTATGGTATGCTTGTTAGAGTTAAGAGGGGTGCTACAGTTGATGTTCTAAAGCTTGTATTGAGTACTTGGTTCCCAGACACCAATATTAGTGTTGAGGCGAGCGGTAATGGATTATTTAAAGTGATTGTTTCATCACCTAAATATAGTGATAGGTTAACGAGGATGATTGAGGTAGTTGTTAGTGAGTTATGTAATTCTATGGGGATTAAGATCGAGGAATTAAGTAGTGAGGTAGGTATTGTGAGAGCATTACTTAGGGTGAGTTAAGATGGTACTTCAGAGAAAGACCTTAGCACTTGATGAGGATATCGTTAACAAGCTTAAGGAAATAGCTAGTAAGAGAGGTACAACGTTAAGTAACTATCTTAGGAGTCTATTTAATGAAGTTATAGATATTGAAGAGAGAGGTTATTATGCGCCTAAAGCGTTGAGGGAGAGGAAGTATGAGTACATACTTAGTAACTTAGGCTTCATATACATACCGAAGGAATTAATAGGTAATGTTAAGTCAGAATCCATATCAAGTCTAGGTAGTAGGTTAGGTGTCGTACTTAAGGAGCTAGGGGTAAATGTCGTAGATATCGTTGAGTTACTAACGAGAGGTCAGAGTACAGTATTTGTTGAGTCTAATAAGGTCGTACTAGTAGCTATGCCGAACACCATAGAACACTACATGAATAAGTTAGTAGCTGAGATAGCGAGGAATTCAGGTTTAAAGGTTAGTGATACAGACTCGCTAATATCTATAGAAATACCTGAGGAAGAGTTAAAACCTAAGCTTGAGGAGTTTGAGAAAAGTAGGAGACGTAAGAAACCCTAAATCACTTAACTAT
The DNA here is from genome assembly GCA_964592745.1 of uncultured Desulfurococcaceae archaeon. Taxonomy (GTDB): domain Archaea; phylum Thermoproteota; class Thermoprotei_A; order Sulfolobales; family NBVN01; genus CAZAMI01. The sequence continues at coordinate 1,115 of CAZQFL010000023.1, forward strand.
AGGTTTAATTAACTCATCTAGATCGATAGCTAGTAGCTTTACATCCCTATCATTGCCTACGTAGACCTTCAGTATGCCTTCATTAATTGAGTTTAGAGTGGTTGTTTCATTGATCATTAAGGTTAAGTCGAATTTTAAGTAATCCTCACCATAGGATGTTAAGCTAGCACCTAAGTTTAGCTCTTCATCCTCAATGTCGTAAGTCACACTCACCTTTACATCTCTACGGCATTGACCGTACCATTCATAGTATGCATAAGTCCTTAGGCTTGAAGTAACTGGTCTCCAATCTATATGTGTTTGCGGACAACTCCCACTACTTATGGTGAGTGTATATAGTGTTGTGTTGGGTACGTTGGAGTAAGTTACCTTTACCGTTCTTATGGGTTTCCAACCACTACCTTGAATTCTACCTGAGAATTCATGTGTGAATACGTATGTGTATACATAGCTAACATTATTTGGATCTATTACGTACTTACTTAATGAATGGTCACCTACCCTCACGGTTTTGACTTCACCAGATACTGACTTAACTTCTATTTTATATTGCACTGTATCCGATGGCGGCGGTAAATCAGCCTCCTTATCACTACTACCCTTTACTATACTTAAGGAGTACTCACCTACTCTACTTACATTAACCCACGTAATACTTTTGTAACTCTTCAGCTCTACATTCCGTGCTGCATATGTAATTAACGCTATACCATCTTGTGGAAGTACTCTTGCTGTAACCCCTGGCAATTTTGAGAGTAGCAGTAATGGCTTATTAATCAATGACTCATTAGTTACGTCAATATAGTACACCTCACTAATGTCAAACAAACCTATGTCAATTATTGAGTAATTAACCACATCAGATGATGTTCTATACACAGAGGCCTGAAGTGTTAATAGAGCTACTACCTCATCTAACTCCTTAGGTATGTACTCAAATATCTTAGTTGAGTTAAACTCAATAATGAAGATATCTTCATCACTTACAATACTACAGGACTGACCAGCTAAGGCTGTCGCTCTTAACTGACTATACTCTAATTCTTCTGTATAGAGTGATTTAGCAATTGAACTACCTAATTGATTACCTATCATTACATTACTTAACTCAGTAACTAATGGACTTCTTAAGTAGTCTATAACTGGTACTACGTAAATTTTAGTACGTAAGTCCATTATTACATCATAATTGTACAGTATACAATATGTCGGTCTTAAAACTACATGGAATAATATCCTTTTGAATACGTTCTCATCCCTATGGATGAGCATAGGTATCGTAACCATTAGTGATGCTGTTATATCACCATGGATGTTTACTTTAATGTAGCTATTACCGATGTACTTAAGTGTAAAATACGTAAATGTTACATCTGTTTCATTTGTTAAGTAACTCAGTAATAGTGGCTTATAGTTTGAGAGGTTAGGGTCATTACCTGGAATGGGGTTTTCTAGGTATGAATTAATGTCATATACCTCCCCCAATACGATGTAAGGTCTAAGCAGGTAGTGTATAATTGAAGGACCATTATTACCCTCTTTAAGAGTATTCAATAACCTATCATCTATGAGGATATAGTCACCATTACTCAATATTATAAAGACCTTGCCACCACTATCTAATATACTCCTAAGAACATCCTCGTTTAACACGTAATTTGAGGGGTTGAGTAGTATATCCTTAGCTAATTCTTTATAACTACCATTACTGTAAACAGCTAGAGCTACTAGAACTTTAAGTGGTGGTTGAGAAGTTGCTATTCTTAGAAATCCATCATCTAAACTTACATCAACATCCTTACTAGCCTCCCTAACCTTCTCTATACCTCTTAATCCTACGTGTTTTAACTCCTTAATGCTGACCTCGTGAAGGAGCAAGTATGAAGTAACTAAGGTGGTTATGAGCATTAATGATACTAGTAATGTAGCTAAGGTTGAAACACTACCCCTCAAGCCATCACCCCACATTAACTACGTTTACTACATCACCACCGTTACAAATGATGACTACATTAGAAGTCGATACGTTCTCAAGTAGGTAAACACGGTAGTCACCACCATATAAGCTATCCTCATACATATCTTCATCATCAGTGATGATCTTATACCTAACCTCATCTTTACCCTTATTAACTACAACTAGATATGCATCTCCGCTCCTTGAGGATAGCTTGTAAGCTAATAGATTCTCACAGTCTAGACTACTTAACTCATCACTATTGACTCTAGAAATGCTTGGAGTTATCACGTTTTTGTGTAAATACATGACTATGCCTGAGCTTATGCCTAAAACAATAATTAAGAGTATTAAGTCAATGAGCAGCTCACTTATACCTTCCCTACTATGCATACTGCCCCCGAAATGATAGCACTTTTTAAAGTGTTCCTAAACTCAATAGTACGGGCTTTAACATAATTATCAAGGAAGGTGTGAGAAGTGAATGTCTATGGCATAATGCTCCTTTACTGTTTTACTATGTCCTTCATACTTACGTACATTATCATGAAGCTTGAGAAGAGTTTAGGCTTATTAGCTATTGATGCCCATAAGCCTCACAAGCCATTAATTCCCAAGTGGGGTGGTATAGCTTTACTAATTCACTTCTCTATACTACTATTAACAATCAAGTTCTTCATAAATTCATTTGAAGTATTAATTTACATATACCCGCATATACTAGCTGTCATAATTGCTGGTCTTATCGGATTGATTGACGATATAGTCGGTATAAGTGCTGTAGTTAAGCTCTTAGTATTCATGATTCCCTCAATACCCGTCATAGTACTTTCGTCCTACGTACCTCATCCATTCATTCCCTTGATAGGCTCCCTTAGATTAACAATAGTTTATCCACTACTTATAGCGTTAGCTTACACTGTACTATCTAATGCATTTAATATGTCTGACACTCATAACGGTACAATAATGATTATATCGCTATTCCTCATTTTCGTCTTAGGTATTACATCAATGCTTAAAGGACCTCAACCTTTAAGTGGTTTTAAAGTTATGTTGATAATTACGCTATCCACACTCATAGCTTATGCTCCATTTAATATGTACCCGGCCAGGATATTCAACGGTAATTGCGGTTCACACTTGATTGGGGCTTTAATGGCATCACTAATAATCATGTCTAGGAGGGAGTTTGCAGCCTTAATTGCCTTAGTACCACTAATACTGAATGGCTTCAGCATAATAACCTCAATAAGAGGGTTAAGGAGTAAGGAATACATCCCAAGACCTGTGGTAGTTGATGAGAAAGGCTTAATTACGGCTAGTAGAAGTAAGGATTCACCAATAACGCTTATCCAGCTATTAACATTGAATGATAAACTATCGGAGAAGGAGATAATAATCGCCTACACAATACTGTATCTCTTCTCCTCAATCGCTTCAATAATCATATATTATGCATTAACACTATTGACTACTTAACATTATGTCAACCTTATGACCTATCTGAGCTATGTTAGTAATCCATACCTTACCTTTAATGCCTTTCTTATAGAAGTAACTATGAATGTTATTCCTTACCTCTACAGCCTTTAAGTATGAATTCGTGAAACCATATACTGTTGGGCCCCAACTGCTTTGCCCCACACCCTTAATACCATTCTCTTCCATAATTTTAATGATATCGTAACTTACATCACAACAAAATATACCTCCCTGATACTTACTAAAGTACTTACCTGTTAGTAGTTGTATGTTCCTTAGTGACTCAGAAAATAGTTTGAAGTCTTTATGCATTGCTGCAGTCATAAGTGTTACTACATGTTTGTAGAGATCACTTTGGTCATGAAATACTTCAACATTACTTAATATTTTATTCTCTTCATCCTCTCTTAACCCTATTCTATCTTCAGGTAATGCTATGACTACATACCAATCTCTAGGTATAGGTATTATTACTAATGGTTTAGGGTACCCTCTTGATGAGTTACTTACTTTAAAACCTGTGTCGACAACTAAGTTACCATACATGAAACTATATATACCTACAGACGATACCTTACCTCTACCTAGCTTAAATGCTAAATCAATCACATTTACATCCATTCTCTTCAAAGTAGTTATACCAACTAGTGCTGCCATAACTATCCTTGTGGTTGATCCAAGTCCTACGTGATGCTTTACATAACCAGATAAACTTACACAAACATCTCTAACACCTAAATAATCACTTACATGTTTAATTAATTCCTTAGCATAATCAGAACTTGCCTCAATACTTAATTTATCGCATTCCTTAACGGTCAAGGTGAACTGAGGAATCTCTATTGCAGCACCTAGTGAGCCATAGATAAATGGTTCATCAAGGAATCTGTAGAAGCCCATATGTATTCTATAACCAGCTTTAACGCTTACTTCAATAGTATTCAACACTGGTATCACCAGTCGCTACGTTCTCAAGTAATCTTAATAATCTCTCACACCATTTAAGCTTCCCTTCTTTCACTTTCGTAGGGTAAGACTTACTACTCAGCCAAGGTTTTGAGTACCTACCAACATAACCATTAAATTCAAACCCTACAAGTCCTATATTTGATGCTTTAAAGTAATAAGCTAAGTATGCTGCCCTATCACCATCAGTGAAGCCTCCATATATTCTTAAGCAATGATTAAGCTTAGGATATACTTGTATGGTGTAGATTATGTATGGTGTATTCTTAAGTATGTCTAAATACCTTAGTAGGAGGTCGATATTATCCCCATGAACGTGGACTACGTAAATAACGTCATTAAGCATTAAATATTCATTGGTTAAGCCGTCAAGATCTGTAACAATTACATTAGGTTTTACACCTTGATCTAAACAGCATTTAGTAGCGCCGTCAGCTGCAACTATAACGTCAAAATACTTACTCACCTCAGCACACTTAACGCAAGAATCCGCTGCACCAACAACAAGTACTCTCCTCCCATTGATCAACTTACGTAGTATTTCCTCAGACTTCATCACTTTTTCAACATTGCAAATAATCGATGCTATGGATGCACTCCAATAGTCATGGTCATAGCTAAAACCTAGATCTGACCTTATTAAGTCATAAATGTATCCCCATAAGTACGCACTCCTAAGGTTCATCAAATTATGACTACTTTAGAGATAAATTAAATGATTCTATACCATGTATAGGAAGGTAGTTGAGTAGCAGTATGAGTAAGTACTTAAGGTATGGTCACCATGAAGCCATAGTAGTAACTCTAGATAGGCTTCAAAGACCTAATCCTTCAGCTATGGGGATTCACTTGAGTGGGAACTTAATAATTCTAAGACCATATAAGAGGTCAAGAACGTTTAGAAATCTCGTAAGTTTAGGAGAAGCAACAATTAATTTAACTAATGATTCAACACTATTCTTCAAATCCATATATTTAAAGAATGAAATAAGGTATATGAAGTCGAGACATGTGAAACCACCTATCATTAAGGGTGATGTTGACCTATACATCGAGTGTAGGATTCGTGAAGTAATTGATGAAGGTGACAAAGCATCTTTCTATATGGAGGTATTAGATGTATATGAAGGTAGTGGTAGTAAGTTATCCTTTAGTAGAGCTAACGCTCAATTAATTGAAGCTTTAGTTTTCCTAACGAAGATGGAGTCCTTAAGGGGTGAATTAAGCTGTAACATACTATTGGAACTCTTAAGGAGAGTTGAGAACTCAATATCTATTGTTAAGAGATTAGGTAGTGACATACTGAAGGAGCCATTAAGTTTTATAGTATCCAGAGCTACGTCAATATTCAAGGAATATTGCGGTAGGGAGTAACCATTATGACGTTAGAGGTAAGTAGTAAGTGGTATGTGGGAGTAGCAGTAGGTATTATTGTAGGCTCTTTACTAGGATTTATTGATACCTACGGTTATGCCGTAACAGGCTATACAACCTCAGAATTAGCACCCATAATATCTGCTATACTGACTTTAGCACTCCTAACCTTAATTCTTAAACGTCCACCAACCATCATTGAACATTTAATCAGTATCGTTACAGCTACCGGGATATCGCTATCAACGGCTATCACATCTGGAATGTACATAACCTACACCATGCTTAACTACATAGGTGGCGAAGACCTTAACCTACCTGAATGGCTATACTTTAAGGGGGCCTTCCTAGACGGAACTACAATTACTTTTTATTCATATGCTACAGCAGTTTCAGCCTCAGGTGTCTTCCTAGCTTACGTATTCCATAAACACTTCATAGAGAAGGAGAGGTTACCATACCCCATAGGTTTAGCTTGCTTTATGATAGTTAGTATGGGTAAGTACTTAGGTAAGCCACGTATTGCTTTACCCATAATTCTTGGCATCTTACTTCAGTTATTAGTGCTTCAGGTAGGTTATGTGGGTATTGATTTAACATCACCACTACAACAAATAATTCCAGGCTCATCCATAGCCCTAACTCTAGATTTCTTCATATTCTTCCTCGCACTCCTTATTCCACTCAACACATCAGTAGGTATAGGCATAGGTAATTTAATTATGTATTTAGTACTGACACCTCTATTAACATACCTAGGCTTAATGTATGTTGCACCATTCATGAAATCACCTGATATATTACTTGAGGCATCACCCTACACTGCATCAATAATGGTTGGGTTCCTCATCGTGACAATGATTTATTACTTTATGAGTGCGCGTACATCATTTACTCTGACTTTTAAGCTTATACTAAAGGATAGAGCCTTACTCAAACGTGCTCTACTGTCACTAACCCTCTTAATCTCATTAGTAATACCTCTATGGATCCTTACAAGACCCTCAACCACGCTACTTACATTCCTACCGCTATACTTTATACTCCACATAATACTTGCTCTACTAACAATTAGGGTCGTAGGTGAGACTGGAACAGCTTCACAATCAACCTTACCATTAGCGACATTCTCATTATTCTCCCTTAAAGTTCGTGATGCACTAACATATGTACTACTAGACCCATACACTGGTGTACCAATGCCTCAATTCATGGCTGGCGCATCAATGAATATATTCAAGAGTGCTAGGAAGTTAGGCTTAGACGCTGATATAGTACTCCCTATACTAGCTCTCTCAATACTCATTGGTGCTCCACTAACTCTAATCTATGGACACTACCTACTACTAGCTTATGGATTAAACTCACCTAAACTAAACCTGTTGAGGTGGGTACCAGTTGTTACTTGGATGAATATCATCTATAGAGGTGATGTATCAGCATTTAACATTACCTCAATAACTATTGGTGCACTGTTAGCACTTACATTAATACTCCTACTAAGAATTACTAGGTTAGGCGGTATATCAATATACTCAATACTTTTAGGCCTAACTCTGACTCCTGATATTGGAGTGATATTCTTAATTGCATCATTAATTAAGTACGTAGCCTTAAGAATAGGATTCGATGTTTATGAATCATTACTGACATACTCATCATTAATGCTTGCTGGATGCGGTATAGGAGTCGTAGTATCAACAATTACATCACTTATGGGTGTTACGTAATGCTTAATACAATAATGTTAGTAATATATTTATGTGCTATAGCCTATCTAGCATACCTACTTACAGTTATGTTTGCTAGGAAATCTCCTCTAATGTTTGAGAAATCATTGATTTATAGATTAGCTTTTTACACTAGATTAAGAGCTAGTAGAATATTATTTATGCTTAAAGTGCTAAGGACTATACTCTTAAAGCCCATAGTACTGCTTCCCATGATAGCATTAATCTTATTCATGCTTATATCGGCTAAGGCTGCTATACCTGCTTATACATGGTATAAAGTAAGTAGTAAGTCATTTAATGAAACAGTAATTACAATTTCATTCATTACTCCCATAAGTGTAGATGAAGGTACAGACTTTGCTGAGACGTTAATGAAGGAGATAACAAAATCAGTCAATATACAGGTAAGGACCGTAATACCAATAGCAAGATTAAGTCTTACTAAGCCTATAATCTTAAATAACATTAATAGGAGTATATACATCATAGTTGCGTTACCCGATAATTACATAGTGAAACTCAAGGAGAGTCTAGGATTAGGATTGCATGTCCCATACATACTATCATGTGATAAAACGTTAAGAAGTAATTGTATATCCCCTCATAAATTACTTAACTTAGTGGTAATTGATGACATTTACCTCTTACCTATACAGGGTTATATAGGTCTAAAACCAATATTCCCTCCACCAGGAAATGTAATGATTACCTCACTTAATTACCTGCCTAAGGTGTTAGGAAAAAACTTAGGAGATGAGGTGATTACCGATTTAATCATAATATATGATGGGGTTGGTATTACTGATTTAAATAATTTGATGAAATTATCGTTGGTAATTTTGAGTAAATATGGTAACATAAATAAGGCAGAGTTGATGTGTCCTTTAGGTAAGTTTTTGTTCTCAAGAGTAGCTATACCTACCTCTAAATCAATAATAGTGGCTACTACTACATCAATCATATCCATAGTAGTCCTTCTTGCAGTACTTCACTCAATGACTCCGGAGATTAGGAGTTTATATGAAAAACTATTGTTAGTAGGTATGCCTCAATGGAGCATGACCATAATATCATCACTATACATATCTATACTAATACTCCTAGTGGGTTTACCTACGCTTATATACATCCATTTAAGATACGGAGGTTTGTCTACATTTAATTCATTTCTAACATTATCTATTACGTGGTTATCATCCCTCACATACATGAATTCCTCATTGAAACCTAAGAGCTTAACTAAGAGTGACGTATACATACCAGTAACTAGAAGATATGATCTAATCTTGAGTAACGATATAGATTTGAGTAGGCTAGAGAACGTTATTAAGGATTCACTAAAAACTAATGAATTCTTCAGCATTGAGGAATTAGAGAGTAAGCGATATCCTAATGAAGTAGTTATCCACGCTAGACTTATGTATAATGAAGTTTGGGGTTCAGGTCTTGACCTAAATATTGTCTTATCACAAGATGAGGAGAGTATTAAAGTGCATATATCAAGCTATGTATGGGGTATTGAAGAAATATCTGAATCCGTCATGAACACCATGTTAAGTTTAGCTATATCAAGAATAGTAGGTGCTATGAGATCATGTCTTATATAAGCATAAATAACATGTTAACCTTAGTCACATATATACTACGTAATGAATGTAAGAGCGTATATGTAACGTTATTAGTGGCTTTCACCTTAGGTGTCTTAAACTATGTAACCATGGATATAGTTGAGCATGCACTATTATTAATAGCTTTAATACCTACATCTGCATCCATAATCAATACCGATAAAGAGAGAATAATCCAGGTATTTAGGTTCTTAATAATTATTGGCGCATCACCTCAGCTAATCAAGTACGCAATATTTCTACTATCCCTCACATATTCAGTAATTTTCGCAACACCATATGTAATAATTAACGTTAGTTCATTTCTTATGGCTCTCATAGCTGTGCTTGTAGTATACATTACACTACTATCTATGTATTTTCGTATAGCTAGGAGAAGTTAATATCTTTAAACACCTCATCTATTAGGATGAAGTGTAATGCTAGATTTAATAGTTGTTTTGAGAGATGTGTGGAAGAGTTATAGGGTTGGACAGTCTAGAGTGACTGTGCTACGTAATGTTAATGCACGTTTCAAGAGGGGTGAGATTGTTGGTATTCATGGACCTAGTGGTTCTGGTAAGACTACGCTACTTAAACTCATAGCGGGTCTTGAGAGACCTGATAGAGGTGAGATAATAGTTGATGGTTATAATTTAAACATGCTTGATGATCTAGGTTTAGCAATGATAAGGAACACCATAGTTAGTTACATACCTCAGGATTACGGATTAATTGAAGGTCTAAGTGTTAAGGACAACATAGAACTCCCATTACTACTCTCAGGTATGCCTAGTGATGAGAGGGAAAGGAAGATTGATGAGATACTCGACTACATAGGACTTAGGGAGAAGAAGCATGTTAAGGTTTCAAGGTTAAGTAGTGGTGAGAAGCAGAGAGTAGCTATTGCTAGAGCATTAGTCACTACACCATCAGTTCTGCTAGCCGATGAACCCACAGCAAACCTTGACTGGAGGAATGCGGTAAGGGTTGCTGAGTTATTTAGGAGTATTAGAAGGGACTTCAAAACTACAGTAATAATAGTTACTCACGACCCTAGACTTCTAGACTTCATGGATAGATCCATGACTATAGTCTCAGGTACTTTGAAGGAGATATCACCTACGCAAGTATAGTGACTCAAGACAGCTAGAGTTATTCTCTAGGAGAAGGACTTAGTACGGAGAGGTGCGTAGAGTGATTAGAGTAGCGATAATTCATGACTCACCGGTACCTACACCATCGTCTAAGCAATTACTAATGTCATTCATTAAGCGAGGTGTTGAGACACTATATCTAAGGATATCAAGATTAAATATTGAGGTAAGTGATAAGGGTGTAGTAGTTAACTATGGTAAGCATAAGGATTTATCACTTGATTCAGCAATAGTTAGGGGTTTAGGTGTCATTGTTTCAACAGAATTACTCTTTAAGAGGTTAGATATACTTAAAGGCTTGGAACTAAGTGGGACCTTTGTAGTCAATCCTCCTGACGCACTACTAGCTGCTAGGGATAAGTTGCTAGCTACATTGAAACTTAAGGCTCACGGGATTAGGGTACCTGAGACAACTATAGTTGAGGATGTCTATGAAGCCGTAGATATAGCTAAGAAATGGGGTACAGTTGTTGTTAAGCCCTTAATGGGTAGTCTAGGCTATGGCTCAGTCAAGATTACAGATCCTGACATCATCTATATTATAGCTAGGACATGGCTAATTCATGGGCAACCATTATACATACAGAAATTCACACGTGTGAAGGAGAGGGATATAAGAGTTTTCGTTGTTGGTGATGAAGTGTTAGGTGCCATATATAGATATGCACCACCGCATTCATGGAAGACTAACGTAGCTCAAGGCGCTAAGGTTGAGAAGGCAAACGTTGATGAGGAGGTTAAGGAGTTAGCCTTAAGAGCTACTAAGGCTTTAGGATTACTATACGCTGGTGTAGACATAGGTGAGGATGATGAAGGCTACGTAGTGTACGAGGTGAATTCAGCACCGCAATGGGGAGGCTTTATGGCTGCTACAGGAATAAATCCAGCAGAGAAGATTGCTGACTTTATAATAAAACTACTCAAGAAGTAGAAGCATTATCTACGCCCTTCCTGCACTCCTTCCCGAAACGTTTAGTAATTGTTATTATGAAGCCGTCGCTTACATCCTCGATATCTATAATTGATAAGTTATTAGCTAGAGCTTGCCTAGGTATTTCAGTAAGCATTAACATATCTTTACGTAGTATTTTAAACTTAAACTTATCTTCACAATCGCCATGAACTGATATCTCATTTAAGAACTTAACTAACTCATCGAGGCTCCTTACCACCTTCAAGATGCTCTCCTAGCGATCTCTAGACTAGTAACTATATAAGTATGTCTAACTAATGATACCTAGGGATGGTGCATTAATGTTTAAGGTAGTCCTACATGTTGCATTTGAATCGGTATTGCCATCCCAAATAGTTGATAATATTCGTGTACTCCGTAACATGCTATCAGAGAATTATAAGTGCGTTTGTAGTAAGCACCTAGCACCATTACTATGTAATTGCTCATCAGTACTCATTAAATTATTCATTGAGAGAAGTAGCTTGAGTAGAGATATGAGAATGGCTGCATCACCCTCATTTATATTAGTATTTGAGAGTACTAACCCTAAAGACTTAGTTGATGTCGTTGATAATGTATTAGATGCATTAAAGGGTATAGGTGGTAAGTACACATTAGTTGATTAATAGGTTTAAGAGTAAGGCTACACTATATGAGATTATTGATGACGAAGATGGTATTAGAATTAGTGCATCAAGTATACCCATACCTCCTATACTAATGACTTCTGGATTATACTTCAGGATTCCTTTAATCTTAACTAAGTCAGCACCTAGGAGTAGAGACGTGAAGGAAACTACGTAAGTTATTGATAGAGCAGCTAATGGATCAAGATAGGTACCTATAACCACACCCACTAATGCTGTAATGACTATGGATTTAACTATAGGTATGCCTACATAGTTATAACCAGTAATTACTAATCTATTATGTAGTATTGTAAGGAAGAGTGTCGAGGAAATCGTCAATAAGGCTATGTAATAGATATCATAACCATTCCTTAAGGCTAGGTCTAAGTACCTAATAAGTAGTGTTGAAGAAATTATTAGTGATGTAATGAAACCTACAACGTTAATTGCTAAGTGCATTAACACCTTACCACTCACTCTAGCTTCAGCATATAGAGCTAATCCATTGATGTCAATTATTATCGGTAACTCATATGAGAATTTATATAGCTTCTTAGAGAGTCTGATATCTATGTATGAGAGTACATGAAGTACTATGACCAGTATTAACGAGTATGGTAATGCTAGGTAGTCATCGAGGCCCATAAAGATTAGGTATTCTCTTAGGAAGAGTACCATGAGGAAGTCTATGGCTATTATGCAGTATGTCATCACGAATAACACACCTAACATTAGGCTAAATATAATTATAACATCTTATAAGGACTAGAACACACTACTAACGGGATTGCAAGGTGAATGGCTTATGATTAACATACTTAAAGCCTTAATTGATGGTCTAGACCTAAGTATATATTCCTACGTTAAACCTGCCGCACCTCATAGATTCTCTACACATTTTACCGACCTACATACATATGTTAAGGCAATAACTGATGCATTAGGTGAGTACGTTAAAGCTATAGAAAGGGGGTTTAGAGTTGCTGAGGGTAGATTAGGCTTAGATAGGGTAGGTCTTGGCGAGCTAATACGTAATGCCATATCATCGTCAGCTAAGAACCTACATCTAAGAGGCGTTCATAATCTTCACTTGATATTATTACCTGTAGTTACCACAGCATCATATGCGTATAAACTTGAAGGTAAGTCAAGTAATTTCATAAACAGATTCAACAGAGGATTAAAGGATATACTCCTATATACTAGCACTCAAGAAGTACTAAAAATATATAATGCATTGAGAACTCATGAAGGAGTATTTAAGGAATTACTAACAAGGATATCGATAACTCCAGGTAGGATTGAATCAGAAGGTATGAATCTCCTCGACTTTTATAGTGAGCTAGGTATTGTTGATAGAGCACTTAAGTTCTTTGCACGTAATTATGCTGCTATATCAAGGTATGGTCAAAAATTCGTTAACATATACGTAAAGACAGGGGATTATAATCTTGCTGCGATTCAGGTCTTCACTGATATAGCGCTTGATGTAGCAAACGTTAAACTACCCATTGCTCCTAAGGGTATGTCTAATATAGTTAAATCGTTAAAGATTGATAGGGAGCTTATAAGAAAGGGGTTAGACCTTTCAGATGTTATACCTATACTGACTTCATCAATTTTCGTGGGAAATGTTATGATTCAGTAACCTTACTAGGTGCTCTAAGAAATCCTAGAAGTGTGGTTCTAGGTCTTGCTTCAATCAGTGCTATGCCCTTTCTAGCAGGTAGTGAGACGTTATATACTTTAACACCATCAACTACCGCATCAACTATTCTAGCATTATGTGCATGAGCATGAATAACTATATCAGGTTTAACCTCTCTTATAACTCTCTCCATTTCTCTAGAGCCCATGTAGGGGTACACCTTCTCAGGCTCACCCTTAACAGTAATGAATACTGGTGCATAATGACTTACTAAGATAACAATGTCCGCATATCTTCTTAACTCCTTAATCATGGATTTAATTAACTTGGGTCTTTCCTTATAGGTAATCTCTAATTCAGGTTTATGCTTCCTCTGCCAAAATGTCAACTTATCGAGAGCCCCTCTCGTTCCGATGAGACCTACCTTGACTCCATTTATGTAGTAGAGAGCTGGTGTATCGTTGAGCCATATTACTTCAGTATATCTATTAACGAATTCAGCCTCTAACTCGTGGTACTCCTCATTGCCAAATACAGCAAATATGGGTACTGATGGGAACTTACTCTTAATCTCCCTAATTATGTACTCAAGATCGTCTACCTTACCTTCATCAACTAAGTCACCAGCAAGTATGAATGCATCGGGTTTAAACCCGACAATACTCTTCAATGAAGCTTTGAATATACTGAAATACCTAGTACCGTGTATATCACCTACAGCACAAAACCTTACTGTAGGCATTCTCAGACCTAAGCTTTATGTTATTTTAGAGTTTATATTTAAGGATAAGTGTTAATTGTTCTTAACCTAATAGTTAACTTTTTTAGGGCTACATACCCACTACATTGAGGTGTTAGTGTGGTAAGTCTCATGGGTACTAATGCTGGTGGGCATCTAGGGTGGATTCAGAAGAGATGTGCCATATGTAATAGGAAGTTAATAGTTGGTAAGGATAGAGTCTACCAGTGCCCTAGATGTGTTAAGCTAGGTATTCCAGCATACTTCTGTGAAGCAGATTATAGGGTAGTACATGGTAGGTGCCCATACTGTAGGACGGAGCTTAAACCCGTCGTTTAGGAGCTGTCCTTAAAGCTCTTTAAATTACTAACCTATAGATTTAGGTGCAAACTTTGCCTTACGTAATTGAGCACGTCGTTAAGGACTTCTACAAGCTTGTATGTGTATGTGAGAATGGAGTAGGAACAGTTATTGGTGACCTACCAATACTTCCCTGGTGCTTTAAGTGTAGGGATGAACTTAGGGTAGGTAATGTTAGGGTTTGCTGGAGTGACGAATTAACTGTGAAAGTTAAGAATTATGAGGGTAAGTTAAGAGTTAAGGGAGCTTACGTCAATGGTGAGCTACGCTCAGTCATGTTTATACTCTATAATATACCATGTAGTGTTGACGCCACCGCATTATTCGATGAAGTTACATCAATAATCAATAAGTTATGTATGAAGAAGGAAGGTTGATGGTACCATATTAGAGCAACCGGGATCTCAAATGATTCGTAGCATATTTAAGAGGTGTTCAATAACTAAGGATGAACTACTTAAACATCTAACTAAGTTATGTGAAGACTTAAGAGCTGATGTTGAAATCAGGAATGTTGAAGGGGGTATCTATGGTGCTGTAAGAGTTAATAATGAGTTAGTATGCGATGTTAGAGTTAATGAGAATATGTGTGAGTATTATTTAAAGATTAAGAACATTAATTACTTGAATTACTTAATTAAGTCAGGCTTTAAGGAATTAGCTGAGCTCATACGTAACTATAGAGGTTCATACCCATCTGAGGTAGTTGTAAGTAAGGTTATACCTTCAAGATCCATCTACATACTAATGAGTTCAAGAGATGTACCTAAAGCTTTTCCCTCAGTAAGGGTTACGTATAGGGAAAACTTCTTTGAGGTTTCATCAAGTTATTGTAGATTAAGTGTTGATGAAGATACGTGTAAGTTTCTTAATGAATTGTTAAACATAGCTAAAAAGTATTGGCTTGAAATGTTTGAGTGAGTACATCAACAACCTAGAACCTCCACTAACACCCTCCTATTCCTCGGTCCATCAAGTTCTAAGAGTAGTATCTCCTGCCACGTACCCCTAACTAACTCACCATTAATTAGCGGGAAGACCCTTGATGACGCTATGAATGCTGAAGCTATGTGTGCATGTGCATTACTATCTATCTCATTATGCCTCCATGGGGCCTCGGGCGGTATATTCTTTCTAACCCATTCAATGTAGTCACTGACTATTCTTGGTTCATACTCATTAGCTATGAGTGCTGCAGTAGCATGTGGTAGGTAGACCAGTACTAAGCCATTCCTTATACCTGAAGCTCTAACTACATCTTCAACCCTATCAGTTATCCTTATAACCTCAAACCTCTTGTTAGTTCTAACGTAGAAGCTCTCACTATACACTCTAAACTCGCACATGGCTTAACCCACGATATTAATCACTTACTGACTTAACTCCCTACTCACGCTTATTAGTTAAAAAGGTGTTAAGCTAGTAATACGGAGTTACCTACACGTTAATACAGTGTATTGATTTTGTAATTACTTTGTGTAATAGTTATTTGAGTTATTTGCTGTGAGATATAAGTGTAATCACATGAGTATAGGTTTTGATTGGTGTCTTGTTGCAAGTAGTTGGTAATGATGAAGTAATTAATGAGTCTGTAGTAAGTACTTTATTTGGGAGGGTTCAATATGATGTAGAATCCTTAATTAGTAAGGCTTTAAACTTAGCTGATGATATACTTGTGACCATATCCGCATCTCAAGTATTGAGGGATGTTGGTGAGCATGAAGCATTTACTGATTTATTAAAGCTTGTTAAGTACTTAGTTTCTGAGTTCGTTATGACGTTGAGTGTAGGTAGTTATGTTAATGGCTTAGCTTCCGAGATTTCTGAGTTAATGAGTAGGAAGTTAAGGTTTAGCAGTATTGATGAGAATGTATTGAGGGACTTTTTAATAGAGCTCATATATTTGAGGGAGAGGATTGCTGAAGGTAGTGTTTCATGTAGAGATGTGGATGCGTTGGTGAGGATGATGAGTCATGTATTTGGTATCGACATTAGAGGGTCTAGAGTTTTGAAACGTATACTTAAGTCATGTAATCCTGGATTAGCTCTTCAGGCTGGATTACTGTCACTAATATTGTTTGTGGGTGGTATAGATGGTGTTAACTACGTCTAGAATTAACTCATTCTCTGAAAAGCTAATAGAATTCACTGCTAAGGCTGCTTCAGGTATTAAGTTTGACAGGAATAAGTTAGCTGTTATTGTTGGTCCAACACTACTACCCACGGTTAATGAAGTCATAGATGTAGTGTCCAGTATAGTATCGTTTAGGAATCCTCATGGACTACTCTATTGTGGCTTATGTCGTAAGGGGCCATTCACTAAGAGGGGTATGTACCTACACTTGATAAGGATTCACAGATATGACTTAAAGACATTAATAGCTGAGGAGCTTGAGAAGAGGTTACGTAGTATGTAGTGGGTCATTTAGGGGCGGAGTACGATCACCAATCACCATTGGAGTCACTAATCATCCCCATAACACATAATTCTAAGGGAGTATTTAGGGGTTGAACCTCATTAGTACTACAAAACTTAAATCCCTCCTTGAGGAGTAGGTTATGGTGCCGCCGTAGCTTAGCCTGGTAGAGCGCCGGACTCATACGGCCCCGCCCTGGGAGATCCGGAGGTCCCGGGTTCAAATCCCGGCGGCGGCACCAAGTCATTAAATGCTTAAAACTTCTCAATAAACCAGTTATGTGAAGCCGGGTCGTCTAGCGGCCAAGGATGCGGGGCTCTGGCCCTTTAAGGGGAGAACCCCCGTGACCGGGGTTCGAATCCCCGCCCGGCTACCAATCTATTAAGGAATTATCAACTCCATTAGCGTATAGCAGTGGTTTTACTTTGCTTGGTTTAAAATTGTAACAGGTATTCATAGATTAGTTACATTTTTAAACTCATCATATAGTAAGTTCTGGGTGTTACCTGGTGCCTGTAGACTTTACATCACCGCTAACTTGGTTTTACTTACTACTAACTGCTCTCATACCTGGGTTACTAGCTACGTGGTTAGGTGTTGGTGGGTGTTTTCTTAGGATCCCTATGCTCATGTATCTCTTCGGTATACCCATTAAGGTTGCTTATGCCATTAATCAAGCTGTTGTTGCTCTAACCACTGTACCTGGTGTTATCGTTCATTTGAGGGAGAAGCACGTGTATATTAAAGGTTTAATTAATGCTTCATTAAGTGCTATGGTTGGTGTCTCGTTAGGTGCTTACGTAGTTGCTAAGTACATACCAGCACAACATCTAAGAGTATTCTTCGGCTTCGTATGTGTAGCTATAGGTATTTACGTAATACGTTCAACACTTAAGGCTAGAGCAGCCCTTGTTAAGCGTGTAACCGTGGAAGCTGTTAAGGTTTTAGAGCACGGCTTAAGACTCTCATTATTGATGTTCGTAGCCGGCTTTGCTACGGGTTTATGTGGTTTTGGTGGGGGTATATACTTTGTCCCTACATACATAGCTTTAGGATACCCAACACATGTAGCTATAGGTACGTCGAGTACTCAAATGTTGCCAGTAGCTGGTTTAGGGTCAGCAGTACTAACGGCTAGTGGGTTCATGGACCCACTGATGCTCATAGCCGTGGGAATACCTACATTACTAGCTTCATGGATTGGTGCTAAACTAGCTACTAAGTCACCACCCTGGTTTCTTAGAGTAATCTATGGTGCGTCAATAATTGGTGCTGGCCTCTATGTAGCTTTAGATACATTAGTTAAGCTATATTTAACTAGTTAATAACTTAATCATGGTGCTAGATTGATTAAGGATGAGGTTGATAGGAAGTTAGTTAAGTTACTACAGGAGGATGGAAGAGCTTCACTAGTATTCCTTGCTAAGAAGTTGGGTATGAGTCATGTGGGTGTTAAGAAGAGACTTGAGAAGTTAATATCAAGTGGTGATGTTAGAGTTTCCGCATTACTTAATTCTAAGGACTACGTATTCGCTGTAATAATTGCTGAGTTGGAAAGTTATGAGTACTTCAGGGATATTGCTAAGAGATTTAAGGACTGCCCTAGACTACTTTTCTTAGCACCTCTCATTGGTGGGATGAACTATATAGCAATAATGGCTTTCGAAGATATAGATACTCTAGAGTCATGTATTAATGAATGCGCTATCAGAACCTCAAGAGGTATTAGGAGGAGTGAGGTATTCATTGCTAAGGAGTTAGTAGTACCTACACACATACACTTAAGAATTGCTGACCCAGTCCTAGATGTAGCACCATGCGGTTTTAGGTGCAGTGAATGCCCCCTATACAAAGAGGGTAAGTGCCCAGCATGCCCGGTAACAAAGCATTACAGACCACTACGTTAAGGTTCTAATCAAGTGTTTGATATAAGGTAGTATGGATGATTCACTCACAAACTTTAATTTGTGAATACTCGTATACTACGGTAATATGCCATTCACACCATTCCATTTAGGTCCCGCACTAGCTATTGGCCTACCATTAAGAAGGTTTATTCATGTACCAACATTCATTGTAGCTAATGTAATAGTTGATGTTGAGCCCTTCCTAGTTATGGTGTTAGGTCTTAACTACCCTCTTCATGGCTACCTACACACATTCATTGGTGCATTCGCTGTAGGTCTAGTACTAGCTTACGTTATGTACCTAATTGATAGGTTTGTATGTAGGTTGTGGAGTAAGCTACTACTCATTAGTAAGGGTTCATACAGTCTCAAGGAATACGTCATTGCTGGTGTTTCAGGCACTCTAATGCATGTGCTCCTAGACTCACCACTCTATACAGACATAAGACCTCTATACCCACTAACCTTGAATCCTCTCTACGACCCTACCTCTCTAGCTCAAGTCAGTATCTTCATATATGACTTATGCACTGTAATGGTGTTTGCTGGTCTCATATATTACTACTACTTATTAGTTAGGGCTAGCTTCAGGAAAGCTTTGAGTATTCTCGGTATTCTATATGTGGTTGGTTTTGTGATTAGCTTTATGGAGTCTTACGTGATTCCTTTAATGGTGTTTAGCTCTATTGTGTTCCTAGTTATTGCGTTACTGCTACTAATACCTACACTTAGGGGTTTGAGGGGGTATCTAGCTTTATTGGCTGGTAATGTGTTAGCTATGGTGTGGCTTTCATACCTACTATCGTCTGGAGTGACGTTTAGTTTTGCTAGGTTATTCTCTCTCATAGCTACTCTAGCTGCTATATCCTTGATCGTTGCTCACGTAGTTAATATCACTATGATCTTGAGGTACAGAGTCCGTACCTAACTTCAATGTTTCAGCTTCCAGTACATCCTACCTTTCTCTGTAGTACGTACCTCTGTATAGCATTGATGTCTTACCTGTCATCTTAATCATTACTAACTGAGCTATCTGAACTCCCTTCTCCAACCATATCCCTTTAGGGTTATGTACTACTAGTAGTCCTGACCCCCTACCCTCGTACCCGGGATCCCATACTGCTGTGTATAGTGAGGCACCCATCCTTAGTAGTGTTGACCTCTGAATAGCTAATCCTACATAACCATTAGGGATCCTGACATACTCACCATACTTGATTAGGTAGGGTCCAGGCTCAAGGTAGAACCAGCCATCCCTAGCAATAACCTCCTCATACCTAGGTAACTCCCTAACACCAACACCTAACCTACCAGGACTAGAAATCCTGAAAACCTCAGCTAAAGTCAACTTAAGACCAGCACAATCAACACTACCAGAACCAACACCAAACAAAGCCATAACATCCTCAGACCTCAAAACATCCAAACAAACCACCCAAACAACTACGTATGACGAAAGACCTTAAAACAGCATGGAGCAATTAGGTAATACCACACCAACAGAACAACACATTACAGAAACACAAAGCCATGAACCCTAAACATAAATAGCGAATTCATAAACACATCAGAATGTTCTGATGGGTGAGTTTGTATAGCTGTATACAAAAATTAAATTAAACCAACATAAAACTACATGAAACACCAACAGAACAACCCCAAATAAGCTTAAAATAACCACTAAGTATGTTCTGATGTAGGAAGAACATAAAGAAAACAGAATGAAGGACTTCGTGAACAATGGAGAAACTCTTATATATTTTTGTTACTTAGTGTTGTAGGGGTGCTCAAGAAGCACCCCACGAATCCCACATAAGGGAATAGAAAGGCACTATTCACTAGTAGGTAAATCACTAGCGAGATGAATAGGGCTATGAATCCCACATAAGGGAATAGAAAGGACCTATACCATACTTCGTACCCGTATCCATCACCCAAGACCTCAAATCCCACATAAGGGAATAGAAAGTCTTGAAACATTCTATCTCCATTAAATCGGTCTCAAAGGGTACTTCGAATCCCACATAAGGGAATAGAAAGCGAACGTGACTACCCTCATTGAGTACCACCTTAACTAGGTCGTCAACTAAATCCCACATAAGGGAATAGAAAGCTACCTCCTTTAACTCGGGTATTGGAACCTCCAACTTTAGGGAATCCCACATAAGGGAATAGAAAGACAGAAAAATAAGACCTAAAAGCAAACATATCAGCAACAGCAAATACGAAATTCCACATAAGGGAATAGAAAGTTCATAATGCTGTTCACGGGATTCCTTGGGGCGTTAAACGCCGTGAAATCCCACATAAGGGAATAGAAAGGGTTTTAATTAAGTTAAGGAGTATGGTGGGGTCTTACTCTTGATTTGAATCCCACATAAGGGAATAGAAAGTGTGTTCAAACCTGAAGAAATCGAAAATACGTGGGAGAAAACTACTAAATCCCACATAAGGGAATAGAAAGAAGGAACCATGGATTGATATGCCTAGGGAAGAGTTTGAGGGAATCCCACATAAGGGAATAGAAAGGGTTAGGGATGGTGGCGGTAATCTCTATGTGTTGATAGTTACTAATCCCACATAAGGGAATAGAAAGTCTCGGTAGTAGCTTCGTTAAGTGTTTCATCAGCTATCCTTAAGAATCCCACATAAGGGAATAGAAAGTCTCTATTTCGTTATCGTTAGTTGCATCAGTCTCAACCTTAATGTAATCCCACATAAGGGAATAGAAAGATCCTATCCCATGTGAAGTGGGTTCTCACGGTACGCATTAAAAATCCCACATAAGGGAATAGAAAGA
>CAZQFL010000024.1:0-22556 GCA_964592745.1 uncultured Desulfurococcaceae archaeon
CCATAACCTAATACCCTCAAACCATCCGAAAGGAAAGAGCTATACACCTAAATTATACTTACGTTTAATCAAGTATTTAAGCTAAGATTACGGTCATGAATACTTAACCTCTCAAGTACTTCTCCTCTAATACCTTAACTACCTCCTTAAGCTTAGAGATAAGCTTGAGGACTAACTCTCTCTTTAAGTCTCCGTTAACAACGTAATTTAAGAGAGTATCGAAGTACTCTAGTGCTCTATCCTCCCTAACTAAACCCCTAAGCCTTATTCCTTCTCTCTCATGAAGCATTGATACATACTCATAACTATCCTCAGGTCCTAAGTAGCACTTCCTTACCTTCCGCTTAACCCTACCACCCTCCCTAACCTTCATAACGTGAACAGCATAGAGATAAACCCTACCACCAATAACTCTCCTCTCAATGTAGGAATACTCAAGACCACACCTAGGACATACCTTAACCACAAGAACACCGAAAACCCTACAACACTTATGGGGAAAAACCTGACATACCATACTTAGGTGCGTGCGGGATTTAGTTAGGTAATACCATCTCTCGACACCATAAATTTGTGGTGTTTGCTATTCATTATTTCTTTAAGGCTCTACTACGTTGAAAACAAGTACTAAACCTACGTGACCATCACCATAGATTTCAGGGTATTCTGACTTCATTAACTCCCTAATTAAGTCTCCACTACAGTGTATCGGGTATACTCTCCTAATACCTAGCTTAATCAAGTTCTTAACTACGTATTCAACCTCATCTCTTGATGCACCCATTAAGTGGAAACCACCTATTACTGTATAAGGCTTTATACCGAGATCCTTAACTGCTTTAGCCACAATCCTATCAACTCCTGGATGACTGCACCCAACCAGTACTATCAAACCTAGACCCTTAACATTAACAGCTAGTGCTTGCTCCCATGGAGGCCCAAGTAACTCACCAATTATGGCTACACAACCGCTCACAACAGTTGTATTATGAACTTCAATGACCTTGAAACCTAGATTAGCTATAGCGTTCTTAACGCTACTAGACATCCCAGCTGGAACATATACTGTTGTGTGTGGTGCTACTCTAGCAACATACCTTAACCCACCCCAATGGTCTCCATGTTCATGAGATATAACTACAAACTTAAGATTTGATAGGTTAATACCTAACAATCTCGAATTTACTTCAAGAGCTTCAGGATTAGGACCAGCATCAAATAATATCAATGAATCTTGAACTCTAATTAGTAAGCTAATACCCCAAGGTGATAAGAAGCCATCATAACCATGATTATCAACAAGAACATAGATAGTAACGTTGCTACACTCACCAATCCTTGGGAAAGCACGTAAAGATGAGGTTGTGAAGACTTTAGAGGTTATGGATTCATGATAAACAATAATTAATGAAGAAATCAGTACCCCTAAAATAATTAGAGCAGCAATAAGTATAACTACAAGCCTCATTGCTAACCCGTAAGATTAAGTATTTAGTGGCGTAATAAATTAAAACGGTATTCTGTAGGAATGGCACCACAAATTTATGGTGTTGGACGCAACGTCTAGGGTTGGAAGCAGTTGATTGAGTGTGAAGAATTAGTGTGGTGGACCGGCCGGGATTTGAACCCGGGACCTCGCGGTTGCAAGCCGCGCGCTCTTCCAGGCTGAGCTACCGGCCCACCCGTCACAGGACTAAGTTATTAAGGGTTTTAAGCCTTATCATTAATTCAAGAACTTAAGCTTATGTTTAGAGATAGTTATTAAGCCTTGAAGAGTAACGTAGTTAACGGCCGGGCCCGGAGCCAGCTGGCGGCTACGGGGGTTAAACCCCCGAGGAAGCTCCGCCCTCCGTGCGGCACGGGGACCCCGTAAGGGGTGCGGGGAGACCCGCGGCAACGGCACAGAAACGACACGGCCGCCCTCGAATGTCGATGAGGCGGTGAGGACGGTCCGGCAACGGACCGTCAGTAACCCGCTGATGTATGGGGGCGGATGCGTTGAAACGGCCGACCCCCCGGGAGCAAGGCCGAGCAGCACCGATGAGGGCCGCACGAGGTGCGGGTAGGCCGCATAGCCCAATGCCGCCGTAGTACAGAAGGCGGGCTATAGCTGGCACCGGGCCCGGCCTAACTCCTAATCTCCCTTAACATACTGTCCTGGATCTTGAGTACATCGTTAACGTCACTAGCGCTAGAGTAACCTTCTAATAGCTCCCTATTTAACTCAAGGAACGTATGACCCCACTTAAACTTACTAAGTATCAATCTAGCTTCATCCTTAAACCCTGTAATATAGAGTGCTGCAGCTAGAGCTTCAACACTACTCAACTTAGTGGGTACAGCATAATTGATAGGGTTACCTGCGAAAAGTAATGGCAAAACCCTATGAACACCCCTAACCCTATTAAATATTGCTTTAAGTTCATGAATGGGCTTATTCCATGAAGTATCAATAACAACTAAACCATGACTCTCAATATAGGATCTATCAAGAGGTGATAATACGTAGTTCGAGAAGGGGTCTAAGACAATGGCCTTAGGAGGTACATCACTAAACCTAATCCTCCTAGCTAGCCCCAACCTAACTAACTTAAGAGCTGTTGATTTCTTAGGGTCATCACCTTCAATCCTTATTACATAGAGCTTAACCTTAGACATAGCCAATAAGTAACTAACTCCGTTACTTATAATGATTAAGTCAACTTAGGAATCTGTTACGAGTTAAAACTTATTAATAAGTTGAAGGTATATGTATTGGTGTGTACAATGCCTGAAGCCATAGTGTTAATAAACACAGACATAGGTGCTGAGGAGGAGGTACTTGAGAAGTTAAGTGATATTGAGGGTGTTACTGAAGCATTCATAGTTTATGGGGTCTACGACATAGTAGCTAAGGTTCAAGCACCAAGTACTGAAGCCCTAAAGGAGATTATATCTAACAGGATAAGGAAGCTATCTAAGGTTAGGTCAACACTAACGATGGTTGTTGTTGAGGGGAAGAAGATAGTAAAGCAGAAGTAAGTTATTTTACCTTAGAGTATGCATAAAGTTAGTCTTCACTTAGGGATAGATAATATTGATAGCCCATTAGGCGGTTGTACAACACATTTTGCTTACAAACTAATTAAGAAGTTCATGACTAAAAACTACAACGTTGAATTCATAGATTACCCAAACCTTGTGAGACTTAATCCTTCAATACCATACAAGACTAGAGGTAATGGAGCTGTAGCTCTCAGGTTTACTATTAATGAAGGCCTAATTAATGAGCTAATTAAGGACTTAATTAATGAGTTAAGTAATTACCTTAGAGAGTACTCCATGAAATCACTCAGTGAGTCTAATGCTGGCTTAGCCATAGTTGTTGGTGAAGTACCTTACAAGCTTAAGGAACTCTATGTTAAGGCATTAACGGATTACGTACCCTTAGACTATGTTGAGGAGGTAATTCAAGAATTAAAGAGCAGTATTCTACTACCACTTGGCTTGAGAAGAGGTGTTGTGGGGGCTTTAGCAGCTATTGGTTGGTTAACTAGTAGTGACTGTACGTATGAGTTACTTGTTTATAGAGTCAGGACTGATAGTGTAGAGAGGTGTATTGATGAGGAAAGTGTTAAGTTAATGGATACTAAACTTCACGATTGGGTATTCAGTAATTATGACTATAACTCCAGTAAAGCCTTAATTGCACCCCATGGTCCTGACCCTGTACTACTCGGTATCAGAGGTGAATCACCTGAAAAGCTCGTTGAGGCTCTTAAACTTATAAGGATCTGCGAACCTTATGAGGGTTGGGTCATATTTAGAACGAACCAAGGTACTGATTCGCACCATATCGAACGTGACATACATCATGTTAGGCCCTATCAGACAGGATGTATTACTGGTAGGGTATGTAGTGAGCCAAGAGTGATTAGTGGTGGCGATGTATTACTTAAGATATGTAATGAAGATGGGGGTAATGGTGTCTATGTAGCGGTATTTAAGGAGACGTCCCTAACTAAGATAGCTAAGGAATTGATACTTAATGATATGGTTAAAGTATGTGGTTTATTTAAGTTTTGGGATGACTATGGTACCGTTCTGCATGTTGAGAAGTTAAGTATTCTTGAAGCTGTAGATAAGGTTATGAAGAGAAACCCGAGATGCCCAAGATGTGGTGCTAGGTTGAAGTCAGCTGGGAGAAGTAAGGGTTGGAAGTGCGTAAAGTGTGGTCTTAGGTTAAGGGATGCTGAGTATGAGATAGAGAGGATTAGTAGGAGGGGGTTGGAGGGAGAGTACATACCTAAGGATGCTGCTATAAAACATCTCGTAAAGCCTAAGAGGAGATACGGTAGGGAAAGAGAATGCACGATGGTGAGACCTAGAGAACCGTGGTTTACTTAAACACCAAGTGAATCAGTGGTTACTTAGCCTCAAATCAGCAGGATCTTTACACAGAGATTGGAGGCCCCCACCCCTCTATTTCCAGTGGAGATAGAAAAAGTATATATGTACCGGTTTGTATAAAGTTAGTTTAATGATTAATTAAAGTATTTATTTAAAAGGATAAAGACTAATGAACTTTAAATTAATTTAGTTATTCTTGATATCTAATTTATATTTAATTTATTCTTAATACATTCATTAGCATTTAATTAGAAAGGTTTTTAAGGGAGTTCTAAGACCTTTGTCCTAAATATCGATTACCTTACCGCATATGTCCGTTGTTGGTGTGTTATATGTATGTTTAGCCTGAGCTGTATGTGTCCAGAGGAAGTTGTGGGGTGGGGGTGTTCTTGAGTGGTGTTATGTGGCTGATTTCTCATGAGTAGTGGTAATAATACGTTTATGGTTCTGATCGTGCGAGACCCCAACATTTCGCGTGGAGTGGGAGTCTGGTCCCACCTATCTCAAGTTAGAGAATGTGGCTATAGTGGTGGGTGAGGACTCATATATTTCTTCTTAAATGCTTCCTCAACATCTATCCCTAAAATATTAGCTAATGAGAGTAGCCATGCTAGTACATCGGCTACTTCCTCCATGATGCTTTCTTTCTTACCGCTAAGTATTGCTTCAGCTAACTCACCTATCTCTTCAACGAGCCATGTGAAAGTCGCGTATAGACCTCTCTTAGAGTCTCTCTCAAAGTAGTACTTCCTCATTAGTTCTTGAGCATACTTAATGCTTACCTCCATAGGAGCACCTAGTTAAGTAGTTAGGATAGTCTTTATATAGTGTTTAAGGAGATGTTTAGTTGGTGGTATAATGTCCTCTAGGAGGAGACGTAGGGCTGGAGGGCCATTAACCGCTGCTGGTCTTGTTAGGTTCTTTGAGGATGTTGAAGCTAGAGTTAGGATATCGCCTATGGCTATAATTATAATAGCTATTGCAGCCTCAGTACTTACTCTAATACTTAACTATGTGTTTAGGAGTGTGTTACTAACTCCATCAGGTTAACTTTAACAGTATTTCCCAAGCTTCATCAACCATTCTCTCAAGTATCTTTATATCCTCCTTAGTTATACCTCTAAATCTACCTTGAAGTCTTAAGTACTGCTCTATAGGTTTCCTCTTACTCTTATCAGCATATGGCTTACTGAAGGGGCTTATCCTCACTCTACCTTTCTCAGCTTCAAATAGAATCCACATACCAGTCTCAACAGCTAGTCTAGCTATCTCGACAGTCTTTGATGGGTCGAAACGCCAACCTGTAGGGCATGGTGCGTGTAGGTGTATATACTTAAACCCCTTTATACCTGCTGCCTTCCTTAACTTCTGTATGAAGTCTGTTGGATAACCAATACTTGCTGTAGCTACGTATGGTACCTTATGAGCTATCATTATTAGTGGTAACTCCTTCTTAGCCTCCTTCTTACCCGTCCATGTAGTTGTCGTCCAGGCACCATAAGGTGTTAATGACGACCTCTGAATACCTGTATTCATGTATGCTTCATTATCTACACATATATGTATTATATTGTCATTCCTCTCAGCAGCACCTGATAGTGGTCCAAAACCTATGTCGGCTGTGGCTCCGTCACCAGCCCAAACAATGACTACCGCATCCTCACCTACAATCTCCTTTGCTGCAGCTAAACCTGAGGCTACAGCATCAGCTGATGCGAAGGGTACGTTAAGTACTGTTAGGTTGACGGCACAGCCAGGCGCTAATCCCTGAATTACTGATGTGCACCCAGCAGGTACTACTATTATGGCTTTCTTACCTAGAGCCATACCGACATATCTAAGTCCCATAGCTTCAGGACAGCCTTGACAAGCAGCACTACCTGGTAGGAAGTACCTCTCCTTAGGTAAGGTCTTAATCGCTACCACCATAACTCATCACCTCCAAAATACCAAACAATATTATTCCTTAACTCACCCTTCTCAAAGCTATCATAGATTTTCTTAATTACGTAGGATAGTTCATTAGATGTTACATCAAGACCTGTTAAACCTGCTAACACGTTAACTACTGGTACATTGATGCCGTATCTATGGATGTGCGATGTAACATCAAGGAATAGTGGACCTGCCGAGCCTGCTGATACGGATCTATCGAATACTATACATAACTTCGCATTCTTAACTACTGAAGCTATTCTATCATCCGGAAATGGCCTAATGAACCTCACCTTTATTAATCCAACATCGTAGCCCTCATCCCTTAATCTGTCAACAGCGTCTCTCATATCACCAACCCAAGCCCCCATACCTATAATGTATATCTTAGCGTCGTCACACTTGTAACACTCAATTAATCCTCCATAACTCCTTCCAGTAAGTTTATACCACTCCCTATCAGCCTCCTCGATAACCTCCTTAGCTCTAATCAATGATACATGTACATCCCACCTCATCTTCATATTCCACTTAAGATCTGCCGGTATGTTACCCATGATTAGTGGCTCCTTAATAGTCATTACGTATGGTTGCCTACGTGGTGGTAAGTATGAATCAACTAATTCCTGAGACGGTATATCGACTGGTTCAGTAGTGTGTGATAGTATGAAGGCATCAAGGCCTATCATTCCTGGTAGGTACACCCTAGGATCCTCAGTTATCCTATATAGCTGAATAACTGAGTCTAGGACCTCCTGGTTGTGCTCAGCCATCATTATTATCCAACCAGTATCTCTCTGATCCATGATATCGGAGTGATCTGTCCATATATTCCATGGGGGACCTATAGTCCTCGTTACTATAGCCATGACTAACGGTATTCTAGAACCAGCAACCCACCAAACTACCTCATGCATGTATAGGAGTCCATGAGATGAGGTAGCAGTAAACGCCCTCACACCACCTGCTGCAGCTCCCCAAGTAGCTGCTAGAGCTGAAAACTCAGAATCAACTCTAATCATTTTAGCATCTAGTAATCCCCTTTCTACGAACTCAGAGAGTCTCTCAACTATCGTTGTTTGCGGTGTTATAGGGTATGCAGCAATGACTTTAACCTTAGCTAGTTTAACAGCCCACGCAACTGCGTAGTTTCCAGTTAGTGATTTAACAACCATGACTCATCACCTCTCAGGAACCATACTAATTGCTTTTACGGGACATACATTAGCACATATACCACAGCCCTTACAGTAATCGTAGTCTATCCTCACATACTCATTCTCACTAACACCAACATCTATGGTACCCTCAGGACAGTAGAGCCAGCAGAGATCACATTTAATGCATTTGCTTGGATCGTAGATAGGTTTCTCAGTTCTCCAACTACCAGTCTTACCTGCAACACCGATCTTCGGCTTAGCTAGGGGTAAGTACTTAACGTACTCACTCAATGAGCTTCACCTCCTCATAAGCTCTTTTCGCAGCTAAAACATTGATCTTACCTTTCTCCTCACCTAGGTACTCAATTATTGCCTCCTCAACACTTCTTAATGGGAACTTTAGGATTTTAGCTAGAGCACCCAGTATTGCAGTATTAACTAGGGGCCAACCAGCTAGTACGAGGTTTAAGTCAAGAGCTATCCTAGTTGCATTGACAGCATAAACCCTATATTTACCGCCACTAGACAGTTCCTTAGCTACATCAATACTACCTGTATTTATCAATACGTAACCTCCATCCCTTAATCCACTAAGTACATTAATTACTTTTGGTAACCTATCATCTAATATTACAACAATGTCAGGTTCCCTAATCATGGATCTTCTTCTAATACGTTGCTTACCTATTCTAGCAAAAGCCATTACCGGAGCTCCTCTCCTTTCAGCACCAAAGAATGGAAACGCTTGAGCCCATAAACCATTCTTGTAAGCTACTGTGACCAGAATATTAGCAGCAGTAACAGCACCTTGGCCCCCACGGCCATGAAATCTTATTTCAATTACATCCTTCCCAATGACAATCGTATAAGCCCCAGGAATTTTTCTAGTTGATGGAATATTAACTTTACCAATAATAATTATTTAAACAAGTATTGAAAGTATCAAGTTTCACGTAATAACAAATCTATGTTATTCCTTAGATCCTCAAGTGTATCTATGTCAACTAAGACTCCAACATCACTTACCTTTAAGTATGTAATGTATTGGTGATACCTCTTCAAGAATCCCTTAAGACCTCTCTCCTCCTCCTTAATCTCTAGTACATGCTTCGCTAGGTCATTACTTATGAGTAGTGGGTGTCCTCCCTTAATACCGTATTTAGGTATTAGAATGAATGATTTACCCTCCTTCAGCATCTCCTTAGCTTTAGAAACTAATGTTCTTAAAGTCTCCTTAAGTATGAATATGACGTCTGCTGGATGAATAGCTACTATATCTGAGTACTTTATAACTGCCTTAACACCAACTTTAACTGATTCCGACATACCGATATCATACCTAGGGTTATATATGACCTTAACTTTATCACCTAGTGCATTAATTATCTTATCCTTCTCATGACCAACAACTACTACAACGTCATCAAATACTTCACTAAACTTACTAACTATGTAATCAATTAATGTAATCTCTCTACCTCTCACATTAAGTTTGTGGAGCATCTTATTCCCTGGAAATCGTGTTGAGTAACCTGCAGCTAAGAGTATGGCTGTTACAATCACTGACTCACACCGTAGAATACCGTGTGTATTAGGATATAGAGCTTACTAGTAAATTATAACCTGATTCATAGGTATGGTCTTAATACTTATTACTAGTGTCTCATTATAACCAATGGTGCCTACATGGGTAGTGAGAAGGGGATTTTTAGCTTAAGTGATGAGGAGCTACTTAACCAGGCTTTAAGGCTTATTAATGAAGGTAAGAGTGTCGCACTAGCCATAGTTGTTAGTAAGGAGGGTTCAGGACCTAGGGATGTGGGTTCTAAAATGCTTATTGATGAGGACGGCAATATTTATGGAACTCTCGGTGGTGGTCCATTCGAGAGACATGTAGTTAGTGAAGCTGTTAAGGCTATAAGGGAGGGTAAGCCTAAGATAATTAAGTACTCATTCACTGGGAGGCCTATTAGTGGTGCAGTTGATACAGGATTAATATGTGGTGGAGTATTAACGGTCTACATAGATGTTTTAAGACCTTCAAGAAGGGTAGTCATATTTGGTACGGGACGTGTTGGTAGGCCTGTTGCTGAGGTTTTCAAATTCCTAAAGTTTAGAATAATTGTAGCAGATCCTAAGCCTGAGTTAGTAAGTGAGGATTACATACCCTATGCTGACGTCAGAATTACTGGTAGTATTGACGACATAGCTAATAAGTTGAAAGAAATCGTTAGGGAGGGTGATGTAGTTCTAGTACTTCATGGTGAGATCGAGACTGATTATAAGATGGTTAAGGAACTTATGGAGTCTAGAGCTAACTTCATAGGTTTACTAGGTAGTAGGAGGAAAGTCACTGAATTTATTAAAAGGTTAGTATCTGAAGGTATACCTAAAGAATTAATTAAGTCTAAACTACATGCACCAATAGGTATTGATTTAGGGTCTGATAAGCCTGAGGAAATAGCTATATCAATAGCAGCTGAGGTATTATCATACATTAATAGGGTAGAGCCTAGATATTTAAGCATAGTTGCTGATATTGTGGATAAGTTAAAAGTTTAATCAAGAACTTAAGTGGAGTTTATTACTCAATACCGTGATTATCAGTAGGTGGTACTTATTTTTAGATTCAATGTTTATAGGCCTAAAAGTTTAGATGATGCTCTAGAGATACTCGATAGAGAGGCACCTGAAGTTATACCTATAGCTGGTGGTACTGACGTCCTTGTTTTAGTTAGGGAGGGTGTCATTAGGTTTAAGGGATTAATTGATCTATGGCCTTTAAGAAGGGAGCTATCGTTTGTTAAGAAGGAGGATGGATTCATAAGGATTGGAGCTTTAACAACTATTAATGAGTTAGGGAGGTCATTCCTCGTTAATGATGTAAGGTATTTAGGATTTCATGACCTAATTCACTCTTTTGCAACTCCATACATTAGAAATTTAGCTACTGTTGGAGGCAATATAGCTACAGCTCATCCCTTATCAGATGCGGCAATACTTCTACTGACACTTAATGCTGAAGTAAAACTTATGAGCGTTAAAGGTGAGAGGTGGGTACCTTTAGAGAATCTCTATGTTGGTAAGAGAGTACTTAGGAAGGAACCCAATGAGTTAATAACTGAGGTAAGGTTTAGGGAGAAACCACTTAACTCATCAACATCACTCCTAAAGTTTGATAGGAGGAAAGCACATATAATGGGTTACGTAGTTGTTGCTACTTATGCTCACATGGATCATGAGGTTATTAAGGATGTAGCAATAGCCTTCGATAGTGTAGGTAAGCCTTATCCAGGTAGAGCTAAATTGGTTGAGGAATTCCTTAAAGGTAAATCGTTAACTGATAATGTCTTAAGTAGAGCAGTTAAGGAGGTCTTAATTAAGGAGATGACTAGGGTAAGTGATTATAGAGCTACCTCAGACTATAGGCTGTACTTATCAGGTGTATTGCTTAAGAGGTCACTACTTAAGGTTAAGGAGAGGATTAGGAGTTCGTTGGGTTAAGGTGATAATATGTGTAATGAGGAATACCCTTCAGTAAAAATTAAGTTAAGAGTTGACGGTAAGCATTACGAGGTGTATGTTAAGCCCTATGAGAGATTGGTTGATGTTCTTAGATATAGGTTAGGTATTGTAAGTGTTAAGGAGGGTTGTGGTCGTGGTGAGTGTGGTTCATGCGTTGTTTTAATGAATGGTGAGTTAGTACCATCATGCCTAATCTTGGCTGTCAGAGCTAATGGTAGTGAAATCACAACTGTAGCTGGTTTAGCTCCTGAAGGTAAGATCCATGCAGTCCAGAAAGCCCTCCTTGACGTACATGCTATCCAGTGCGGTTTCTGTATTCCTGGTGTTGCCTTAGCTATTAAGTGGCTACTTGATAAGAATCCTAACCCATCAGATGAAGAAATTAAGGAGGTTCTTAGCGGTCATTACTGTAGGTGTGGGAGCTACTTAAGGTTCATTAAGGCCGCGAGGATAGCCTCTAAATACATTCGTGAAGGTAGGATATACTTCGATATTAAGGAGGTGATTTCTTGAGTCAGGTACCTGAGCACATACGTATAGTTGAGGAAGTGTTTTCAAAGTATAAGAGGTTTGTTTATGTAGGTAAGAAGTTACTACGTTGGGATGCAGTAAGTAAGGTTACTGGTAGGGTACCAATATTCACGGCTGATTTCGTGAGCAGGTATAGGGATGCTCTATATGTTTATAGTATTAGGGCTAAGTACGCTCATGCAATGATTAAAAAGCTAGATATAAGTGAAGTATCTCGATACCCTGGAGTTGTTAAGGTGATAACAGCTAAGGACATACCTGGAATTAATGATGTTGGTTATGTAGTTCCTGATCAACCATTAATTGTTGACCGTAAGGTTAGATACATAGGTGATGTATTAGCATTAGTGATTGCTAGGGATTATTACATAGCTAGGGAAGCCGCTGAGAGGATTCATGTTGAGTATGAGAAGTTACCAGTGATAACGAATCCCTTAGATATTATTGACTTAGAGACTCTTAATGAGAAGAAGCATGCGTTGATACATGATGAGAGAGGTAGTGATGTTGTTGCTAAGTATAAGATTAGGAGAGGGGATGTTGAAAGGGGGTTTAGGGAAGCTGACGTAATTGTCGAGAATGAGTATAGAACTCAATTTCAGGAGCATGCATACTTAGAGCCTGAAGCAGCTATAGCCATACCTGAGAGCGATGGTGGTGTTACAGTAATTGTTACTACTCAATGCCCATTTGAAGCTAGGAGAGCTATCGCTAGAGTTCTTGGCCTACCTCAAGGCTTAGTTAGGGTTATAGCTCCATTAATGGGTGGAGGTTTCGGCGGTAAAGAGGATGTGGGTAATGTTATTGGTGCTAAAGCTGCATTAGCGACCTACCTTACTGGTCGACCCGCTATCATCATCTATACTAGGGAGGAGTCATTCATTAGTCATAGCAAGAGACACCCAATGATAGCTAGATACAGGCATGGCGCTAAGAGAGACGGTACCCTCGTAGCTGTTGAGGCTAAAATTATACTAGATACTGGTGCTTACGCATCACTAGGTCCCTTCGTAGCTTGGAGAGCGACCGTACACTCAGTTGGTCCGTATAGAGTACCTAATGCTAGAGTAGATACTGTTGCTGTATATACGAATAATGTTTATGCTGGAGCGTTTAGAGGCTTTGGTAATCCTCAAATACACTTTGCTGTTGAGAGACAGATGGACTTACTAGCTGAAGAGCTAGGTATGGACCCTGTAGACTTAAGGTTTAAGAACATATTGAGGGAAGGTGATGAGACTGTCCACGGTCAACTACTTAGTAAGGATCTTGGTGTAGGTCTTGAGGAGGCCTTGAGAAGAGCTGTTAATTTAAGTAATTGGTATGAGAAGAGGAGGAAGTACTCACTTCATTCTAAAGGGTCAGTGAGGAAGGGTATCGGTGTTGCTGTACTATGGCATGGTAACTCCATAGGTGTTGAAGCTGCTGATTACTCATCAGTATCACTAATAGTTAATAGTGATGGTACAATAACGTTCAGAACCGGACTTACAGATTTTGGTCAAGGTGCTTTATGGGGTCTAATACTGATAGCTTCAGAAATACTTGGTGTACCTCCAAATTACTTCATAATTGAGAGAGCAGATACTTCAGCAGTACCTGATTCAGGACCTACTGTAGCTTCTAGAACTACCGTCATGGGTGGTGCAGCAACAGTTAATGCTGCATATAAGTTAAGACAGAGACTTAATGAAGTAGCATCACGTATCCTTGGTTGTCCACCTAGTGATGTAGAGATTAGGGCACCAGATGTATTTTGTAGGAGTAACCCATCAAAGAGAATATCTTGGAGAGATGTTATTGGGGAGGCACGCTGGCTCGGCATCCCATTACAGGAGTTTGGGTACTATAGAGCTCCCTCAGCTAGTTGGGATGAAGACACAGGTCAGGGTTCACCATACATTACATACACATTTGGAGCTGTAATTGCTGAGGTAACCATAGATGTGGAGACAGGTGAAGTCACTGTAGATAGGATTTACACTGTATATGACGTCGGTAAGGTAATCAATAAGGAAGGTGTTGAACATCAAGCAGAAAGTGGTGCTATTCAAGGTCTTGGTTACGCATTAATGGAGGAACTCATACATGATGCTGAAGGTAGAGTACTAAATGCTAACCTATCTACTTACTACATACCTACAGCAGCTGATGCACCTGAGATAATTTATGACTGGGTTGAATCAGGATACAAGCGAGGACCTTTCGGAGCTAAAGGGTTAGGCGAGCCTTCATTAGTAGGTATTGCAGCTGCAATAGCTAATGCTGTGAGCCATGCACTTAGAGCAAAAATCAATGAACTCCCAATAACACCTGAAAAAATATACTTAACTCTTAAGAAGTTAGGTAAGTTACGTAACGACGTCTAAGGATGTAGGTGCTAAGTAATGACTACGATAGCTATACTTAAACGTAATGGTAGGGAGTTGGTGATTAAGGGTCTAAGGACTCATAGCATTGCTGAAGTATTATGTAAGGAGTTAAGAGACATATTATTAAGTAAGGATTTATCGTTAAATTACTTCTTCGAAGGTGAGTTAGGCCCTGAGGGTAGAGGTATGGTTGTTAGGGTAGTTTTCAATCGTGAGCTAAGTAGTTGTGAGGTAGTAGCGTTAGAGAAACTGTTCAATGTTATGGGCATTAAGTTGATAAGTGAGCTACCCACCTGATGTAGACGTTAGGAATCTGACTGTATCCCCATTTCTTAACCTATAATTTAAATTTGCTATAAGTACATCATCAACTACTATACTTATCGTTAACCTTCTCTCAAGAATTCCTAATGCTAACTTCTCACTAACGTTATTCTTTATGAATTTGAGTAGGTTAGCTGGGATAGTGCTCTCCCTTAACTCTATATCAATTACTCTCATACCTCCAGGTACGATCTCGCAGCTCTAGAGGAATATCACCTTAACCTTCATACAGCTGGAGATATATAGTACGCTCCTTAACAAAGATTTATAGGTGTTAGTATTGATTAATAGTATTAGTTTAAGTAATGAAGAACTTGAGAGGTATAGGAGGCAACTACTATTCTTAGGTGTTGAGGCTCAGTTGAGATTAAAGAGAGCTAAGGTCTTAGTTGTAGGTGCTGGAGGTTTAGGTTCAGCAGTACTCTACTACTTAGTAGCCGCAGGTGTTGGTGAGATACATATAGTTGATTCTGATAAGTTAGAGTTAAATAACCTGAATAGGCAGATCCTGTATACTACGGATGATATAGGTAAGTATAAGGCTGATGTAGCTGCTGAGAGATTAAGGAAGTTAAATCCTAATGTGAAGATCATTACGTATAGGAGGAGATTCGATAAGGGCCTAGCTGAAGAGATAGTACCTAAGGTTGATCTAGCTATTGATGCTCTAGATAATTGGGAGACTAGGTTCTTACTGAATGAGTACTGTGTTAAGTACTTAAAACCATTAATACATGCTGGTGTGAGGGAGGTTTATGGGCAATTACTAGTGATAATGCCTGGTAAGGGTCCATGTCTTAAATGTCTATTCCCTCATGAACCTAGACGTGAGAGAGAAATACCAATACTTGGTGTAACACCAGGTATATTAGGAACTATGGAAGCTTTAGAAGCTATCAAGATAATTACTGGTTACGGAGAGCCAGCAGTAGGTAAGTTAATAATAGTGAATGGTAAGAAGGGAGAGTTTGAAGTCATAAATGTTAGAAGGAATCCTGAATGCCCAGTTTGTGGTCACCTAAAAGTTGAGTAGTCATTAGGTAGCTAATCATAGTAAAAACTTTAACTTATTTCCATTAGATATTATTGGGGTAATGTTGAATGGGATTCATATTACCATCAACTAGTATCGAGGTATTTATACCATTTAATGACGAGGTCAGTCTTGCTGAGGAGAATGTTGAGTACTTAAGTATTACAGAGAAGCCTAAAGGTAGATTAGTAATTACGAACTATAGGGTTTCATTCCTTGAGAAACTCCTAGGTACCATACAGATGAGGGGGACGGAGTTTAGTCTTCATAGTGTTAAGGTGAATATAGGGTTCAATAACTTCATATCAGCGAACTATAGGACTGAGAGGAGGTTATTCATGGTTAGTGAGATCCTAGAAATTACTTACGAGACTAAGGAAGGGATCTCAAGAAAGGCATTATTTAAGGTTAAAACAAGGGATAAGGGTAGGGAGTTATTAGACACTATGCGTGCTGCAGTAACTAAGTATAGAAGTAGTGGTGGTAAGAAGTCGTTAATAATGACTTCAGACTTCCTTAACTTTATTGAATACTTAAGCTTAGATAAGGCTATAAGACCTCTATACTTCGATAGTGTATCTAGATGTATAGCTGTTGGTTCATCCTACTTCTGTATAATTGATAATGAGTGGAATATTGATGGAAGTCCTGATTTAGTAGGTAAGGTTAAGTTATGGATTGAGGAGTTCCTAGCTAAAAGGCGTTGAATTTAGGTGATTATTCATGCGTATGTCTTCCAGCCCTATAATTATTGTATACCCTAAATCAATGGTTAGTGGAGGTAAGCCTTCACTAATAGAGCCAGCCTTCGGCGTTAGTGATAAGAATGAAGAACCTCGTGAACTACCAATAATATTCCCATTAAAGGAGAAAGCTGTAGTACATACTTATGAGTGGCTAGCACCGATAATATACACGTTCGAAGCTGGTAGGGGTGCTTTAATAATCAGGGACGTCTTACCACCATCACCTCGTGCCTCATACACAATTACTACAGTAGGTGGTGAGAGAGTTAAGAAGAGCGTAGAAGTCGGTATAGTATATGTAAACACTAGACCTGTACACATAAGTGTTGGTGAGGATTACAATGGGTTAACAAAGGAGAGGTTAAGAGTTGGTATTGAGTTAAAGGGACTAACGCTTAAAGTTAGTGATGTAACAGGGTTTCTAGCTAATCTATGGAGGAATTACGGAAGTGTCAATACTGAACCACTAATTAGGGACTTAAGGAAGGCTTTTAGAAGAGCCTCACAAAAAATGCTTAGCGAGTTAAGTATTGAGGACTTACTAACAAGACCTGTCGATATTGAGGATAAGTATGCGCAGGAGTTAAGCCCTATCTTGGAGAGTGTTAAGTTAAGTCTCATAAGTCTAGATTTAGGAACTAAGATTAGTCAGGATGTATATGAATACTACTTCTGGCATTTAGTGAATGAGATCCCGACAAATTATGCATTCCTACTAAGAGTACTTAATGCTATACCTAAGGATGTCCAGGAGAGGATACCTAGAGCTATAGAGTTATTAGTACTAGGTATAATATCTAAGACAAATCCTGAAATAGCGAACTTAATACCTTTAATCGTATCTGGTACTACTGAGGAAGTTAAGGGTAAGGGAGCTGGAGGTAAGTCAAGCTCATAATTTTTAACTCTTTAAGATAGTAGTGTATGGTTGATGAGTTCCCCGGCTACAACTGATCTATGATGATCTGTCGAGCAGCTGATTAGGGGTGATTCTGTAGGATTTAAATAAGTTTTAAGAATTAGAACGTAGCTTAGCTTAAGAGGATAGAGTATTGAGGCGTGCTAAGAACTTAGTAGGTATAGCTCTCATAATCCTGATGAGTGTATCCCTATACGTTTTGAGACCCTACATTACACTATACTTGACCGGGATGCCTAAGTATCTAGGAGTATTCATGATAAGCTTTATTGGAGCTGTTAGTGTGATCTTCCCCATACCTTATACAGCCATAATATTCCTCCTAGCCAGTATGAAGGAGTTGGACCCATTAATAACAGCATTAGTTGGTGGTCTAGGATCAGGTCTTGGCGAGTTTACGGGCTGGGTTATGGGTAGGTTCATGTCAAAGACATTAGAAAGTACTAAGTACATAAAGCAAATAAATGCCTTAATAAAACTAATAACATTAACTAAGGGTAAGTATGTAGTTCCCTTAATACTATTCATATTCGCGTTAACACCATTACCAGATGACTTACTTTTCATAGCCTTAGGAATGCTTAGGTACAAACTACACCATGCCCTAATACCGTGTATTATAGGTAAGATAGTGATGATGTACTTCATAACACTATTCGGTCGTGCAGTAACATTCCTAGGTGAGTCTATAGGGTTAAGTGAGAACTACGTTATAGCACTAAGCACAGCCGTTCTAATAGTTATGGTACTCCTAATGCTATTAGTTAGGTGGGATAAGATATTGGAAAAGTATGTACCTAAGTAGAGTATTGTAAGTACCCCTATAATTTGAGGCTCACGATTACAAATAATTGTGTCCCACACATTAATAGCGTAGTTAACTCCTTCATTAATTAAGATTCAGAGGCCGATCTTAGAACTAATGCTACACCACAAAGTACTAATGGTGTTGCAATTACATGCTCAATTTTAGGTACTTGATTAAGTATTAGTAAGGCTAATAAGGAAGCACCTATAGGTTCAAGGAAAGCTATCGATGATACTACGTAGCTACTATAGAACTTGAGGAGGTAATTCATTATTGTATGACCACCCATCATAGGTATTAAGGCTAGTAATGCGAAGTATATCCATGTTGCTACAGGGTAATTAGTGATGTTAGCATTAGTTATTATTGAGTAAGGCACTACTGCCGCAGCACCAACTATGTATGTTGGTATCACATATGTTAGTAACCCCGTCCTTAACCTAATGAATCTACCAATGAAGAAATATATTGCGGCAAGTACTGATGCTATGAAGCTCTCAATAACTCCAAGTAAATCAACTATACCTATATTCAATGCCTCATGGAAGTAAAGTAGGATACCTGTGAATGCTATGAGCATGCCTAAAATGTCTGTATACCTGAACTTAACCTTGAAGATCAGTATTTCAAAAATGTATGCATAT
Source organism: uncultured Desulfurococcaceae archaeon (assembly GCA_964592745.1). Classification (GTDB taxonomy): domain Archaea; phylum Thermoproteota; class Thermoprotei_A; order Sulfolobales; family NBVN01; genus CAZAMI01. The sequence continues at coordinate 18,387 of CAZQFL010000024.1, forward strand.
ATCGGGTATGTAACGACTATTGTAGTACTAACTATCACTGGTAATCTAAATAGTGAGTCCATCCATAGAGTGAAGTGCATGCCTAACGATGTACCCGCAATCACTATGAATAAGTAATTAACTACGTGACCTTCACTGCTGAGCACGGTTCCTCTCCTTCTTAGTAGGTAGAATGGAAGAAGTATGATTGAAGCTATTAGTAATCTCCAGAAAGCACAAGCAGCTGCTACAGCACCTGAGAGTAGGACTAGTATGGAGGCTGAGGATATACTGAGTACTGCTGTAATGTACATTAATATGTGTGTAGGCCTCATAAATCCTCCAGTAATTAATGGTGAAGTATAAATAATATGTTGTGTAGTCACTACACACCTAAGAATACCTTACGATTCCATGATCACCCTCACGGACGTATTAAGCGATTCTAAGTAGACTTCATAACTACCACCAAGTATTAAGGCTTTAGGAACTTCATGTGATACTACATAGCATGTGTATACATGAGATACGTATCTATAGGTTTGGATTGGTTCATATAGTTTAATTAATGTTCCATTCTTAAACCTGATATTTATTACTGCCGTCATGACTGTTAACTCCTTAGGCATAAGTCCGTGAAGACATATACTTAGTAGGGCAGTTACCTTACCCTTAACTAATCTCTTTGTTAATAGAAATTTTATTGATGCATTAACCCCTTCTTGAATGATTGACTTCTTAACATACCAATCTTTAAGGCTATTTACAGAGATTAAATTAGCTCTTAAAGTTACATTAAACTTTAACGGTACTTCTTTAGCTGATTCATTAGTAGGTATTAGGGCTATTTCCTTACCTATGTGGGGAATCTTGATTAATATTAGTTTAGGCTCCCTACGTAAACCAAAATGAGCTCTAGGTACGCAGATTACTATTTCATTCTCTGATATCCTCATTAATAATGCTGGCCCAATCCAGTACTTCTTTAATGTTATGTATGATGAGTACGTATGACCGTAATTGGATATAATCTGTACACATGTAGCATTACTTAGATTACTTAGGTTACTCGTCCTTACTAATATCGATATACTCCATTGATCTATGTATGGTAAACCCCTAACTAGGACTTCAATATCCTTACCTGTACACTTTAACACTTCCTTACCATTATTAAGGCTTACATTACATTTAAGCATCATTGGTACCCTTAATGTTGAGTATGTACAGTTTAACGGTAATTCTAAGGTCTTAGGTAAGGTGTTAATGGATGCATTAATACTAATCCCTGGTACGTTCTTAGGCCATATAGGTTTAGATGGTGGTATATGCGTACTTAAGGGAATTACATGGTTTAGTGCATCAATCCATAAGTTAATCCATAGATTCAATGAACTAGGGCCGAATCTAACTTCTTCCTTACTGAACTTACTACTCATTACTGATTCACTATAGTTTTGTAGTAGTATGTATGGCTTCTTGGAAATGTTAAGTGTTGGGATACTCCAGTAATGTATGTAGCCTGAAGGTGTTTTCGTACCAATATACCATGAACTCAGTACGTCCTTGAGTGAACTATCTATTAGGTTATTGATTGATAACTCATGTATTCTTAGAGTGCGTCGTGACCAGGGTAGGTACATCCATGAAGGACTACTAAGTAATTCTCTACTATAGTTGAAGTATGCATAGAATAATGTCGTAATGCTTAAACTTAAGTTATTTAGTCGTGTAGGTAGTAAGAGTGTTGGGGCATAGCTTAGTGGTCCTAGTAGATGAAGTTCCTTTATGTGGGTCTCCACGTACTTAATGGGTAGGTTTGCTGTATCCACAATTACTACAGCATTATCGTTAATCCCATCACCATCAACATCTACCGGTAGAGTCACCTCACCTTCACTCTTGAATAGTGTTGATGGTAGTATTAATAACGAAATTACGTGAGTTCCATTAGGTACATCGATAACTGCATTAGCTGTTATTGTATCTAAAACTATTGATGCAAATATTGATGAAGCTGAAGACTGCACTATACACGGGCCCTTACCTTCTTGCTTTACTAAGAATGGTGTGTAGGTGGTGTAAGTTAAATTAGGGAATTCCTTACTATACCTTACATTCCTCAATACGACCTTACTTACTAACTTAAGTGTAATGTCCTTGTAAAGGTGTGAAAGGGATGTGTTAGGTGGTTGTGATAATTTTATAGCTAATGTTAAAGCATGCGATGCTATGAATCTCCAGTATAGTAGTTCAGCTACGTCTATGTAGTAAGGCAGTATTAAGTTGTACAGTGTTTCATTTATCGATGGTGCGATGAAGTATACAGGCATCTCTAATATTACAAACACATTCCTGATGGGTAAGGTCTCACCACTCAATAACCTTACCCTAGACCCATTCCCCTTCAGTGAGATCTTCCATAAGGCCCATGCAGACTTATTAAATAGGTACCTATACTTCCTAAATAAGGTAATTTTCAGCGCTTCCAATACATCCTCACGTTCAAGTCTGAACGTAAGCATTAGAGCCTTAGCTAATAACTCCCTCCATAATTTATCGTCACCTATAGTTGCATGAACAACTATGTCTACACCATCCCTACATCTATATGATGAAACAATCATTAAAGCTCCATAGGATAAGTTTATTAAGCCTACTCTAACAACCTTACTCATACCACATAAACCTTCCTTAGAGCCATCACTAAAGAACCAGTAAACATACTCACCATTCATGACTGAGTTTATGTCTTCACTAATTACTTCCTTAAGCCAGCTAACATATTTACTAACGTTTTTATCATTAACTCCATAATCAGACATCCTACTCCATAACTCCTCAGTTAAGTTGAAGCCATCATACGTTATTAGATATCCATTAAGTGATTGCTTACCTATAGTATACCACGTTAAGTACACACATATAAAGTACACTATAAAACCGAGAACTACGAGTACAACAGCAGTAATAGCTAGGTACTTCCTCATGATCTTCTATAATAATGTTACAACAAACTACTTATTAAGTTACTTAAAATGAGGTACTCCATCCCCCTTAGTTCCCGACTATGACTTTCTCAGCTTCATTACTGCAGGTTCAATTAGCTTTTTAGAGAAGCTAATAGCTATTCCAGCAACGATTAATATCAAACCAGTCAGTTTAAGCACTACTGCCTCATTACGTATTAGATTTACTAAACTAACCTGCTTTACACCCTCATTAAAAGCTGCAATACCTAATAGCCATAACCCACACACTATGTACAGTACACCAAGAATAATCAGTACTATAGATATGGCCATCCTCGAGCTCGTTCGGTATCACCAAGTACTTCTATCATAGCCTCCATAAATATGCTTACCGATGAGCATTGATTATTTATGATAAGAATGTGGCTTGTTCTTACAGTGTATTTATGACTTCATGATTTGATTATTAGTACCTTAACCTTAAAGTACTTAATGGAGATAGTGAAGGCCCGCCCGGCGGAGCCCGACTTCATCCATGGTCCGGGACACGGACCTGTCTGTCGGGTGGGGCCGTAGGGGTAATTTCTACTCAGTTAATTAAGGTTTAAGGACATTACTAAGGTCTTACCCTACGTTTCAGTATTCTCCAACCAGTAACTATTACCTCGCTCTCCATGAACTTCTTAAGTACGTAAATTAAGATTGTAAATTCTATTACGTTTATTATTAGTGGTAATGATATTAACGATTTATCACCTACTATTGCTAAGTACGTTATTATTGAGGGAGTCATGACTAGTGTTGATGAGGCCATAAGTATTTGAGGAATACCTTGAGGTACACCTAGCCATTGAGTGCTCAATGCTGCAATAATTAATATAAACATTATAGGTCCTACAAACATTCCAGCACTTCTAGTATCCCGTGATATACCGCCAATGATTAACCCTATTATGGAGGCACACATCATTATTATGAATACATCTATTAGGAGAGCTGATATACCGCTGACCCCTAAGCTCTTAATTAATGCTATCGAGCTGATAGTACTTTGAGACGTACTAGCTGAGATTATTGACTTCATGTAGTAAAGCCATGAGGCAGTAAATACGGATATCTCTATGAATGCCAGCACGATCACTCCAACCATCTTAGCTATACCTATGTGAGTCCTAGATACAGGTTGAGCTAGAATAACCTCAAATGTCTTCTCCTCCTT
>CAZQFL010000025.1:0-20690 GCA_964592745.1 uncultured Desulfurococcaceae archaeon
CCTTCATAACTTCTTACTTCTTTGGGGTTATAAGTGTTGATTTATTATTTCATGGTGTGCGGGCTTCATAGTAGTGACTTATGAATCTCTATGCTTAGGCCTTCATCAAGTAATTCAACTCTTAGTGCGTTCCTAGGGCATAGTGGTTCACAGCCCTTACAGTATATACATCTATCCTCATGAACTACTAACTCACCATTCACTATCTCAAAGACATTTGCTGGACAGTACTTAACGCATAGACCGCAGAGGTTACATTCCTTACCTACGTTTATCTTAACCTTGAACCCCACTACCCTTACCACCAACCCTAATTATTGCCTGCTGTAACTTACTCCTAACTAGTGATGCTAACTTATTAGGGTCAACCCCTCTGACACCATCATTAACTATTACGTATGGAACCCATAGAGGATTAGTTGGGACACCCCTCATCTTCCTAACCATTAACTGCTTAACAGGGATCCCCAACTCCTGAAGTTCAGGCTCTATCCTAGTAACTATTAAGCCATCAACTAAGTACTCAAGATGGGCGGCTAACTCCCTTAATGAATTAGTTGATGTGTGTAGGGTTATTAGTGATACCACACCCTTACCCTTAGATACAACAGCTCTAACACTCCTAACGAAGTCTAAGACTTGAGTTAGGTCAAATCTAAACATTAACTCATTAAGTGAGTCAATTATGAGTAGACCTGAATTTCTCATGTTATTATAGTTTATAACCTCATTAATAACGTAGAGGAGTTTGCTTAAATCATCAGGTTTAACCTCCCTAGCAACACCCCTAGACTTTAACATGATTTTGAATCCTCTCAACCTGAAAGTAAATGCATCAATTATTAACAGTAAGTTATTATTTAAGTACTTCTCAATATCCCAACCAAAACTTGAGTACATCTCGAGAATAGCTTGAGGTGAGTCATCAAGCGTTAGATATACTACTTTCTCACCTCTATCCATAAAGTTCTTAGATATATGGGTCAGGAGTACGGACTTCCCCGTACCTGCATCACCAGCTATAACTATTGTTGAAGACCTAGGTATTCCCTCAGGAAGTGCGAAATCTAATGGATCAATACCTACTTTTACTCTCTCAATCAAGTTTACACCAGTAACTTAATCTATCCAAGTATATTTAAACACGCATACAAGCTCATGAGGATTTAAATATTCAAACTTATCTTAAAGTATGATGAAGTATTATGACGTATGCATAGTAGGTGGTGGCTTAGCTGGTATATCAACAGCTTACTACCTACTTAAGTATGGAGTTAAGAACGTGATCCTCTTTGAGGCTTCAAGAAATGTTGGGGGATTACTACGTAGCATGGTAATTAATGGTTACACATTCGATATTGGGGGCTCACATATAATATTTTCTAAAGACTCAAGTACTCTGAAAGAGATTCTTAACATACTTAATGGAAATTACGTAAGACATAGAAGAAATTCTAAAATATACATTGATGGCAGGTATGTGAAGTACCCCTTCGAGAATGGCTTAAAGGATCTACCACCTGAGAAGAGGTTTGAGTGTTTAAGGGATATTATAGAAATCTACATAAAGAGGCTTAAAGGTGAGGTTAAAGAACCTAGAAACTTCCTTGAATGGCTTTATTATGTCTTCGGTAACTGTATTGTTAATACATACCTTAAACCATATAATGAGAAACTATGGAAGATTGACCTAAGTGAGGTAACTCTTGAGTGGGTTCAGGGTAGGGTTCCAACACCACCTATAGAGGATGTGATGAAGGCGGCAGTAGGGCTTGATACCGAGGGATATAAGCATCAATTAAACTTCTACTATCCACTACGAGGAGGTATAGAGTCATTAATTAAATCATTAATTAACGAGATAAGTGAGAAAGTCATAATTAAGGTGGAAAGTAGAGTAAGAAGAGTAAGGTTAGATGGTAATGATTTGATTGTTGAGGTAAGTGATGATGAAGTTAGATGTAGATATGTGGTTTACACAGCACCATTAAATGAGTCAGCAAACATATTAAAGGATGTATTAGAAGGCATGAGTAGAGAGTTAAGTATGTTAAGATCTGTACCACTAGTTGTTACATCAATAGGTTTTAGAGGTTCCTCATTACCATACCATTGGGTCTACGTACCACAGAGGGACATAATATTTCATAGATTTGCATTCCTGAGCAACTACTCCCCATTAAATGCACCAAAGAACTGTACTGCACTAATAACTGAGACATCCCTAAGTAATCAAGATGAGTTAAGAAGCCTTAATAAATACACCTTCTTAAGGAAGGTAATTGAGGATCTAGAATACTTAAGGATAATTAAGAGTGAAAAAGACATTGAGGTTTACAACATAACTAAATGGTTTAATGCATACGTAATCTATGATAGAATTAGAAGTGAAGTGTTGAGTAAGGCTAAATCTAAGCTCTTGGAGAATAATATCATACTTCATGGAAGGTTTGGGTTATGGGAATACTTAAACATGGATGCAATATTAAGTAAGTCTCGAAGTGTCGCAAGATTCATACTTAGTAAGTTAGAGTAGTTGTGTTTATCTTTTCCGTAACCATTATTATCTTAGGGTAGTATTTTGAAGTTAACATTTTACTTACTCGATGCAAGCTATGAAGTTTCAGGTAGGATACCCATTATAATACTATGGGGAGTTAAGGACGATGGTAAGAGGATAGTAATTAAGGATGACTCATTTAGACCCTACTTCTATATATTACCTGAGGAAAGAGTTGATCCTAAAGATATAGCTAATAAGGTAAAGTTCCTCAGTAAGGGAGCCTCACCAATACTGAAGGTGGAGATAGTTGATAAGAAGTATTATGGTAGACCCGTAAAGGCTATAAAGATAACTACGCTAATACCTGAGTATGTTCGTGAGTATAGAGAGGAAGTAAAGAAGATTAAAGGTGTTAAGGAGGTTCTTGAAGCTGACATAAGATTCGCTATGAGGTACTTAATAGATAAGGACTTAACCCCCTGCTCATGGTATGAAGTCGAAGTTGAAGGGCCATTTAAGGAAGCTAAGTATAGAGTTGATGAGGTATATAAGGTTAAGGTAAGTAAGTTCAAGAGAATCGATAGAAGCCTACCACCTAAACTTAAGGTACTTGCTTTCGACATAGAGGTATATAACCCTAGAGGCGCTCCAAGACATGATAAAGACCCAATAATCATTATATCACTCATGAATTCTGAAGGCAAGGTTAAGCAGTTATTAGCTAAGGATGGAAGTGATAAGCCTGACTATGACTTAATTAAGGAATTCATAAGGTATGTTCATGAATATGATCCAGATATAATAGTTGGGTACAATAGTAATGGTTTTGACTGGCCTTACATGCTTCAGAGAGCGAATATTTTGGGAATTCAGCTTGATGTTGGTAGAGTTAAGGGTGGAATACCGAGAACCTCAGTCTATGGTCATATATCCATACCTGGTAGACTCAATGTTGACCTATACAACTTCGCTGAAGAAATTCCTGAAGTAAAGATTAAGTCATTAGAGGAGGTAGCTGATTACTTAGGCGTCATGAAGAAGAGTGAACGTACGTTAATACCGTGGTATGAACTCTATAGGTATTGGGATGATAAAGAAAAGAGGAAGGTTCTACTCAAGTATGCTAGAGATGATGTTGTCTCAACCATGGGTTTAGCTGAGAAGTTCCTCCCATTCGCTATGCAGTTATCGAGTCTTACAGGCTTACCCTTAGATCAAGTAGGTGCTGCCTCTGTTGGCTTTCGCCTTGAGTGGTACTTAATCAGGGCTGCATTTAAGTTTAATGAGTTAGTACCAAATAGGGTTGAAAGACCTTATGAGTCATATAAAGGTGCCATAGTACTAGAACCTGAGAGAGGTGTTCATGAGAATATAGCGGTTCTAGACTTTAGTGCTATGTATCCTAACTTAATGATAAAGTACAACATAGGTCCTGACACATTCGTGAGAGGTGAGTGTAGTGAGGATGAGTGCTACATAGTACCAGGACTTGGATATAGATTTAGAAAGCATCCGCCAGGATTTTATAAGATGGTGCTTGAAACCTTACTGAAGTTAAGGAAGCAAGTCAGGGAGGAAATGAAGAAACTCCCTAAGGATTCACCTGAATATAGAGTTCTTGATGAGAGGCAGAAAGCACTTAAGGTACTAGCTAATGCTTCTTACGGCTACATGGGCTGGGTTGGTGCTAGGTGGTACTTCAAGGAAGGTGCCGAAGCTGTAACAGCACTTGGTAGGGAGACTATTAGGAGAGCTATAAGTATAGCTAAGTCCCTAGGCTTAAAGGTGATTTATGGAGACACAGATTCCCTATTTGTAACGTATGTTAAGGAGAAGGTTGAGGAATTCATTAATAAGGTTAAGGAGGAATTAGGTTTAGAGATTAAAATAGATAAGCTATATAAGAGAGTATTCTTCACCGAAGCTAAGAAGAGATACATAGGGTTAACAACTGATGGCTCAATAGATATCGTGGGGTTTGAAGCGGTAAGGGGTGATTGGGCTGAAATAGCTAAGGAGGTTCAAGAAGAGGTAGCTAAGATAGTGTTAAGGGAAGGTAAGGTAGATGAAGCCGTAAAGTATGTAAGAGACGTAGTTAAGAAGTTGAGAGAAGGTCAAATACCTCTTGAGAAACTCATAATATGGAAGTCAATAACGAGGAAATTAGAAGAATATGCTGTTGATGCACCTCACGTAGTGGCTGCTAAGAGACTTGTTGAAGCTGGTGGTAAGATTGAGATTGGTGATAAGATAGGCTATGTGATAGTAAGAGGAATAGGTAAGATATCGTCAAGAGCTTATCCATACTTCATGATCAAGGACGTCAGAAATATTGATAGTGAGTACTACATACAGCACCAAATAGTTCCTGCAGCATTAAGAATTTTGAGTTACTTCGGAGTAACCGACAAGCAATTAATGGGTGCTGGTAAAGCTGCTAAGTCTATCCTGGACTTCCTCTCAGGTACAACAGCAGGTAAGAAGGGATTTGGAGGTAGTAAAGGTTTAAGGAGTAGTAGAAAGGGTAAGTTATTTTAGTGAAGAACATCATCATATGTGAGAAGGGTTAATTCACTAGGCATCTTAGATATGACGCCTGTCCTTGCACCTATGATAAGCTTAACACCCCTTACTGAGGCCGCATCAACTACTCTTTGAGTTATGATTCCATCCATTACTATAGCGTATATGTTCTTACCTTCGCTTCTAATTAGGTACTCAACAATGTCCTTAACAGGGACTTTATCTACGGGTTTCCACTCATTATTGTAAAGTATCGCTTCTAGAGTTCCTCTAAGCTCCTTGATATTTTCTACAACATGTTGAGGTATCTGGATAGCACCTACTTCAGCGGCTTCAACTTCAGGTGTTGGTGCTGCCTTAGCTTCAGCTTTAGCTGCTTCCAACTGCTGTAAGTATGTCTTGACGGGAACGGCACTCTTCAATGCTTTAGCTATTTCCTTACCAGTTAACTCTTCAACCTCCCTACCCTGTGGTGCCTTTGCTACGTAGTCTATCTTAGCAACTCTAATTAATTCCTTAAGTATCATGTCACCAGCTCTATCGCCATCAACAAATGCTATAACATTCTTCTTGGACTTCGAGAGTTTAATTATTGTCTCAGGTATTTCACCCTTAGCTCCCTCAATTGCTATAACGTTTCTATAGCCGTATCTTAGTAAATTGAGTACGTCAGCTCTACCCTCAACGATGATGAGCGTATCTGATTTATCGACATCAGGACCTGCAGGCAGTCTTTCTGGTCCATAGTATATCATACTAGCGATTCTAACAGCTTCTTCTATCTCATTAATAATCTCCTTAACATCAATAGTTCTCTCCTTAAGCCATCTCTGAAGTATCTCCTTAGCTCTCTCCTTAATCCTCCTAATTCTTTCATATCTTACATCAATTATATCAACTATTTTTATCTTAGCATTAAATGGTCCGACCTTATCTACGAATTCCAGCATTGCGGCAACAAGAGCTGTTTCAGCCTTGTCTAGGTTTGAAGGTACTAATACCTCGCCAACAGTTCTATTACCATGTCTCTTTATATCAACTATAATCCTACCAATCCTACCTTTATCTTGTAAATCCCTTAAATCAAAGTCAGGACCGAATAATCCCTCAGTCTGCCCGAATATAGCACCAATTATGTCAGACTTCTCAACACTTCCCTCAACTTCTATTCTAGCCCTAATTAGGTACTTCATCACTACCCCCTAGCACAGTTTAAAGTCGGGAATTATTTGCTTAAGGAGTAAATAAGTTCAAAGGACGTTTGCCTCAAAGAATTCATTACTTATTAATCCCCACCATATTATAGTAGAGGGGTCTCAATGACATGGAGACAGATATATAAGGCTAATATATTAAAGGAAAAGTATGGTGCTGTAGGTAAGGTGGCTGCAAGGTATGTACTAGCAGGATTCAACGTTCAAGTGAAGGGTAACATAATATACATCAAAGGTAGCGGTACAAATGCTGTCTTAGGAGTTGTAAGTAATGAGGGTGAATTTAACATAGTAATGAATGAATTAGGTAAAATTAAAGATAAATTAAAGGTTAAAGCTGTACTTGTACTGTATGGTAATAAGAGATGGAGAGAGGATCTGGTAGGAAAGGCTAGAGATAAAGGTCTTGACGTTAAATTTATCAGGGAGTAAGTTTGAGTAGCGAATCTATAGATAGATATCATGTAGTAAGGGAATGTAGAGAAAAATGTGCAGAGGAGGGCTTTTCAGGTAAATTCTTTGAGGAATGTGTTGAGGAATGTGTTAAAAGGTCTTTAAGTAACTAAAATTAACTCGTTACGGAATTTACTTTAGAGATAAGCCAAGTCGTGGCTAATTACTCATTGCAGGAGTGCTTTTAAATTATTTCGGAAACTCAAGATATTAGTTAGATATTGAGGATAATTAATGTGATATCCCAATACATTATCGCTCTAAGGTGGAGATAAGGTGAATATTAGGGGTATGATTAAAGCATATTTTGGTATCCTCGCTATACTTGGCCTTCTAATGCTGATAGTTCCTCTAGTTGATTCAATATATGGCGAACCTGTAAGTATCTCATTCTTATTGCTCGGTGAAGCCTTACTAGCCTTAGGTCTTATTGCTAGAGAGATAAAGGCTGAAGCATTAACAACTCTTGAAGCTTTAGTTGTTGGTATTAGTGCCTGGATCTCAATCCCAATAATTTCAGCATCAGCTTTAAGTTACGAGACAAGAACTTCATACGTTGATGCCTTGTTTGAGTCGATAAGTGGATTCACTGGTACAGGGTTCTCAGTATTTAAGCTGGCCGGTCTTAAACACTCGATTCTACTTTGGAGATCAATCATGCAGTGGTCGGGTGAACTCGGGTTCGTAGTATTTGCAATGGTATTCATACCTTACTTCTACAATATAGCTAGGCGTCTTTACGGTATCGAGAGACCTATAAAGATTGAAGCTACATTCTACCGTACAGCACTTAGGTTACTCTCGGTTTATGCAGTACTAACTGCAATAGGTACTTTAGCTTACTACATTACTGGTATGAGTATCTTCGATAGTTTAAATCATGTAATGACAACCATCGCTACAGGAGGTATGTCGACGTATGATAACGGCTATGCAGTAATATATCAGAAGGCACCACTTACAACAATACCAATACTAATCCTTATGATAATAGGAGGCATGAACTTTTACGACATAAATAACTTAGTTACAGGTAGAATAAAGCATCTACTTAAATCAGAAGAGCTTAAGTACTACCTCTTAACATTAGTAACTATCTCATCACTCACTGCTTTATCATACATTTTTATCGAGAAATTACCGTTAACATACTCTCTAATAGCGGGGTTCTTTAACTCCATATCAGGGATTACAACAACAGGGTTTAGTATTGGTTCCTTAGGGAGGTTAAGAGACGTAACCAAGGCCATCTTCGTCATGGGTATGTATGTAGGCGGTATGACATTCTCAACAGCAGGGGGTATTAAGGCATTGAGATTAATGATAATATTTAGAAAATTAAGGCATGTCGCATCCGAAATGATAATGCCTAGCTATGCAACACGTAGAGTTGTCGTTAGACGTGTTGAGGTCTCTGAGGAAGACGTATCTACAGCATTATTTATAACTATAATGCACGCAGCAATGATCTTCATGGGTGCTACCCTAATAAGTATTGAAGGCTATAGGTTCATTGACGCCCTATTTGAGGCTACATCAGCAGCTAGCTGTGTAGGGTTAAGTGTAGGGATTATAGGGCCTAATTCACCATTGCTCGTTAAGGTTGTAATTATGATACTTATGCTTTCAGGACGCTTAGAGTACGTACCGATATTACTCTTAATATCTTTAATAGTAAGCAGGAAAGCGTTACACGTACTTAGATGGTAACGTAAAGAGTATTATTTACATAAGGCTTATTTAACTATTTACGCGAAGTTGATTAGTAGGGTTGTGGTGGTAATGTAATGAAGATACTCATCATAGGTGGTGGCGTAGTAACTAAAGAGCTACTGAGGATTCTAAATCTAAAGAAGAATCAAGCAGTTATTGTTGAAAAGGATCCAAATAAATGTGCAGATATCGGTAGTAAATATGATGTAATAGTCATTAATAAGGATGCTACAGACATAAGTATATACACCTCCGATATATCAATGCCTGACTTAGACGCCGTGTTAGCGTTAACAGATAGGGATGAGGTTAACGTCTTTGCATTAACAATAGCTAAGTTATATAATATACCTTTGAGACTAGCTAGAGTTAAGGATCCCAAGATAGCTGAGTTAATAATTCAGCTAGGCCTAGGAATACCCATATCAGTACCAGCAGTAACTGCTGACTTAGTTAAGGGATATCTTGAAAGTATTAGAGAACCACAAATACTGGGAATGTTTGGTGATTATAAACTATTTAGAATAACCATCACCGAAACGGATAAGGTTGTTGGTAAGAGTCTTAAGGAAGTAGATCTACCACCCGATACTTATGTTCTTTTCATATTTGACGGAATAAACGTTAAAATACCTGATAAGGATAGTAAGCTACTTAGTGGTAGTCAAGTAATGGTTTTAACTAAAAGTGACGATATTATAAAGGTGTTTAAGGGGTAAGTGGGTATTGGATACTTCGATAATTACGCAAGTACTTGGTGAGGAAGTAACTAGGATAATTATTAATATATCAATATTCGTAATAGCTGTGGTACTTACTAGGTTCTTAATAGTATGGTTCGTTAATACATTAGCTAGTAATAGAGTTATATCATTTAGTGCTAGAACAATAATTATTAAGGTTCTCGATATACTTATAATCGCATCTATAGTAGTCGTCAGTATACACTTAATTACAGCCTCATTAACACCTTACGTCATAGCTGTAATTATTGGTGTCCTAACGTTCTTACTCTTCTACTACGAGATTAAAGAATTCACAGCATTCATTACGGTACATCTTCAGAAATTTACCAAGGGTTCATGGATAGAGATATTAGTACCTAAAACGGGTGAGGTACTTAAAGGTAGGATAGTTGATGTACAATTATTTAATTCGGTATTAGAGGACCTACATGGTAATAAGACCTACATAGCTAACTCGCTACTAGTTAACTCGATAATTAGAGAGTACAGGCCAAGAATATTCCTTAGGTTAAAACTAAACGGTTTAGGAGGTAATGACGCACTAATGAGCATAAATATGAAGGTTATAGATAAAATTAAGGGAATATCATCAGAATTACCATTTAGATTCGAGGAAAGTAAGGTATTCATAGAGTCAGTATCAAATAGCTCAACAACACTCTCAGTTGAACTGACACCTCTCGCAATACCTATTAGGGCTACAGATGTAACTAAACTTACTAGATATGTAATGAATGCATTAAAAGAACTTAACCCTGAGATAGAGATCAAGTTAATATAACAAAATATTACTACGTCGTGTGAGGAAGCATATGACTCATGAATACTTTTTAAATACTTTAATTATTCTAAGGTGTTTCTTGAAAAGCTGGTCAATCCCTATAGCTTATAACCCCTTCAAGCGCAATGGGCATGTAGCTCTTCAATGAGGACATGCTAGTATAAAGTTATACGTCAATAGGAACACTGGCCATACGGTCAAGCAAGACTTAGTCACAATAATTACTCAAGTGAAAATAACTGAAAGCGATTTAAATGATCATGATCGGTATAATTTCAAGACAACTAATCTAGAATTCTCACGTAAGAATTAAATAAGGCTAATTCTTTAATGCTATAATACCTTGCATATTACACAAGTGCTGAGCATTGTTAACAGAGATTGAAATAGTAAATGCCAGTGCTAAGATTCTTAATAGATAGAATCGTAATTGATATAGAGAATTTACAAAGCAACTAAGGATATGAGGTTCAGCGCTTTCTAAACTGATTTGAGTATATAGTTAATTGTTGGAGAATAAAGTAGGGTTACCTAATCTACTAGGTGTAGTTAGTGTGACGTACTGCATCACGACGAATGATAAGGTCAACTTTAATTGTAGAGCTACTGAGTGTTGAGTAGGGTCGCCTTGGCATGGAAAAATATTTTTAGCATAGGCGTTGATGGCTTAGATAGATTACTAGGTGATGCTTTAACGCCAGGTGTATCAATAGTAATAGCTGGTCATCCAGGTTCTGGAAAAACAACTCTTGCTTCAACAATTTGCTATACTAATGCATTAAGGGGACATAAATGTCTCTATGTATCATTTCAAGAGAGTAAGCAAAAGCTTGTAAGGAATATGAGGAGATTAGGGATAGACTTTAATCTGATAGAGAGCAAGAAGTTATTTCACTTCGTCAAATATCCTTTAGTAGTTGATGCTAACGCTATGCAGGAGATTATTGAGGGTATTACATCATTAGTAGTTAATGTTAAACCTAAAGTACTTGTTATAGATTCAATAACTCCTCTGCTTAAAGCTGTAGGTAGCAATATTAAGGCTAGATCAGTACTACAGAATTTCTTTGCAGAGCTTCCTGACTTGATTGAAGGTATCGTAGTACTAATTACTGAAATACCTATGAGTGAGGAAAGGATAGAGATAGGAGATATAGAATTCGTGGCCGATATCATAATAATTCTCAGACATAGAGTTGAAAGGAACTTGCTAATAAGAGATTTAGAAATTAGGAAAGTTAGAGGAGCTGCAATAACTCTAGCAAGAATGCCGTTCACTATAGTTGAGGGGAAGGGTATAGTAGCATATGCGCCTGTAGTTCTTGAGGAAATACCTCCACCTAAGCATAGGAAATTAGAATTTCACTGCTCAGTCCTCCGTAAATACCTTGAATATGTGAAGAAGGGGCAAATAGTTTATATAACGTATCCCTCTGATGCAAGACCTGTACCCATATATGTGCACTTCCTAGGTTTCGCTTACTTAAATAATCTAAAAGTCTTGTTGATAAGTTATAAGTCATCACCCCAAGAACTTAAAGAATTAATGTTGAGCGCTATGAGAGAACTTAGTGTTGATGAAGATTTAGCTATGAGATTAATCAATAAACACTTCATAATAAAAGGAATTAACCCTGCAAGTTTGGGTACTGGACAGTTAGGTTTATGGGAAATTAGGCTTATTGAGGAACTAAGACCTGATGCTGTAGTATTCCATGGTGTTGACATTGTTGCTAATATTGAGGACCCAATAACATGGCGGGTTGGACTTTTAAACCAAATGCTGCATTTGAAGAGCCTCGGTATCTTGATAATTAGAATGGGATCATATGATGATAGATATGTATGGCATACATCATTAGCAGACTTAGTGTTTAAACTTTACCTAACTAAGGAGAAAGACGAACTTAAATATAATTTGTATATGTGGAAGAGAGGTAAATCGCCTGTGATTTTAAATCAGGAAGAACTCATAAAATGCCGTGAGGAAGTTGCTGAAATAATTAAGAAATCATCCCTTGCAGGAATTCCTTGTAAGTAAGGTGTCAGGAATGGATGAGAGAAGGGATGTTGAGATGGCATTAAAGATATTCCTTCACAAGGTATTCTCCGATGTAGCACCAGGTCTTGTCATGATGCTTGAATCCCATGTAAGACTTAAGCTAGGTAAAGATCTAGCCACATCAATAATTGAAGAACCTAATAAAGTTTATGAAGTACTTAGTAAAGTAATGTCAGAAGAAGCATTAAGGATACTTGATAAAGCTATTGCTAGGTATGTCTTCAATAAATATCATGTACGTGTAGATGATAGCCTCCTCACGGAGTTAAACAAAGGTAGTAATAAGAACTTAATACGAGCAGCATTAAAACTTTATGGAAAGATATCTTAGTAAGCTCAGTAAAGTATTGGGTGATTAAGTGATTTAAAGTTTAGCAAAATATCGTTTCCGGGTTTAACTATGCCTAAGATGCATGTTGATGAGGTGGTAAGGACTTATACGTGTTACGTATTGATGATGAGGAGGTAAAGTATTTTGAGGCTTTATGGCGTATACCTAAAGGTATTACATACAATTCTTACATACTCATAACTAATGAAGGGGCTTTACTTTTGATACGTGGAAGAACATGTTTTCTGACTTATTTATTGATACTATTAGGGAGGTAGTTGATTTAAGAGATATTAAGTACGTAATAATACACTACATGGAGCCTGATCATAGCAGATCATTATCCTAAGTTGTTAAAAGAATATAATTTAAAAGCAATGGTAATTGGTCATCCATTAGTAAGGAACTTGATTACCTCCTTTTACGGTATTGGACCTAGATTTATGCCTATTAAAGACTTAGAAGTACTTACTGTAGGTGATAAAAGACTTTAAATCATTCTCGTACCATGGCTTCATTGGCCTGAAACAATGATAGCTTACATAAGGGATATGAAAGTCTTATTAACATGTGATGTTTTCGGTGGCTTTGGAATACCCCTAACATTATATGATGAAAACCAAGATATCATTAAGTGGTATAAACCTTTAGTTAAAAATATGTTGTCAATATAATAGGTCATTACGGAAATTTCATAATTGATAACATAAATAAAATTAAAAAGTTAGACCTAGATGTAAGGGTTATTGCATCAGCTCATGGACTTATATGGAGGAATAATCCTGAAATAATAATTAATTACTACTACCAGTTGGCCAAGGCAGGAATAATAAGTGATAAGATTGTAATTGTTTATAGTTCCATATATGGATTTATTGAAGAAGTAGTTAACATATTAAGGAAGTATATTTCAAGTTACGGACTGAATGTTGTGAGTTAAGTGATATATTAAGTGAAGTATATGACTCTAAAGCCTTAATTCTCGGCATATCGACTTATGAAGCAGACGTATTCCCTAAACTTGAGTATGTTATTAAGATGTTAATACATAAAGAAAGTAAATATAAAGAAACCTCTCATCGTATTAGTAACATACAGTTGGGGTCACTAGTGACTAAAAAGATCACGGAATTACTTAGAAACTCTAAGTTTAGAGTAATTGATGTTATACTAATCAAAGGTAAAGTAGGAGATGAAGATATAAGTAGAATCAGTAAGGCCTTACATAAGATGTTAACCTAATTTAAGGCGATCGCTAATCAAAATACATTAACAAAAATATTTAATAACGAAGTACACAAACTGCAATTTGTAGGGAGTGTATTGTGGTACATGTACATATTGAAGATTTAGATAGTATAGATTGGAAAATAATTAATGAGCTAGTAAGAGATGGTAGAATAAGTCTAGTTGAACTAGGTAGGAAAGTAGGACTTAGTCATCCAAGTGTCAAGGTAAGACTTTCAAAGCTTATGAAAAGTGGCTTAATAAATGTTCAAGCAAATATTGATGTTACGAAACTAGGTTTTAATCTAGCCCTAATTAATGTTGAAGTCGAGGATCTTTCATTAATTAATAATGAGTTAGAAGTTCTTCGTAGATGTTTAAGAGTCATACTATTAATGATTAAGAGTGGTGATTATAATTTAACACTCCTTATTACATACAGGGATGTGAGGGAGTTGGAGGCATTCATAGAGAGAAGAATAAGGAGGTTACCTAAAGTTAAGAGAATTTCCATAGAGACTGTAAGGATAGCTAAACCAGTATTTATTCCATGGCTCATCTCATTGGAGAATAACTCTAATTGCATTAATGAATGTGAGAATTGTAATTTACGTAGGCGTGTTATTGCGTGCCCTGGATGCATTATTAAAATAGTTGGAGGTGATGAATAATATGCTTAGGGTTAAGAATGTCACCGTCGCTGTTAATGATCTCATAGTTGTTAGAGATGCTTCATTAAGTATAGGTACTGGTGAGATACATATAATGATGGGGCCTAATGGTGCGGGTAAGTCGTCATTACTAAAAGCAATTATGGGTATTAGTGATTATAAAGTCATCAAGGGTAATATATTATTCAATGGTAAGGATATAACCGATCTTAAGCCTCATGAGAGAGCTAAATTAGGTATTGCTCTAGCTCATCAAAATCCGCCAAAAGTTAGAGTTAAGTCAAGATATATGCTCACTAAACTTATGGAACTCTACCATGAAGGTAAGACCGACGAGTATTTAAGAGAACTTATTAGAGAGTTCAATGTAGAGCACTTACTTGATAGAGAACTTTACTCAGGTTTCAGTGGTGGTGAAATTAAAAGATTTGAGTTACTCACAGTAATACTTCAGAAACCTAAAGTTTGCTTACTTGATGAACCTGATAGTGGTGTTGACATAGATACTATCAGAAAGCTAGCGTCAATAATATCTAGACTAGTAAATGATGGAACATCCGTTCTGCTTGTGACTCACGTAGGTCATATAGTTAAATATCTAAGTAGAGCTGATGTATTATACGTTATGGCCAATGGAAGGATCGTTTATCAAGGTGATGTAAGCATAATACCTAGGCTTCTTGAAAGAGGTTATCAAATACTAACTGAATTATGAAGGTGTTAAAATGAACTGGAAAGAAATATTTAAAGAAAGAGCTAGAAAAGCCTTAAACAAGAAAGCTCCATACGGTACAGATATTGATCTAAGTAAATACTCTTGGGAGGTATTTGAGAACGTAGTCATAGATAGTTTAAAGGCACTACCTAAGCCATTATTAGAGAGATCTAAGTCCATGGGTGTCGATGTTGATGAAAAGTCTGTTAGCGGCACGTATCTTCAGCTAGATACCAACGTCTTACATACATACGTTACTGAGAAGTTCAAAAAGTATGGTGTATATGTTATGAGTGTTGAGGATGCCATCAAGAAATTTGATTGGGTACGTAATTATTACTGGAAAGCCATTCCGGTGGACTTAGATAAGTACACAGCTATAACTGAACTTTATGGAAGACATGGATACTTTATTTACGTACCTCCAGGGGTTAAGGTACGTGAGCCTCTTCAAGCTTGTTTATTTATACACAGAGAGGGAACAGCTCAAGCAGTTCACAATATAGTAGTAGTTGATGAAAAAGCTGAATTAAACTTAATGACTGCCTGTGCAGCATTACCTACTAGAGCTATTCATATAGGTGTTTCAGAGTTCTACATTAAGAGGAACGCTAAATTAACCTTTACTATGGTACATTACTGGGGTCCTACGCATCATGTGAGATCACGTGCTACAGCTATAGTTGAGGAGGGGGGATTATTCATTAATTACTACATTCACATGGCTCCTGTCAAGTCATTACAGATGTTCCCGACAGCTATACTTAAGGGTGCTAATGCTCAAGCATATCTAACAACAATACTGGTAGGTAGTAAGGATGCTCATATAGATGTTGGTGGGCGTATAATATTCGAGGGAGTAAACACTAGGGGTGAGATAGCTTCAAGATCACTAATCAGAGATAACGCCCATGTAATCATGAGAGGCGAACTTATAGGGGAAACACAGAGTAGAGGTCACATAGATTGTAAAGGACTATTACTGTCACCTAAAGCCGTAGGTGAAGCTATACCTGTACTTAAATCTATTAATGAGTCAGCTGAGTTAACTCATGAAGCAGCTATTGGTAGGATATCACGTGATGAATTAGAGTACTTAATGTCTAAGGGGTTTACAGAAGAGGAGGCAGTATCACTAATTGTAAGAGGCTTCCTCGAAGTAGGTATTGAAAGACTTCCCTTACAACTAAGGAAATATGTAAGCAATGTACTAGACATAATAACTAAGTACGCAAAAGGCTAGTTGGGTACATAGAGCTAAAACTTAAATTAATAAATCTGTAAGCCCTTAGTGGGGTTTGCATGCTTGAGGAGTCTCAGTTAATTAAGGATGGTGTATTGAATGTAGTTAAACTCATGGCTATAGCAGCTAAGACAGCTCCTAAA
Organism: uncultured Desulfurococcaceae archaeon; assembly: GCA_964592745.1. Taxonomy (GTDB): domain Archaea; phylum Thermoproteota; class Thermoprotei_A; order Sulfolobales; family NBVN01; genus CAZAMI01. The sequence goes on from CAZQFL010000025.1 coordinate 16,326, forward strand.
GCTAGAGGTATTGATAACATATCTGTGGCTGTACTGACATCACGTGATGAGCTAGAAGTACTAGCCAATAAAATGGAGGAATTAGCCAATGAGTATGGTCAATTCCTCAAGAGAGATGCCAAAAACGTTAGAGACTCTGATGCGGTCATCTTAATAGGGGCTAAAGTCATTGATATAGGACTAAAGTCACCACCTGAGTATAAAGTAGATATAAACACTGTTGCAGCACTGTTAAACTTAGGTATAGCATTAGGATCTGCAGTTAAGATTGCTTCAATATTAAATGTTGATAATAGAATAATGTATAGTGTGGGAATAGCAGCACAGAAACTCAAGCTGCTTGACGCCGACTACATCATAGGTATACCTGTCTCTGTGAGAGGTAAGAACATATATTTTGATAGAAAGTAATGGTTGATTACTAGATCTACTTAATTTCATATGTTTTCACTTACTATATCTCCTTTCCTGCAAGCATATCATTTAGTCCTTCACCTATGAGTCCAAATCCCAAGCTTAGAAGTAATATGAAGAATCCAGGGAATGTTATTGGCCACCAGTAACCCGCTGGTAAGAAGGGCTGTCCTGCCCTTAAATCAAATCCCCAATCAGGTGTTGGTGGTACGACTACAAAGCCTAGGAAGCTTAGGCCAGCCTCAGTCAGTATTGCGTCAGCCATGTTTAACGTCAGCACAACACTTAGGGTGGGAACTACATTAGGTAGTATATGCTTAAACATTATTCTGAAGGATGAGGCACCTGCTGCATATGCTGACTCGACGTATGCCTGTTCCTTTATCTGTAGTGTAGGCCCTCTCGTCATTCTGAAGTATATAGGTATGTATACAACAGCTATCGCTACTGCAGCATTAATTATGCTTGGACCAAGAACGCTTGCTAGGGCTATTGCCAGTATTAATCCTGGGAAAGCATACATGGAATCCATAATCATCGCTAAAACTCTATCAACCTTACCCCCTATATAACCTGATAATAGACCCAAAGGAACACCAACCGCAGCTGAAAGTGCCGTTGAAAGTAATACCACAGCCAAGACTACTCTAGAACCCCAAATAACTCTGGATAGTATGTCCCTACCTAAATTATCAGTTCCGAATGGATGTAGGCTGTTAGGTGGCCTTAAGGGGTCACCAACACTCTTCGTTGGGTCATAAGGTGATATGAATGGTGCGAAGATCGCCATGAGTATTATAGGTAGTATTAAGGCAAGACCTATCAGTAAGAACGTCTTACCTGGATACTTACCTTTAAATAAAGTCTTAATGAGTGATGAAACTATGAAAGTAGGTCTCTTGAAAGGCATTATAGTTCACCTCAATACCTTATTCTTGGATCTATGAATGCATATACTATGTCAACTATTAGATTTATTGTCACAACTATTATAGCAAAGAATACTACGGTCCCCTGTACTGTCGTATAGTCTGCGTAGGTAATTCTCTCCACAAGAAACGTGCCCATACCAGGCCATGAGAATGTGGTCTCAGTCAGTACAGCGCCGGCTAGTAAGTATGCGAACTGAAGACCCATTATAGTCATTATGGGTATGAATGCGTTTCTAAATGCTGCTGAGATGAACTTCCATGTACTTACACCCACAGCTTTATAAGTCATCATGAAGTCCTGCTTAAATATTTCTATCATGTTATTCCTCACAATCCTAGTAAACGCGCCGGAAATTACAAGACCTAATGTTATTGATGGAAGTACTAAATGTCTTAAAGCACTGACTAGGCTGTCCCATCTCTGCGTGATTATGCTATCGATTACGTAGAGCCCCGTAATACGTGGCGGTTCAAGGCCTGGATCAATTCTACCAGCTACTGGTAGTACTCTAAGCCATACACCAAAAATTAACTGTAATAACATACCTATCCAGGGTATGAACAGGGTCCAAGAAATTATCCCATAAATCCTCATTAGTGAGTCAAACTTACGCCAACCTTTAATAACACGCAATGATGATCCAAATACACCAGTGGTTGTCCCTAAAATGACAGCTATGATGAATGCGAAGATTGTTAACTCTAAGGTAGCAGGGAAATGATCCATAATCTCAGCTATTACAGGTCTTCTACCCCATATTAGACTCCGTCCTAAATCACCTCTAAAGATACCTGATAAGTAATCTATGTATTGTATGTATAGGGGCTTATCAAGACCTGCTTTATGCATTAACTCCTCAACATATTCTGGTGGTGCCTTCATACCAACCATAGCGAGTATAGGATTTCCTGGTATGAGCCTCATAACTATAAAGACTATTGTTAACAATATGAGTATTGTGGGTATAGCAAGTAAAACCCTGGCTACTATGAATCTACCAAGTCCAGGCATAATCACTCCCAATACGTAAGTTATGCATTTAATATATGAGTAATTATGAAAAACAAATATAGAGTTATCTCATTTCGTTATTTACTTAATGTTAACTTCCTGTCTCCCAGTACAGGAGGTAGTACCTGAATAACATTGTTGGATCTAATACAACACCCTTAATTCCCTTCTTAGTTACTATGTAGAGCTTGCCTTGGAATAGTGGTATTATAGGTACTTCATCAGCCATAATCTCCTGAACCTTCTTGTAAAGCTTAGCTCTCTCACTTTGATCTGTTAATACTGCTGCTTCATCTAGTAATTTATCAACTTCTGGGTTGGAGTATCCACTGCCTGTCCATGCATTAGAGTCCGTACGTAAGAATGGTGTTAAGTAGTCATCAGGATCTATGTAGTCTGGATACCAACCGTATAAGCTTAGCATTAATGCTCCTTTCCTAGTATAATCTAAGTAAGTAGACCATTCAGCACTCTTTATAGTGACTTCAATCATTCCCGTTCTCTCAAGCTGCTCCTTAATTAGTGCTGCTAAATCCTTCTCTGTATCTCCGTAGTGTGTTGGTGTATACCATAACTCAAGCTTTAACTTATTAGTCTCACTATAGCCTGCCTCCTTAAGTAACTTCTTAGCTAACTCTATATTACCGTCACCATACTTCTTAAATACGTCCTCATGGCTCCACATACCTATAGGTACTAAGCTATAGAGAGGTACTGTTGTGTTCATGAATACCTTCTCACATATCTCCTTCCTATCAATGGCGGCAGCTATTGCCTGTCTTACTAACTTGTTATTTGTGGGCAACATCTTAACATTGATTATTATGTATCTTATGTAAGCTCCAGGTACCTCAATAATGTTAAGGTTTGGATTCTTCTTAAGACTCTCAATATCTATAGGTCTTAAAGTTCTCCACGCGATATCAATTTCGCCCGTCTCTATAGCCATTCTTAAAGTTGTTGCGTCCTTGTAGAACTTAATTACTATCTCCTCAACCTTAGGTTTAGGTCCGAAGTAGTATGGATTAGCTCTTAAAACTAATACCTCATCTCTTACCCACTTAACTATCTTATAAGGTCCAACGCCGCCTGCTGTCTGATCTGAGTCTACTTCATCAGGTTTATACTTAGGACTTACGGGGAAGTATGGTGGTGTAGCTAATAACGCTAGGAAGTACGATACTGGTTTCTTAAGTATGAACTTAACGGTATAGTTATCTATAGCGACTACGTCTTCAACAAAGTCTGTCACTAACCATGATGGATCGCCCTTAATTCTCATTACTCTCTTAATACTCCATACCACATTCTGTGCTGTACAAGGTGTTCCATCAGCAAACTTTAAGTCCTTTCTTAGATGGAATATCCATACTTTACCATTCTCCTTTACTTCCCAGCTCTTAGCTAGATGAGGAACTATCTCTGTAGTGCCTGGCTTATATTGTACTAATCCTCCCATGATATTGTTTAAGACCTCCCAAGTGAAGAAGTCATAAGCTTGGGCTGGATCAAGATCAGTGACCTTATCAGTAACTCCTATGACTATCCTCTTCTTAACTACAGGTGTTGGTGAAGTTGTTGTAGGTGAAGGTGTTAATGTAGTAGGTGAGGAAGTAGTGGGTGGTGCAGCAGGGGGTCTCGTAGCTATGTAACCAGCTATGCCTGCTATGATGATTATTATTACTATAATGAGTGCTAAAGTGGTTTTAGATATGCCTAGACGTGGTAGTTTACGAAAATCCATGTATTCACCAAATATTTTTATAATGGATGAGTTAATAAGTGATTAACAAAGCAGATAAGTTAGTCAGGCTAATAGGTAACTTAATTCTTAAGATGTTAAGTCTGTAATAAGGCATCACCTCTTAGCGTAGAGCCAACAAGCGACAAAGTGTTCAGTATCTACCTTAATAAGTGGTGGTTCCTTGCGTCTACACAGATCCATGGTATGTGGACATCTTGGGTGGAATCTGCAGCCAGGTGGTATATTTATCGCACTAGGTACTT
>CAZQFL010000026.1:0-19827 GCA_964592745.1 uncultured Desulfurococcaceae archaeon
GCTGCTAATACCTCCGTAAGCTCTGATTTAGTGCTATGAGTTTCTTCGTAAGTGCTTTGAAATCTCTCAGTAATGCTATTGATGTTTATGAGAAACTCGCTAATGGTGAATCAGGTATTGTTGCTGAGAGGTATAGTGTTAGACTTTCAAGTATGGCTCCATAGACGATACCTATTGCATAAGGTTTGTTTAACCCATCATATAATGCTGGAATGACCTATCTACGCATACTTAACCTATCGATAATGTGGTCACCAATAGGCATAGTGATAGTTATTAATACTGACTCAAGTACGTCGTACAAGCCTATAACCCTTGGCTGAAAACCACCAATATACACACCTATAATCTTATCGAATAACACATACATGGAGCTAGGGAAGGCAGCTAAACTAGTTATTGTGACGAATAGGAAGGCATACCTATGCTTATGGTAAAGCTCCTTAAACGATGCTCTCTTCAACTCCCTTTACAGCTATCCTAAGTATGACTAGAAGTAATGAAGAAGATAATGATGCTATGAGAAGTGCTATATAATTTAAGGAGAGGAAGTGCATCAACACAACAGCTACTAGTGGGCTAGCAAGACTTACTGCAAAACTAAGTGTATTTAAGAATCCAAGGAGTGTAGCACGGTAATTCTCAACAGTCTTGAAAATGGATTCAATTACAACGATGTTTATAAGCATAAAGGAGACGTAGCTTAGAATATAGCTGTAAGGACTGAATACTTCAATAATGCCGCCATGAGTGCGTAATATCTATACTTGATAGTAAGACAATAACTCTACTTCTAAACCTCACAGCATAAATTATGAATGTAGCTGATAAAATCATCAATAAGGAGTCCACTAATCCATACCCCGAGAAACGAATACCATTAACTTCGTAAATGTATGAAGCACAGCAGAGACGATATCATTAATAAAACTAAACACAGCATATACTGACATGAAGTATTAAGCTACTAAATTTCATCGATCTAGTAATAAAATAATAGACATTAATACATGTTGCCTATTATTGCAATATCTAATTACTAAGTTAAGACATCAACTAATTATTAATTAATAAGAAGTCTATTTTCTTTTAAGTAGTCCTTTCAGAAGATGAAGCATAGATGCCGCTACATTCAAAAGTCAACAAGTAGTAAAGTGGAGTAGTGTATGGTAAATCAACAACGGTAAGACCCTTATTAAACCATAACCCTTAATAATTAAGAGTTTAACATTTTGTAATAAATTAGTATTTAGTAGTTGTCAATTAAAAGAAAGGTTCACGTAAGACATGAGTATCTTGGTAAGAAGGTTTTAGACACACCTAGGATTAAGGATGGTGATGAAGTAGAATTAGAGGTAAGAGATGGTGAGGTTATAATAAGACCTGTAAAAGGGGTTGATAAAGATACTCTAGACCTGGTAAGGTTATTAAGAGAGGTTAAAGCAGGAGGAAGCCGTGAAGATTACTTTAGGGAGTATGATTATGAAGACATAAGTGGTTAAAAGTCATGAACATCTTCATAGATATGCAATTATGGGTCTACGCTTTCAAGAAGCCGCAGGTGAGTGTGTTAGTATTACAATATGATGTTGCGTAATTTAAGTTGTAGATGTAACATGCGCAATCAGTGGGTTTAAGCATTTAGCTACAATAGCCTAGTTTTGATGATGAATGATGCTTAATTACATGGAAGCTTATGAAATGTTACTGCTCGATTATATGGTTAAGTGAAACTAATACATAACTTAAACGGTTAGGACTTAGTTACTTTCCTTACGATGCTTAAGGAATCAATTACTCCATATATTAAGCTAAGGATTATTATCATGTAGAGTAGCAACGTTATATCAATTCTTACATGCATTATGTATGGTTCAATACTTAAGGTGGTTGATATTACCCCGCCATTCAGTATTGCCATTAGTATGAGGGCATACATCACCTTAGTTAACATCCTAAACGGTATCGATACTGGGTGATTTTTGAGTAGTTCTTCAACAATACCTAAGGATACGAATAACCCTAAATACGGTAATAATCTTAGAGTTAAGACTTCTAACTCCACATGAGCGAAGCCCAAGATGATTGAGGGTAATAAGTAGCCATATAGTAGATAATATATAATGCCAAGTACGATACCGTGAATTACCTTCTTGACCACATCAATTATCTTAGCACTCATACACTCACCCAACCTTCCCAATACTTATGGTTACTGGGTATAGTCCACCAACACTGAAGCTCATATTTAATGATCTTAGATCTTGAAGAGCCGTTAACGATTCGATAGGTATGGTTATTACCTCTCTATAAATCCCCTTACTAACCTCGTCAAAGTGTATGTTACCTCCTGGCCACTCAATGCTAACGTTTATTAATGGTATTGAGCCATTGTAGTATAGGCTTAATACGACCTTAACGCTCTGGTTGAGTACATCATACTTAACTCTCTCCACTCCTAACTGAATTACACTAGTTGGATTAGTTATGACGTCAACTAAGAATATGAGTAATGGGGATAGGAGCGCCATAACTATTAGAGCGCTTAATACAGCAATCCCTACTTTAACTACTGTAAGCAATACTATTCACGCTCGCTCTATCTTCTCTACCTCAATGATTATGTGTGTACCATACTTAAGCAATACACTACCACCCCAAATCATCACACCAAGGAACCCTAACTTCAAGACTAGGTTAACGAGCTCGTAAGTTGTATTTGTTAATGCCTCACTTAATGACTTAGCTCTAGGTAGGATTGGAGCGTACGTCTGAAAGCATTGGTAAGCTAGGTAAGCACCTATTATAACTATTAATGACCCTATACATGTAAGTATTAGGCCTGTAATCATAGAGCTAGGTATCTTCATTACGAACAACCTACAATAAGAATTACAGACTAGCTTAAATAACGGTCACGCATTACAGCGATACATGATTTAAGACATTAGTATATCGTCTCAAGGACTTTCCACATTCTCCTTAGGTACGAGTTTACCACTTATGAGAAGTAGGTCTCTAGATGCTTCGATAGGTCTGTACAGGTCCGTAGTTGTTATCAATACTCCAACACCCCTATCACTTAACTCCTTAATGACCCCCATAACTCTAGATATAGAGTGGTCATCGAGGTTTGAGAAAGGCTCGTCAAGAACTACTAGTAATGGATTCTTAACTAACGCCCTAGCAATAGCAACTCTCTGTCTCTCACCACCACTTAACTCACTAGGAAATCTAAACTCCTTACCACTCAATCCCAACCTTCTCAACATACTTAAGACACGCTCCCTCCTAACATCCCTCGGTACACCTAGAAGCCTTAACGGTAATTCGACATTCTCGAAAACTGTTAAGTTAGGTAATAACTTGAAGAATTGATCAACATAACCTATGTACCTTAACCTTAACTCAGACCTTAAGTAATCACTTCCACCACTAACCTTAACACCCCTAAAGACTATGACACCATCATCAGGTTCATCAATAAGTGATGATATCCTAGCTAGTGTCGTCTTACCAACACCACTCCTACCTCTAACAACAATTACCTCACCTTCACTAATAGTTAATGAAACACCATTAAGTATTAAGTCACCACTAACGAATTTCTTAACATTAGTAAGTCTTAGAACCTCACCCATGACTTACTCACCACCCATTAAACCATTAACGTAGCTGAAGTCAATCACCCTATCAAGCTTAAGGATTAACTGTCTATATGGCTTAATATCTATGCTATTCAGTGATACCACATATCCCCAACGATAATTATCGCTATATAGCAAGACTAACTTCCCCCTTATCACGTTAGTATTACCTCGCTGTACAAACTTTAGGAATGTTCCTGAATCAACATTACGTAATATACTATAGAAGTAAGCTACCTTAGCATCACCTAATACAGTTACGGATTCACTAACTAACTTATCCACAGTATTGAAGGCAGCCGCTTCACCAGGTCTGAATGTCCAGTAATATGTTACTCCATCACCACCATGAATGATGTTTAAAGCCCCAACTATTGAGCATGCAGTAGTGATGAAGAGTATTGTAAGGATGTAGGACTTAACCTTAGAGCTCCTATAGGATAGCAAGTGGGCAATTAGCAATGTGTTAGCAACTATTAAGTAATTAGCTACTCTATGGAATGCCCCTGATAACTCGGGTTTAGCTAGTATTATATAAGCTAAGTTGGTTGCTAATAAGAGGTAAGACCCCGTAACGAGAGGTGTAGCGTAGCTGTCTACGCTACTAAGTTTTGGGATTAATGTAAGTGGTAAGAATACAGGCAATACATAGAGAATTATTGATAAGTCATTAATAGAGCCTATACCTGGAATGATGGATTTACGAGGTACGGCTAGAAGCGTGATTGTCGTTATCATGAGTATCAATATAATCATTAACTTTTTAGTCTTACTTGGGATTAACTTCATTAATGAGTAAGTGAGGTATATGGTAGTTGCATATATTAGGTATGTAATTACGTCATTGATGTTTAAGGGCATCTTAAATCCCTTACCACCATACACGAAGTAATATACTGTAAATACCGCTGAGAGAATTGTTAATGGTATGATTAAGTAATGATACTTCACCTCCGAATTGAATCTTTCAAGTCTTCCAAGTAGGCTTAATAGTGAGTATACCATAATTATGCTTCCAAGGATACCAATAAGCATTATACTTGCTAAGTGATGGGTTATTGATAAAGCAACACCCATTAATGCTATTATTGCTATAGCTGATGTATTAATGCTTCGACGGTAAATCATTATTAACGTTAGCAACGCTATCGAATAGAACATGGGATACGCGTAAACCTCCTTAATTGTTGCTGAAGTGAATACTAGTAAGGGTAAGGCTAATGCAAAGTATGTGAGAGCTAATATCGATACTACGCTATATTTGAATATCCTCCTAAGTAGTACGTACATAATTACTAGAGTAGTTAATGAGGATACTAATGGTCCAAAGAACTTGTAAGTATCAATTATACTTGATTCCGTAATAATGGAGTAGAGTAGTGTAGCTAGTATGGTACCTGGCCATCTATTATTATAACCATCAAGTAAGGAATCATTCCATATCTTAACGTTGGGATTAGACATAATGACTTCCGAGTCTCTTATTAAGGGCCAAGAGTCTAGTGAGTATGGTTCATTAAAGTAGAGTGCAGGTACTAACCTAAGTAACACAGCTATAATCAAGACAATCACTATCATTAGATTCACTAACTTAATCCTCAATAACGTCACCTGTAATTGAGCCTAGTACGTAAAATAATGCTGTGAATACGGGTATCGCTATATCTATGGATACGTCAGTAGTTAAACTTAACTTATGATGTAATATTGAGACATTAATTAAGTGGGGCAAGCTACTTACTAAAAACTTTGTAATTAAGTATGTCATGGTAATAGCAATAACACCTATAAATACTATGGTGAATCTTATCCTACCCCATGCAACTCCTTGTTCATGGATTAATTTGAGTTCCTCTTTATTGAGTATGAAAGGTACTAAACCCACTATATACGAGCCTATCGACGCTATGAATAATATGGCTAGAGTAATAGCTATCAGAGTATTCCTAGGTATACCTAACCTCTCAGTGAGTACTTCACTAGCATACCTGTACATAGAGAGTTTAACTTCTTTACCTAAGTGTTTAAGAGCTATGAATACCCTCTCAAGTAGGTATGACATCCTAGAACTTGGTAATGATAACTTGGAGAGAACCTCATTAGGACTTACTCCATTCTTCAGAATTAATATCGCGATTGACGCGGTGTCACCTGAAGTGCCTCGTAATAATTGGCCTAACTTATAAGGTACTATAACTTCATAATTATACGGTTCCTCAATTCGTAATATACCCTTAATCTTCAGAGTGATTGGTACTTGCGTAAATAGTGAGTATAAGGTAATGGTATCACCTACGTTCACATTCAAGTCATTAGCTAAGCTTTCACCAATCCAAGCACATACATAGCAGAGGTCATTAACATCAACACCTTTGATTACGGTATAGTTAACGTACTTCTTCAGGAAGTCTTTATTAACACCTCTAACAATGACTGAGTCGTTCCCTATTAAAGCTATAGTGATTACTTCATAACCTACATCACTAAGTAATGATGAGATGTTAGACGTCAATGACTTTATGGAGCTAATTCTTATTAGTGACGTGAAGGGGGCCAAAGCGAATCCCATCACTACTACAGCTCTATCCTTAACTCTTTCAGGAATTGTTAATTCATCGTAAAATGTGTAAAGACCCATCACGCAACCTGAGATGAGAGTTAAGGCGATAATCAGTAAAAGTATTGATGTAGTGATGATAGCGATGATCCTTAAACCTAAACACTTAAACGTGAGAATTAACCATTCAACCCCCATGCTCCCAACCTCTCGAGGTAATATACCCTATAGGAAATGCTATAGCAGTCATCATTAATGATGAGATAGTTAACCATAGATAGGGTAAGGTAGGTCTTAATGGTAAGTATACATTGAAGAATCTAAGTACCCATATACTTGAATGAGTAATTACGAGACCTAGTGCTGTACCGTAAAGTGTTAGTATTAATGAGAGAGCTGTAGCTGCGATAGCGAAACATAACCTTATGGATCTTAAAGTGATACCTATCTCATGAATTAAGAATACGTCGTTACGTATGCTTAAAGCTAACCTCTTAAATCCTAGATAGATCAATACTATATATGAGATAATAGTCATAAATGATAGCACATACATCAGCTTAGTAAGATCCTTACTAGTTGATACTAAAATACTTGAAGCAATAACCTTACGAGGTACCTCAAGAAGTACTAGAGTTTGACCTAGACTTACATTGCTTCTCACAATTAATGAGTAATCTAGAATACATCTACAGGAATGTATGGAGTCCACAATTAACTTCATGCATGAATTATTTAGGCATACGGTAATGTGTTTACCAACACTTAAATTAAGTATGCGTGCTAACTCAATACCTAGCGATGAATCAATGCTCTTACCTAAAGACTTGATAACTCTTACTTTGAGTAGATCTAAAAATTTATTGACATCGCCTGTAGTCATCATTAACACTTCAATAGATTCCTCACCATTACTTATAGTGACATTAGTTACTGATGCTACCACACAGCTTTTAGTATTATTCATGTGGGTTATGTAGGCTATTACTGAAGTTCCCTTGACCATGTCACTAATTATGGCTACTCTCTCCTGTATCACTTCTGAACCAAGTATTAGTACCGTAGTGATTGATATCGGTATAACTATTACAAGAGCTAATGTAATGATCGATCTACTCCTTAACATTACAAGCAATAAGGTTCTTAATACTCCTAAACCACGTCTCTTAGAGGGTCTATACTGCATTGGTCTCCATAATAGTAAGTACGTAATATTATTTTAGGTATTCCAAAGTCTTAAATTCACGCTTAAGACATGTGTTCGGAAACTCTTATTTTATGCATTAATAACCTACGTTATGGATGTAACTAGGTGTATATTATGGACTTAGATAGAGCGCGAGAAATGGTCAGGGACATAGTTAGGGCTATCAGTAAAGTCATAGTTGGTAAGGAAGTACTTATTAAGCACGTCATAGCGGCTCTAGTTGCTGGTGGTCACATACTTATTGAGGGACCTCCAGGTACTGGTAAAACCTTACTTGCTAAAAGCATTGCTAAGGCAATAGGTGGTGAGTTTAGGCGTGTCCAAGGTAATCCGGACCTACTACCCACGGACCTTACTGGCTACTACATCTATAGCTTAGACGGTTCTAAGAGGTTCGTCAAGGGCCCCGTATTCACAAATATATTGATGTTTGATGAGCTTAATAGAACGCCAACACGTGTTCAGTCAGCACTCCTTCAGGCCATGGCTGAGATGCAGGTAAGTATTGACGGGATTACTCATGTACTACCTAAGCCATTCCACGTAATAGCTACTGAAGCACCACCTGAGGAGGAGTTAGGTATATACCCATTAACACTTACTTTAAGGGATAGGTTCTGGATTAAGTGTTTCTCACCATATAATAGACCTGATGAAGAGTTGGAAATCATTAGGAGGTCTGATAAGCTATACATAGTTGATGCATCAGATGTTGAGACAGTAGTAACTCTTGAGGAGTATGTAAGGTTGCAGAACTTCATTAGCGAAGGCATATATGTTGATGATAGAGTAATTAAGTATGTATCAGACATAGTCAACTACTTAAGAACACACCCAAGCATTAGGTTGGGGCCTAGTCATAGAGGCTCCATATACATGTATAGAGTAGCTAAGGTACTAGCATTAATGGATGGTAGGGACTACGTCATACCTGACGACGTTAAGGAAGTAGCTGTTGATGTATTATCTCATAGAGTACTACTGACTGAGGAAGCTGAGGTAGAGGGTAGGAAGCCTCAGGATATAGTTTTGGAGGCATTAAATAAGGTTGAAGTACCTAAGGAGTAGATATCATTAATTGAGTTAATACATGAAAGATATTATGTTGAGGTGTATGCTTTGGAGTATAGATACGTAGCCACTGGTGCTAGTGTTACTGCTATTTCAGCAGTGTTTATAGCTTTCAGCATATTTACAGGTAATAACGTTGTATTAGGGGTATCACTCTCAACACTAGTCTTAGGTGTTGTCTTACTAACTCTTGGGTTAACTTACGTTGAACCTGTTAGTGAATTATTGAGGTATTATGTAGGTGATCTAGACATCTTCATTACGAGGATATTAGAGGATATGGGTATCGCGAGTAATTATAGGTTTAAGGTATGTTTTAATGAGGGTAAAGCACTCGCTGTATTCGTGAGCGGGGGTATTAAGTGTAGTGATGCTCGCTTAGGTGTAGGTATTATAGGTGATTCAGCATATGTCGCCATACCGTTAACTAATGTAGTGTCTAGGATTGATAAGTTGCTGGAAGTGTCTAGACCTGAGCTCGTTGATTACGTTAGGGAGGTTCTAGTTAGTACGTACGGTATTTGTAGGGATGTAAGAGTTTGGAGGGAAAGTAACTTAGTTACCGTAGAGCTCATCCTTATGTCTAGGGAAGCAAAGCAATTAATGAAGACACCAATAAACCCTCCTAGAATGACTACCTTATTAGCTCTAGCTAGATACTTTAACTCAAGTGTTGAGATTGTTGAGGAGGATATTGTAGGTAATAACTACGTATTGAAGGTCAGGATTGAAGGTGGTTAGTGCTTGAAGCGTACAGACTTAGGCGTTATATTACTGACGTCATTAATCATCATATCATCCATATCCCTGACCTTAGTAGGTGAGTCAAGACCCGATGTATACCTATCTATGGCAATACTCATATACTTCGTCTATACATCAATAGATTACTCATTAAGAATGAGGTCAAGTCTAAAAGTTATAGACATAGCTCTATTTACAGTATTCATAGTGATAGTTACGATAAGGGTCTTAATGATATTAAACATTATTTAATAATAGTCATGCATGAATTAAGTGGGTTAAAGAGAGTTCAATTTAAGGCTTAACTCTATCATATCCATGTATCACGTAAACTAACATAATCATCGCGATATGAAGTTAACGATAACCATCCAAATATTGATTGTCTGTTGTTCTCATGTTTGTGTAGTATTTTTCTTCAGGGTATTATTAAGTATTGGGGGGTAATAGGAGGTATTTACTTAGTGCTGAAGTTATTGTGTATGTAGCACTTGTTTTGATAGTTTTAACTATGATAGCCCATCCACAATATGTTGTAGTGGCTCAAAAGGAGACCCCATTAGATCCTGCCCCACTACTTAAGCTACTTCAGGATACCCTATCATTGATTATTGGGAATCAGTACGGTAGTGCATCATCATTATGTAGTGAGTCATTAAACGTGTCTTTACCATCTGATGTAAGTTACTTACATGTGAGACTTTATGAGAGGTTACTTAAGCTGTCTAAGTTAATGGAGAAGTCAAGCAGGTTAGTTAGGGAGGCTAGTGCTGGATCTCCTAAGGTTAAGGAAGTGATATATGAGTTATACGGTGTTAAGATTGAGTTAGAAGACTTAATTAGTGATTACGTAAGTAGGCTAAGTAAGTACTTCAAGGATTCAGCTACTCGTTACGTAATGATGAGATATAGTAGGAAGTTGATTAATGAGCTAATGACTAAGGTTGATAACACCATAAACAACTTAATTAAGGTTTACCTTCAGGGCAGCTTAAACATTACTAAGGGTAAGAGATTACTCTACATATTAATCTCAGTACCTGATAAGATTGATGGTGGTAAGGACTTCATCATAACATTAACCATTAAGGCATTAGCAAATATAAGTGAAGTTAATACAAGCTTAACAGTAATCTTTGCCAACGCTATAGTTAAGGGCTTAGTCACTACATTACCAGTTAATGAGTCTATAGTAATTACTATGAAGGCACCACAAGCTGAAGAATTAATGAGTAGTGGTGTTAAGCTTAGTGAGGAATTACCAGTCAAGATAACTGTAGTAGCTAAGGGAGTACTAGGTAATGAGACTATAGCTGATTACGTATCAGTAACATCAACACTTACTTATAGTAGACCCCCATGCACATTCTCAATTCCCAGTATTATTTACCCTAATCAATCAATGAAGATACACATTATATCACGTGCTGAGATGGTGTTGAATCTAACGGTATATATTGATAAGTTAGAGAGTAAGTACTTACTACTTAAGTCACTGATTAAGCCAGGAGATAATGTATTTATAGTTAAGCTTAAGAACCTCACTGTAGGTCTTCATAAGTTAATATTTGTTACAGAGCCTAAGGGACCCTATCTAGGCTTAACATATTCAGCAACATTTACTGTAATTAAGCCACCACTCACAGCAATAGTTAATACTCAAGGAGTAGTTATAGCGCCACCATTTACTTCACCACTTTATGTCTATGTCAATATTCCAATACCCTATAAGTTAAAAGTTTACGTAGGTAATGCTAAGGTCTTAGAACATACCTACACCAATAAATCTAAAGTTACCCTAAATTTACCAATACCTTTTACATTACTTATGTGGAGGTATGAAGTTAAAGTTGAGGTTCAGGCTCTAAATCCTAAATACGGTTCAGTCGTTAGATCCTTAACCATTTACGTGATTAACTTACCCTTACTCATAGCAGCAGCCATAGCGTCAGGATTTGCGGTGATCGCATCAGTTAGTTCTAGGTATGTATCCTTCTCATTAAAGTCATTAATTCACGGCTTACGTAAAGCATTAATCGTTAGTGGCGAACTGAAGGAAGCAGTGAAGCCTGTTGAAGCTCCTATACCACGATTTAGACGTCCAAGACTACTTAAGCTTTATAGGAGGTTCTTAAGGATTATATCAAAATATGTGGGACTTCCTAAAAGATCTGAAACCCTTAGAGAATTCTATAGAAGATTAAGCATGAGGATTAGTGATAGGTTACGTAAGCTTGTAGGTAGGTTTCTAAGCATGTATGAGGTCGACCTATACTCTAGTCATGAGGTTGATGTTGGTAAAGCTGAGGAGGTTATTAGGAGGTTAGAAGAAGTTGGTAGTGAGTAGAGCATTAATTACTATAGTATCTATAGCTGTTATTGCATCATTATTAGCAGTGGTAATTAACTTACCATCACCAACACCTTATAGCCCATTCAATAACGGTCCTACAGGGTACTTAGAATTAGTTAAGATGATCAATGCCCAAGCTATAGATGTAATTAATAATCTTAGAGGTTTAAACGGAAAGAATGTAGTATTGATTATTCCGTTAGTGAGGGAGTTAAGTAATGAGACCTACGACTCACTTAAGAAGTTAGTTAGTATGGGCTCAACTTTAATCATATTGGATGAGGAGGGTTATTCAAATAACTTACTCAAGTATTTAGGAATTAATGCTGGCGTATCTAATTATACAGTACTTGATGAGGTACTGAAGTTTAACGATAGATTTCACCCAGTGATTAGAGTACTTGTCCAGAGGAGTACTAATACGTACATTGACGTAGTGACATACAGGCCCTCATACATAATTGTAGGTAGCGTATCCATAGGGGGTATTGTAGGGTTTACGTCAAACTATGCTTACGCAGATCTAGATGGTAATGAGTATTACTCCATTGGTGAGGAAATGAAGTCCTACATAGTAATTCATTCCTGGAATGTAAGTAGGGGTAAGGTGGTACTGATTTCAGATCTAGACTTATGGAGCAATGACCTCATAGGTAAGGGAGGTAATGCTAAGCTACTTAAGTACCTCACTAACTCAGGGAGGGTATTTCTCCTCACGTCAGGTCTTAAGTTAGGGTTCATTGATGAGGTTAAGTATTTGTTCATGAGGTTTAGACTCAGTAGGTATTATGGATCTGAACTCCTCCCTATAATTGGATTCCTTATATTGATGGCTGTACTAGTGGTGGTGAGGTATGCTGAGAAGGGTTAACGTAAGGTTTAACATTACAGTGATGTCGGTAATTTACGTTACTTCACTATCCATATACTTGACTATAGTGTGGGGAAGCCCATTAATCCTCATACCCGCATTAATAACGCTATTACTCAGCATCATTAGGAAGGTTAGGGATTTAGTGCCTATAGCTATACTTGCTTCAAGTATTTCATACACATCACTAGTTACAGATTCACCACTATTGTTCGTACCTGTTGCTCTCGCATTACCCTTCATGTTTAGTAAGGGCGAAGTTAGTGGAGAGTATCAACAGAGGTTTATAGGACCAACGATTAGTAGGGTCCTTAAGTATGTAGTAGGTGCTACGTTATTGGTGGTGATTGATGCTAGAGTATTAACGCCTATAGCCATAATGACTATTGCATCACTCATGTATGCTCTAATCTATTACGTTAGGTTGTCTAAGGTTAGAGTTGAAGTTCTGGACATACCAAGGAATGCTGTCTTAGGTAGGAATGCTCCATTAGTCTTAGCTATTACGGCTCCACACAGTACTTACATATGGATTGAGGATAGCGGTTCTAAGGTCCTTTATAGAGTTGAGGAGTCTATGATCGCTAAATTTAACCTGCCCACAAATCACGTAGGTCAGTACTCAATAGTCGTTACTGTAGGTGCTATAGATTCTTGGGGTTTCTCAAGCAGGATCGTTAAGTCATTAACTATTAAGTATTCGGTAGTACCGCTTACGTCAAGAGTTATTGAGGTTCTGAGAAGGAAGGTCTTCTCACGTGCTGAGATACTTAAGCTCATCTCTGAAGTTGAGGTAGTACTCATAGAGATTAGTGAGGAGTTAGGTGTTCCATCAGTAGCTGCTTCAGGTAGTGGTGGTGAGGTTGCTGAGGTACTTCGTGAGTACATACGTAAGGTTAGGGTTTACCTCACAGCTAGGAGGTTTATTGAGAGATTAGCTGAGGTTCTTGAGGAACTACGCGGTGGTGAAAGCGGGGCTTTCTCATTAAGACGTGGTAGAGTTGGTGAGTACTTAGGTGTTCGTTACTATGCTCCTGGTGACTCATTAAGAGATATTCACTGGAAGAAGTCTTTGAGCAAGCAATCATTAGTTGTTAAGGAGTTTAGTGTATCAGGTATTGAGGAGTCATTAATTACTGAAGCACCAGCTCTTGAACCCGTCATTATTGTTGATTTATTTGCTCCAAATCACTTAGAGTTGGATAGGATAGTATTTACGTTACTCACTATGTACTTCTCAATGATTAGGAGGTCCCCCCTTATAAAGACATCACTATTATTAATTGCTGGAGACTTGATCGTGCTTATGAAGGGTAGAGTAGTTGATATACTCTACCGTCTCTATAGAGCTTTAGAGAAGTCATTACCTCAAATACTGTTTGAGTATGAAGAAGTTACTGCAGGTGTTAGTGACGACTTAATTAAGGAGTTAGTTAAACACTCACTTAAGCCGAGACTAATTTCCGTATTAGTTATCGCTAATAAGGTATATGCTGAGAAGCTAATTAGGTCACTGGCCGAAGCTGAAGTCCTACCTCCTAAACCATTCACGATAATACACAGTACTTCATTAAGCCTTAGATATGGTATAGTTAAGAATGAGCTAGGCAATTCAGGCTACACTTACGTACCATTAAGGATGGTAGCTGACATAGCTGCAGCCCAACTACGTAGTAGGTAGTGATTGATGATACTCTCAATGCCTACGTCAATAATGAAGTCATTCCCAAGAATATAGTTTCTTAAAGGAAGTACAATACTCCTTAAGTAGGTCTCTAGGAAGTAAGTTAAGTCTCTTATTGAAGTACTAATTCGTTTTGGCTATACTGAAAGAATATATGTAGTTCTTAGAGGAAGTATTTGGTATGAGGTGGGAACTATCAGCTATAGCGGTTCACTAATGGCTGTCTTGATGCTAATGTTGTTACTGACCTCCCTATTCATTACTTACTCAGTAATTAGTGTAGAGGCTAGTAGTGTTGATGAAGTTAGGAAGGAATTCATAGATGTTTATGTTGATGTTGCTAAGCTTGGTAAGGAAGGTATTAATGTTACCTCACTTGTTCACGAACTTAGTAAAGCATTGAAACTCATTGATGAAGGTAGTAATGAGTCACTACTTAAGGCTAAAGCAATCATAGATCACGTTAAGTCTGAGGTTAGGAAACTTAAGGCTGAAGCTCCTAGAATTATACTTATGGATAACTTAAGAAAGTACTTAATCGTTGCAGCCTTAGCGTGTATACCCATAGCTTTCTACTTCCTACTTCCTAGAGCTTACCTACTGGTTTGGTTTAGGGTTAGGAGGAGGTGGGTTGTTGAGTCATGAACCTACTTGATGAGGAGGTATTTGCTGTACTACTAGCTATAGTGGTTGTTGGTTCAGTATTCGCTATAGCCCAGGTTGTCAGACCCAGGGTTATCGAGCCATTCACAGCTATAGGACTTCTCAATGAGGAATGTAAGATTGGTGAGTACCCCAAGGAGGTATTTGTTGGTCAGAACGTGACTCTATGTATATTTCTCGATAATCATGAAGGCTACCCGTTACTAATGAAGGTTAAGTATAAGATAGGTACATCGGAGGACTTACCGACGAATACCACACCAAGTCCTAGACCAACGATTAAGGAGTTTGAGGCCGTACTCAATGATGGCGAGAATGTAACTATGCTTATCAAGGTACCCATAACTATTGGAGAGGAATTCATAGGTAAGAGGGTGGCCTTAATCTTTGAGTTATGGATCTATGATGTGGATAGGCATGAGTGGGTCTATAGTGGTAGGTGGAACCATCTGTACGTTAAGGTATTGGAGGCTCCAATACCATGAAAGATAGGAGGGAGGTAACTCTCGAGGAGTATGTTATGAGGAAATCTGCGGGTCTAAGCAGTAAGTATGAGGTACTGAGGGACATATATGATAGTGTACGTAAGGGTAAGTTAAGGATTAGAGATCCAGACCCACCTAAGGACTTTCTTGAATATTTAGTTAGGCTTGATTACTCCTTATGGGTTTGGGCAACTATTGCTATGGTGTGTCTAACATTAATAACCATAGCTACATCAGATCTAATCCCCTTAATTAAGTACTTAAGGTATGTTTTAGGCTCGGTATTCGTGTTATTCATGCCTGGCTACGTAACTATCGAGGCGTTATATCCTAGGGAGGGTGAGTTAAGCCCTCTAGAGAGGCTGGCCCTATCGATAGGTCTATCATTAGCTATAATACCTCTGATAGGGCTTATACTGAATTACACGCCATGGGGTATAAGACTAGTGCCTATACTAGTATCGATAACTCTATACACCTTAGTAATAGTTATGGTGGCAGCGTACAGGAAGTATGAGTTAGTTAAGCAGTTATTGAGTCCCTTAAGGAGTTAAGCCGCTACCATAGACTACCGAACCTTCTGCCTCTCCTACGCCTCAAACGCCTCCTAGCCCTGACTCGCCTTAGTCGTGATGTGTACGGTATTAAAGGTAGGTTACCTACTGTAGGTTCGTAACTTCTCGTAACTAATGCTTGAGCTTCTCTAGCGATCTTAGGCTTAAAGTTAGGGCATGCTGGTCCGTTAGGATCTACTGGTATGTTGAACAGCCTGCAGTACCCGTTTTCGAAGTTAATACAATCCTTATGTACTGGCAATTTAAACACTACCTTCCAGGCTACTACACAGTTATTAAGTTTTGCTTTGACTTCACTTTATGGATGTTGAGATGAGGTTAAGAATTATTGGTTCAGAAAGTATGGGTGTGAGGGGTCTATCATGCTTTATTGAAGTATGCGGTCACGCCGTACTCATAGACCCTGGTGTTGCATTGGGGTTCACCCGCTGTGCGCTACATCCCCACCCTCTTCAAGCCGCCTTTTCTGAGTTAAGTAAGGTGCTACTCACCTCTTACTGGCTTAAGGCTACAGACATAGTCGTGACGCACTTACATGGTGACCATATCCCCCTACATAATGCTAACCCGTTTCAGTTCTCACTAAGTATTGTAAGGAACTTGAATAGTAGAGCTGTACTCTGGATTAAGAACATCGATGACGGCTCAACCTATGAGAGGGTTAGATTTGAGGAATTATGTAGGTGCTTTCACGGTAGGGTGATACATGTTAACGAGGGTAGCACCAGCTCAGATGAGCTTATCGAGTTCTCTGGCCCGTACCCTCACGGTTTAAGTAGGAGGACTAGAGTTATGGCTGTGAGGGTGGGCTATGAGTCCAGCTGTGTAGTCCACTTATCGGATACTCAGTTACTTATCGATGAAGTAATTAAGAAGGTCTGCTTGTGGAGGCCTAAAGTAGTGATTACTGATGGACCGCCACTGTATAGGTTGCGTGGTACTTTAAGGGCTAAAGTAGCTAAGAAAGCGTCTATTAATGTATTTAAGCTCGCTAACCATGCTGATTACGTGATCATAGATCACCATGTATGTAGGAGTGTTGAAGGTATGAGATGGCTTGATTCTCTGAGAGCGTGTATAGGTGATCGAGTTATGTGTGCAGCTGACTACATGGGCAGACCTAGGCTACTACTTGAGGCTTGGAGGAGGATACTATATGAGGTCATACCTGTACGTAATGATTGGTTCATCGCTAGTAACTACAGAGGTCTCGGTGAGATGCTAAGTAGGTATGGTGATTCCATTATGGAATTAGTGAAGGTGATACCTAGGGAAGTTACTCTAAGTGAGGAAGAGGTTAGGAAAATCTTAAGAAGTGTGGTGACTTCCTCGTGAACGTGGAGAAGGAGAGAACGTATCTTAAGGCTGTAGGTGTTTTAGGTAGTCCTAGGAGGGAGAGTAATACTGAGATACTTCTTAACCACTTATTAAGTAAGCTGGGAAGTTACGGTATTTCATGTATGAAGCTAAGGCTTAGGGACTACGAGATAAGGCCTTGCTATAGTTGCAGAAAGTGCTTAGAGCTAGGTAACTGCTGTATTAAAGATGACATGACTGAATACATCATTCCTCACTTACTTCAGGCACACATAATTATTATTGCATCACCGGTCTACTTCGATAATGTGAGTGCGCTTACTAAGGTATTCATGGATCGTACGTGGTGCTTAAGGGGCAAGCTAAGGAATAAGATCTTAGGCTGCATAGTGGTTGGGAGAGGATACGGTCTCGACTCAGCTCTAGTAGCTATCCATAATTGGGGTCTTAAGCACAAAATGATTATAGGTGATAGAGGAGTTGTTGGGATTGGCTTCGAGTATGGCGATATATTAAGTGATGCGAGAGCATTTAAGGATGCTGATAAGCATGCTGAAAGGTTAGCTGAGCTAGCTAAGCTCATCTACGGCGGATCTAACCCATAGTTTTATTACTTAGTATTGCTTTTATGTTACACATTACTTGAGCGAGTACGTGTAATAGCTTCCAATGCCAGCTATGAGTGACTTCACACAGCTTCTTACATGGTTACATAATACTTCCTTACAGACTATTCGATGAGCAAAGATGGTTTGGTTCTTTGAGATATTATTCTGGTTCCGTCATCATAGATAATAACTTAAAGATTATCACAGAAATCAATTGCATGAAGTCAGTCACTAGAGATGTGAGGTCTCGTAGTTTCGTGGAGACCTTGAAGCCCCGACAAGATGCAGTTCCAGGAAGGGATGAAAGGGAAGTCCGTGTCTTTTAGCTTGGGTACTTTCGATACCTTATGATTGGTCCAGACATGGGTAATCACCTACTAGTAACTTGGCTAGATTTTCTCAAGCTACCCCCGATATTCTTATTAGGGCAGCCTACCGCAGTAATCAGGCTATGCAATGCTAAGTTATTGTTCACTTAAAGAGATATACAATTATGCCAAGTGCTTTCTATTACCGCCTCAACGTTACCTCACTAAGCATTACTTGGTTCAGGTAGTAGATACACCTGACACTACCTACTGCAGGCATTCTTTGCTTTATCCTTGTGCTGAAGAAAAAGGGTTTAGTATTAGGTTTAATTACCCGTATAAGCCCATGAAGTTCTGAATGACTAGGTCTGCCTGTATTAAGCCACTACCTACCGCATCATCACCCCATTCTACTGTCTTGTAGGTACCGCTTATTGGGTCGTAGACTGTTGCGTTATGCCATGTTATCTTGAATGTTGAGTTCTCAAGTAGTTCCTCAGCTAATGCTTGGTTTAGGTCTATCTTACCATCCTTCATGTCTAGCTGCAACACTAATGCTAAGATACCACTAACGTGTGGTGTAGCCATTGACGTACCTCCTAGGTAGTAGTACTGACCAGGTACCCCCTCAGCCCAGTATGGTGGGTGTGCAGCACCGTATGGTGTGTATGGACCAACTACCCAGCTACCTGGTGCTAGCACGTCTAAGTCCTGACCAGGCTTCTCCCTACTACTGAATTCAGTAACGTATACTTGACCGTAGAGTCCATCCCTCTCAGGTACGTCAGCTTCTCTCCACCATGCACGTTGTGACCACTCACCAGTCCATCCAGCAGCACCTACAGATATTACTGGTGGGTATGCTGCTGGGTATGACATTCCTGCCTCACCCTCATTACCTGCTGCAGCAACTATGAATACTCCCTGACTTATTGCGTAGTCTATAACTACCCTCATCAGTGGTGTAAGTACTGGTGCTCCTAAGCTCATACTAATGATTACCGGGTTAATGACGCCCTCAGGCGGTAGTACGTTACCACCACTCTCAACTTCAGCTCTATACAGCTCAGTTATGTAGTATATACCTGCAGCTACGTCAGTCGTGAAGCCCCAGCCAGCATTGTTTAGCACCTTCACAGGTATGATCTTAACACCTGGTGCTACACCATCAACTATGTAGAAGTTGTAGACACTAAACCCTATTATGGTGCTAGTTACGTGCATTCCATGACCATGGGTATCAGCCTCCCAAGCATTCTCATTATATACCTCACCAGTAACCCAGTACGCTGTAGCCATAGCTCCCATGAATGCTGCAGCATGCTCGGCATCAATACTACTCTCAGGGAAGTAGTCTCTCCACTGAGGCTCTAACCCAGTATCTAAGACAGCTACGTAGACTCCTGACCCATCAAGTCCGTAAACCTCATGAACTGTTGGTATGTTCAGTATGTCTAGATTCCACGTAAGTATAGTACCGTGAAGTCCACAAGTAGATGGTAGTTCCTCAGATAGTGCTTCAACCCTCTCTGCTAAACCTACCTCCTTAACACCATCGATACTCTTGAGTAGATCCACCTTATCAGACTTGATAGCTACAGCCAATCCGTTAACTCTGTCAAGACGATATATAATCTTACCGCCAAGCTTAGATATCTTAGCTATATCATCATCAGTTATGGGTCTAGAGAATAGCAACTCAACAACGACACGCTTACTCTCAGCTTCAACAGTTAA
>CAZQFL010000027.1:0-16617 GCA_964592745.1 uncultured Desulfurococcaceae archaeon
TTATGTGATGACTGTATTATTAGGGACTTAAGGAGTTCATATATTAAGGATTTCTCATCACCTCTTATAGTTAAAGCTATTAATGAATTAGCATCATTCATCAAGATGTTAAGACCTGAACACGTAGTAGTTGTGCTCGATAAGAATGTTAGTTGGAGTGCAAGACACGCTGAAGTAATAAGGAGTATCGTACCTGAATTTGAGGTTAAACTTGCTAAAAAGGCTGACATCGAGGTTATAGCATCTTTAGGAATTATCTCGAGTAGTGACTTCGTAATACTTAGTAGGGCTAAGTATGTCTTCGATGTAGCAGGTAAAATCATAGCTAGTAAGTTTAGAGATAAGATTGTAAGGTTCGATAAGATTATATGTAAAGAGTCATGCAGCCTATATTAGGGGTACGCAATAAGCAATATAAGGCCCCTCACAAAGCTATGAATAGTGGGTCAGGGCCCGTGGCCTAGCCAGGATAGGGCGCCGGCCTTCTAAGCCGGTAGTCCGGGGTTCAAATCCCCGCGGGCCCGCCACACATTAAATTCATCCATAGGTGGCCTATATTGAGAAATACATCGGTCATACTGTTTATCATTCTTATTTTTGGAATCCTCATAACTAGTGCTCTCGTTTATCAATATACGAGTGTGGTGGGGGCTAGGGTTTCATTCCGTAAGTTCCCCTGTGCTTCTATAGCTAAGCCTGATAAGATCGTTAATGTTAATGGGTTCACGTTCTATATTTACGTACCTCTATCTCATGAGAGCTTTCTAAATATGTCAATTGCTGAGAAAGCCAAGTATCACCCTGAGTTCGCTACCACCTATTGCCTACTCCAGCAGAGGTATCTAGACAAACATCCTGAGATTAAAACGAGAGTAAAATCAGCTCTTAAAGTAATTTACACATTAAGTAGAGACCCATCTAAAGAAGGATGGAGAGACCTTGTCTTTGGCGGTATATACCTCCCCGAGGACTCTGCAATATACATCGGTGTTCCAAGAACTATGAATAGATCCCTTCTCACCAACATAGTTACGACTCTTCAGGAAGTCGCTTTGAAGTATAGAGTGAACATCTACCTATATTATGTCACTTGTAGTTGGAGGGAATACCAAACAGCCTTTAGGAATATGAGCCCTGAAGAATTGAGTAAGAAACTCAAGTCGATAGGTGTGGATGATGAAGCCGCTGTAGGGTATGACTGGATGACAGGAAGGGGGATATTCCTCATAAACATGAGTATCACCAACCCCGACGATCCCAAAATCATGAAAATCCTTCAGAAAATCTCACAAATATACTTCCCAGAGACATCATGCAAAGAAATAATAGTTGTCTTTCTCCCATATTATACGTTCAGTTAAACCATCCACTAGCCATATAATCTTTTTATCAAGTACTTAAATTACATTGTATCAACTAAATTTAATAACTAAGTAAGTTATGGAGTGAATAATTGAAGGTATTTTATGTGTGACTATAATGCCAAAGCTGTAATCTAAATATATGATTCCATAAGTTTACCACGTATTTACAATTATCTATAATTAGAAGTAATTTCTCAATGTATATCATGGATTTTATATATGGTGAACAACGTGTATATTAAGGTGGCTAATCACCCTAAGAATGTATGTAGGGTAAGTGCTTGAGTGAGCATTTAATGTATATTAAATTAGCTAGGTATTATGATATGATTTATAAGAATTACTTGAAATTGATGGTATCTAAGTTGGTTGATGCTTATGTAGAGTGTTTTAGGAGACTTGCTAAGCGTGAAGTTAAGGAAGTACTTGACGTAGCATGCGGTACTGGAGGACCTACGATAGAGCTAGCTAAGAGAGGTTACTCTGTAGTTGGTGCCGACCTACATGAGGAGGTCATCGAGTTAGCTAAATCTTCATTTAACTTACATATTGTTGTAGTCTCAGTAAAGAACCAATTATTACCACCAATTGTTAGACCTTGATTAAAGAGTGTCATTACTAGACGAATATCTAATGCTATATAGCTAGAGTTAAGAGCTCTTAAACATATTGTTAATCTTCTCATTGTGTGATTATAATTAAATATTAAACTATACCATTTACCTGCTTCAAGCATTACTTTCTTACTAGCTACTTCTGAATTATTAAGTAAGTAAAACCAGGTAAGAGGCTATTAATATGCTCATTTAAGTATAGTTTAATTATGGATTCATCACCTAGAGATACATCAAGACTTGATTTAAGAATACTATAGTTTAAAATTTTGAAGTCTATACTTAGTATAAAGCTTTCATTGCTAGGAACTGTTATAGTAATAGTACTGTCTTGATCATCTAAACTTAAAACAATGGAGGAAAGTTAAGTTAACAGCGCGAAAGCTATAAGTATCGGTATTATCATTAATAAGTCCTTCATATGCACGCCCACTATTATATGTAGTCATTCCCTATATAGTACTTAATTGCTTTTACAATATTAATATCAATGCTTACATAGGTTATTATGGGGATGAACTTGATATGTATCCCAAGAAGTAAGGTCATATATAGCTTCAGTCCTAAACATAAGCCCGTAGCCTACGCGAAACCCGGCGATATTGTCGTATTTGAAACTATAGATGCCTTAGGCGGACAAGTACGTAGTGAGAATGTATCTATTAATGAAATTGATTGGAGTAAGGTTAATCCAGCTACAGGACCTCTATATATAGAAGGTGCAGAGCCCGGTGATACTTTAATTGTTGATATTGTTGATATCGAGGTTGAGAAGGAATCCGTAATTATTGCTGTACCAGGTTATGGAGCATTACATGATAAGGTGTCTAAACCTAAGGTGAAGATTCTAAGGTTAGCTAATGGTAATTTAGTTTTTAACTCACTAATCATTAATATAAGACCCATGATTGGTGTTATAGGCGTTGCCCCAGAAAGTGATGAAGTTCCTACTAGTACCTTAGGCAAGCATGGAGGCAATATGGATGTAGCGCTAATTACTAAGGGTACCAAGCTATACCTACCAGTTTTTGTGAAGGGCGCATTATTAGCTATGGGTGACTTACATGTGGTTCAAGGTGATGGAGAAATATGTGTATCAGCAGCTGAGGTATCAGGCAAAGTTAAGGTTAGAGTTAATGTAGTCAAAGGTAGGAGACCTAAGTATCCAGTACTTGAAACCAATGATAGATTTGCAATCTTAGCATATGGTAAGACCCTAGATGAAGCTGCATATAGGGCCTCGGAAGCAGCTGTCGAAGCACTCATGAGAGCACATAATCTAAGTTTTGAGGATGCTTACATGCTAGCAAGCCTTATAGTAGATTTAAGGATAAATCAAGTTGTTGATCCAATGAAGGGTATTAGAGCTGAGATACCAAAGAAGTACGTTAGCATTAATGATATACTGTACAAGTAAAGTTACTTAATCCATAGACTCATATCTTAAATAGAGATTAACAGCTTCCCTCGCCCTCTTAATTACTGCCTTTAATACTGTTTTATAGTAGGATCTCTCACTATCAGTCAATCTCAAGCTACCTGATTTAGGGCATAAATTATCTATGACTATGTTATCGCTCCAGGGATCATATACTAAGGGGTATAACCTACATCCTATAGGTCTGCTACTGTATATCCTACACTTATTAGTGCTTGTATCTAAGAAAACGCAATGCCCATCAATGTTGCGTAATCTCACGAAGTTATTTCTAAATACTGAGAAATACCTAATATCATAACCTAAATTAGCGATGGTGAGTAAGTCATCAATTGTTAGTATCATTTCAGTACCGTAACAACACTTACCACAGAATACATCATTGATCTTGCAGCTAACTTTAACTGCTGGAATATGCTTAAACATCACTAATCCCTACTAATAATTATGCTCTGAGAAAATTCTTACATCATTACTTAACATAATACATGATGAATTTAATGGTAGAAATTAAGCTTATCCCATATTTCACCATATTTAAACTCTTACGTTAAGCCCCTAATTATTAGATTATGTTTGCCTTTCTTAGTATATCTTCAACGTTCTTGAGTGCCTCAGCAATTTTCCTACCATCATCAGTTAAGTGAGCTGTTATAGTTCTATCAGGGTTAACTTTAAATGTAACCCATCCCGCCATTTCTAAACTACGCTTTATATGTGAGAAAAACGCTGTACCAGGTATTTTAGCTTTATCCTTAAGTTCTGAGACCGTTAATGGTTTATCACTATATTTAAGTAGCGTTAACAGTATTCTTACTATATGGCCAAACTTTTCATCCTTTACTCCTTCAATTCTTCTAGACATGGCTTATTCCGTAATTTAAACTACGTATGAAGAGTAGATATGTCATATCATTTGTAATACGTTCTACGAATTACGTATATAGCTTATAAAGTCCTAATACGTAATTCAGAATTAGGAGTAGGTATAATGAAGACTAAATGTACGGAATATAGAGCATTATTTAAGGAAATCCTAAAATCCTTATTAGATAACCCTAAAACAGTACTTCAGATGAGTAAAGAATTAAATGTAAGTATTGAGAGCGTGATTAACGAGTTAAAGAAATTAATGGAGTTAAGTTACGTTGGATTTAATGTTAAAGATGATAAATACTTCATTAGTAGGAGAGGATTACTCGCCTATTGTTTCATTACATTATTTAATGTGAGCTCTAATGATGTAATAAAACTCTTCTCTAAGATGTGTAGATATGTCAACCCAGTAAAGGCTGATGTGAGTAAGGTCCCTAGACTTTTAGTGAATAAGCTATTGGAGAGTTTTGAAGCTAATTCAGATAGAAATGGCATTGAGTTTACTTACATGGATGATGACTTCATTCTGTAATTATTGGTAGCATCAATATGGATGTATATATTGAGGTTTCAAATTTTAAGTCCTCATCCTTCATTAAATGTAGGGCTTTGAGCAATGGTTGGTAAACTACCTCCTGACCTACTTGAGAAGTATGTGTTTAGAAGAATTGGTAAGGTTGATAATGCGGTAATTATTGGCCCATCTTTTGGTGAGGATTCAGCAGTTATAGATTTAGGTGATGGTAAGGTTTTAGTAGCTCATGTAGACCCCATAACAGGTGCTGTTGAGTTCTTGGGTTGGCTTGCTGTTCATATAGCATGTAATGATGTAGTGGTTACAGGAGCTAAGCCTCGATGGCTTCTATCAGTACTGTACCTACCTGAGGATTCAGATGAGTTACTCATTGATAAGATAACATCACAGATAGATTCAGCAGCTAAGGAGGTAGGTGCTATGGTAGTTGGTGGTCATTCAGAATTTACTCCAGGACTTAATAGACCACTCATATCTATGACAGCTCTAGGTATAACAAGTAAAGATAAATTCGTAAGAACTGGTGGTGCTAAAGCTGGTGATGTAGTGCTAATGACGAAGACAGTAGCTATCGAAGGTACAGCAATAATTTCATCGGATTTCGAGGACGTTTTATTAAAGAAAGGTGTCTCTAGGGATATTATAGAGAGAGGTAAAGAATTCATAAAGAGTATTAGTGTTGCTAAGGAGGCATTAGCGTTGGCAGATGCAGGACTTGTCACATCAATGCATGACCCAACAGAAGGTGGATTAATAGGAGGTTTAATTGAAATAGCTTATGCATCAAGGAAAACTATCGTAATTTGGGAAGAAAGAGTTCCGGTAGCACCTGAAACTAAAGTAATGTGTGAAGCGTTAAATATTGATACGCTAAAACTCATTAGCTCAGGGGTTCTAGTTGCTACAGTACCTGAGGAGAAAGTTTCAGAGGCTATGAGATTACTTGAATCCATAGGTATTCAAGTGACAATTATAGGTAAAGTTCTTGATTTTAATGGTTACTTAGTTACTATACATAGAAAGGATGGCAGGATGGAACACATAGACACAATTCATGTTACTGATGAGTTAGTCAAGTTATGGGAAGAGTATAAGGTGTGATTGTGATGGATAAGCAAAAATACTTGCTCTTCGTCAGATGTCCAATCTCGGGTGAGTGCCTTAAATGCCCCTTTAGGGGTAGGTCAATTACCTATGGACCTTTTAGATCACGTAGACGCGGTATGTCCATAGGCATAAATTTATTTCCAGGTAGAAAGGTATGTAGCTTTAACTGTGTTTACTGCTTTAGGGGTAAAACGTCAATTAAGACTATGACCCTAATGAGTGGTGACTACGATATACCTCCAGAGTTACTACGTGAAGCTTTAAAGGAGGCCATGGGTAATGTTGAGGAATTACGTGCTATAGACTTCTCAGGTAGTGGTGAGCCAACACTTCACCGTAGATTTAATGAATATGTTGACGTAGTTATGGACTTCGTTAAGAAAGTTAACCCCAATATAAGTGTAGGTGTATTCACGAATTCATCGACACTGGGTATGGAGAGTGTAGTTAAAGCACTACTTAAGTTGGAATATGTTGAAGCTAAACTAGATACTGTGATTCAATGGAAGTTTAAAGTAATTAATAGACCTCATAAATCCCTTAACATAAATAATATAATACGTAATCTTAGAAGCTTCAGGAAGAGGTTTTCAGGAACTTTAGTGATCCAGATAATGCTCATTAAGTACCTTAACGTAGTAAATTGGAGTATTAGAGATGCTGAGTTAATGGCTGATATCCTATCCACTATAGAACCTGATGAAGTTCACGTGTACACAGCTTACAGAATGCCTAGACTAAGTACCGTAAGTAGAGCCAAAGAGGAGGATATGCATACATACGGTAAGATCCTTAAGGAGAGAGGATTGAAAGTAGAGTTATACACTCATTGATCTAATCAATAGTTAAAAGAAGTGATATTCATGAGTTATGATGTACTTAAACCTGTACCTAGAGATAAAAGGGTCTATAGAGGTATAGATATATTCCTTCTATGGGCTGGAGGTAATACATGCTTAGCTACAATATTTACTGGTGGGTTGATAGCTCCTCAACTAGGTCTTATTAATTCAATACTCATAATAATTATTGCCGCTACAATAGGAGGATTGCTTTTAGGATTAGTAGCCATAGCTGGTGCTAAAGAAGGCCTACCAACTATGGTTCTTACTCGTAGAGTCGTCGGTAAGAGACCATCATATATCGCCTCAATACTGAATGCGCTCCAACTTGTTGGGTGGGCTTCAATACTACTATATATTAGTGCTGAAGCTATGGCTACAGCATTTAAGAGTTTGGGATTTAATGGAGTTATAGCTGATGTGGTATTTTGGGTCATAGTTATAGGTGTGGTGGAGACTATATACACCGCTATAGGGCCTGAGAAGTGGGTTTGGTACCAGAGAGTGGCTGTGACATCTTTATTAGTGGTGCTAATCTACGAAACTCATGCACTCATAAATTACTGCTTAAGCATGCCTGGGAAGGTGGTATTATTCAAGAATGCCGCAAGTAGTTCACTGCTATGGGGTTTTGATATGGTACTAGCTACAGCCGTATCCTGGGCTCCATTAGTAGCTGATTATGCTAGATTCGCATCAACAGAGAGAGGAGCTATGATGGGTACTTGGTGGGGCTATGGTATAACGAGTTACATACTTTACTCGATAGGCGCGTTAGCAGCCATAGTTACAGGAGCTTACTTAGGTGATCCTACTCAAGTATTACTGAAGCTCGGATTAAGTGCAGCATTATTATTCTTCGTTAGTGTAAGTGCCGTAACTACTAACCTATTAAATATATACTCAGCTGTCATGTCAACACTTAATGTCTTCCCTAGATTAAAGTATGTACATTTAGTGATGCTGTATGGTATACTTACAACAACTTTAGCTGTAGTTCCAGTATTGATATTAAACTTCGAATTCTTCCTTATTTACATAGGCATAGTCTTTGTCCCCTTAACTACGGCCTTAATAATACATTACTTAGTACCAAGTAGAAGACATTCATCTATAGTAGGTCTTACATCATGGATTACTGGAGCAGTAGTTAGTCTAATTATATCCATATGGCTTGGATATGCGGCAACATTAGTATCATTAATAGTTACTGCAGTAATTTACACAATATTGTCGAGGCTTATATCTTGAACTTATTTAATGAACTCATATATAATGGCACGTAATCTTTTACCACTAAGTGATATCTTCCTATATAAATCCTCACTTAATAAGTAATGACAGGCTTCAGTACCATAGAGTACCTTATCATTTAACTTAATGAATAATCCAATAATTCCTTCATGAGCTATTAGCCATAAGTCGATAACGTCAGATACTACATGTAAAGCACCATTACTTATAGTTTTTAGGAAGCTTCTAATGTCATTAATCAATAGTCCCGCGGCATTACTATCAATGTAATAGACCCTAACTATCTTAGACTTAATAATGTTATTTATCACGTTATCTAATTTACTAATATATCTAGACATTTCATCATTAACACCTAAATCACAGACCATTCCTGTGTGATTCTCCGTATCACTTAAGTAATTAGATGTTATCGCATTAATGACATTCTTTCTAAATACATCATATACCATTATAAATGCTTTATTATCTGCGTCTGAATCAAACATGTTAGAACGTATTATGTTAATATCGCTAAGGTAATCAGCAAGGGTTAAGTCAAATACCTCATAATATCCACCACTCCTTAACATATGTATAACTTTCTTTAACTCCATTACTTTAAAAATCTTACCATCAATTTCGTAATCTATTATGAGCATTCTATCATTATCCAATAAGTAAATTATTAATAATTCCCTACCTAGGATAGGTAATATATTAACCCTAACTATTTTGTTCTTGAACTTGAGATTTAAGGAGTCAATGATGAAGAATAATTGATTTAATGTCTCAAATCTACCAACGTCTACCAATCTACCTTTAAGCTTATGAAGCACACACTACACCTTTCCTCGGAATACTTACCTCAAGCTTTCTTACTTAAGAGTTTATTTAGTCGCTCTTACCGGGAGTATGTACTTCTAATACGTACCTGTAGTATTTATTTCTAACCATGAACTTTTACGGAGTAATGATTATTAGTATTCATGGTTAAAGTAGCAGTTAAGAGTATGTTTTCAACATTACCAACTAGGTTATATTCTTAATTATCTATTCTAATTGATTATTGAACACATTTAGTTATTAAATAGATTTCAGGTTATTAAGCTTATAAGAATGCTCTTCATTATTAGCTAGGTAGCGTAAGGTAATGAGTGAAGTATGCTAAGGTATCCACTATGACGTATAGTGAGGACTCGATGTATGTAAGAGGCATAACTATTCTATTAAGTGTAGTATTTAGAATAGTAAGTATCGTTAGCTTAACTATGTTACTACCAGCATTAGTTGGTTTTATTTATGGTGAGATAGCTGAAGCACAAACGTTCTTATTCATAAGTTTGATATCGTTCGCTATCTCATTCACATTAGGGCTTTTACTACCGGCACCTCCTTCAATAACACTTACTGAGGCATTATTCATCTCAGGTGTTAGTTGGGTTGTTGTAGCATTCCTTGGTGCTATCCCTTACGTACTAATTATAAACATGAGTTGGGTTGATGCATTCTTTGAAAGTATGTCTGGATTTACAACTACTGGTATGACCCTAATTAAGGTTATTGAGGTAGTACCTAGATCTGTACTATTCTGGAGAGCCTTAACTCAATGGTTGGGTGGTGCTGGAATAATAATGTTATTTCTTGTATTTGTGATGACGCCAACTGAGAGTATTAGTTTATGGAGACTGTACGTAGCTGAGGCAAGAGAAGTCAGGATTAAACCATCAACTTGGGCTACAGTTAGATCTATATGGATCATCTATCTAGGCTACACAATCGCATGTATATTAACGTTAAGAATCTTAGGTCTAGACTGGTTTGATGCTATAACACACTCATTTACAGCTTTAGCTACAGGAGGATTCTCAACGAGAACTGCAAGTATTGCGGCTTTCCATAATCCTGCTGTTGAGATGGCATTAGCTTTCTACGCCTTCATTGGTGGAACTAATTTCCTAGCTCACTACATACTCTTTACTTACGGACCTAGAAGGTTCTTTAAATATTATGAAGTTAAAGCAGCACTATATATAATTGCTATGGCAACATCACTCATAGTACTTGATCTCACATTTAGGCTACATATAAACGTATTAGATGCTCTTAGATTAGCCATATTTCAGTCCATATCCATAATGACCACAACAGGATACACTACAGCCAACATTAATACCTGGCCTCCACTCTCTAAGTTCATACTTCTAATATTAATGTTCATTGGTGGTCACTTATGCTCTACTGGAGGTGCAATTAAGGTTGGTAGAATAACAGCTGCACTTAAGGTCATGGTTAATCAATTACAGCTTCTTTTCCTACCAGCTAAAACAATAAAACCCATCAAATTGGGGCCGCAGGTGTTAAGGCATGAGGATATCTTAAGATTATTCATGTTCATCTCCGCATACTTCATGGGAATAATTGTAGGTACTTTAATATTAACTGCCTTCGGTTATGATCCGTTTCAATCACTATCAGCTGTAGCATCGGCTCAGGGCAATGTAGGTCCCTGCTATCTAGATCTATTCACATTAAATGATGTATGTAAAATACTACTAGCCCTGCTTATGTGGTTAGGCAGATTGGAGCTCATACCAATAATAGCACTATTAATACCTAAACAATGGATCACAATAATCAAGAAGAGAGTTAAGTGATGAAGCCATGAGGATAAAATATATGTGTAAATGCGATTTTAAAGCCATAGTTAGGGCTTGAACTCATAATTTCTGCCTTCAGGTAGCTGAATGTGTCGTCTGGTGAGATGATTGGAACTATATTAGGAATTGAGTTCCATAGTGATTGCATCAGTAAGTTAAATGTTTGGCAATGTCCTACATCGTTATGGGATCAATCCATTTGCCTAATCATCATAGAGAAGAGACTCCCTTAAATCCTTAGAAGTCGCAAGGGCGAGGTATAGTGAGAATATTTATTTATGTGTCTAGGGTAGAGGTTTACGTTAAATACGTTAGGTTCGTGGCTATACTAATAATCTTTATCAAGGGAATAAGAGGCTTAAGTAAACATGCAAGGCTTCATGTTCCGAAGGCGTGACAATATTTTCGAAATATAGAAGCTAAGTACGATACCGTAGAATTCGGTAAGACATTTCAGAGTATTAGTAAGGCGTTAAATTTAGTGTGGTACGTGGGTTTAAGGTGTCAAGAAATTTCACCAAGTTCCATGGACCCCGGAGAGGTAGGCATGAGGATTACATCTAATATTAAGAGCACTAAGCATGGACCATTCACGATATTTATGCTTGCCGCAAAGCTAAGAACTTATGAATTCCTAACTGCTCAGAGAACTTCAAGAAATACTACAGGTAGATAGGTGGAATCCTCATTATTCGAGATATCGAGCGACAAAAGATCAAGAAAAACGCTTTGCTTTCTCATCTCTAGGGATACTCCTTGAAGTAACCTCAATGATACTTTAGACATTATAATATCAGAACTTATGGCAAGATTAAGCAAAATAGAAGAAGATTAAAGGCAGAGGCATATCAACACTGGAATATGATTCTCCTAATAAGCTTTATTGGGAGCATTACTTTAGTTTACTTATGTGATTTAATCATAGATATTAAAAGGATTTCGTAGGAACTGACTCAATAATTTAAACGTGAAGGTCCTATAGTTTTAATAATTAATTTATTTTACCTGATGTTGATAATCTACAATGAAAATTATATTTATATTTTCTTATCTCGATAGCAGCTGTCTCCTATTCGATGTACGTAATTAGGGAGTGAATAATAGTTTTAATTTTTAAGACGTGGTTCAATAAACTAAATAAAGTTAAAAATAATAAATCAATAGAATATTGGGGTAACCTCTTGAGCAAGCTTAAAATTAAGGAGGATCCCAGGTTAAAGAAAGCTACTAAAGAGTTCTTAGTAATGATATTCGTCGGCTTCATATTATACACAATCTCTTACTGGGCAATACTACTTACTTATGGGAGCAATCCATATGCAGTAGTTGCCGGCTTTCCATGGTGGTTTAATTTACTGTGGGTTTCACTGGCATTTATGGTGATTCTGCTTATCGTAACGTACTTCATGAAAGAAGAGCCTTTAGATCCTTGGCTTAAGGAAGAGGGATAAGATATGGTCGAGGTTGCGATAACATTTGAGGAGAGACTTTCTGTTGCAGTTGTCTTTACTGCATACCTAGTAATGCTAATCATTGTTGGAATATATTCCCGTAGAGTGCTTGGAAAGACTCGTATCGATAAGTTTATTGAGGAATTCTACGTTGCAGGCAGAGGATTAGGGGCTGCGGTGGTTGCATTTATAATAGCTTCCGGACTGTGCAGTGTTGGAACATTCCTCGGAGGTCCGGGGCTTGCTTGGTTGCTGGGCATGCCTTGGGCTAGCCTCATGGGTATGCAGATTTTTATGAACTTCTATATACTTTATGGACTAGGTAGGAAAATTGGTATAGTTGCTAGACGTATTCGCGCTATAAGTTTCGGTGATATTCTCTATGAGAGGTACGATAGAAGTAAACTTGTAGCTCTGCTATATGCCTTAATAGTTGTGGTGTTCCTGATACCTTACTGTTCATCACAGTTCGTAGGCTCCACTAGAATTTTCGAAGTCATGACAGGCTGGCCGTACATGATAGCCTTAATACTAACGGGTTTAGTGACAATCTTCTACGCCGCCGTAGGAGGTCTGAGAGGTATAGGACTGGCTTTATTAATTCAAGGAGTATTTATGACTGCATGCTATGCAGCTTTAGTTGTAGGGGTTTGGGGCAGAGCTCTGGCCGATTACGG
Source organism: uncultured Desulfurococcaceae archaeon (assembly GCA_964592745.1). Lineage (GTDB taxonomy): Archaea > Thermoproteota > Thermoprotei_A > Sulfolobales > NBVN01 > CAZAMI01. The sequence goes on from CAZQFL010000027.1 coordinate 12,798, forward strand.
TAGCTTAGTAGCAATTAATGAGGCACTAATTAAGGTTGCAGGTGAATCATTTATGAATGCCTTTAGATTGCCGCCCTTGTGGCTCTTTTCAATGTGGCTGATATTCAACATAGGGCTTCTGGCACTACCTCACGGCTTAATGGCTACCTTATCGTACAAAAGTGTTAAGGCTATGAAAAGAGCGATATATATAGGGGTACCTATAGTTACCTTCTGGACGTATGGTATATGGGTAGGGTTAATAGGAAAAATCTACTTCCCTCACCTTAAGGTTCCTGATCATATTAATCCTATGCTAGCTATGAAGATACTTCCAGCAGGTGTTGGTGGTATTGTCTTTGCAGGAGTGATATCTGCCGCTCAGTCAACTATAGCCACTATGACGATTTTGATGAGCTCGGCTGTACTTCAGCACATTTATCGTCTCTTCATCAACCCTGCTGCTACGCATGAACAATTAAAGAGGATATCTGTGTGGTTAACCATAATAATTGGTGCTATAGCATTCGCTCTAGCTATCACGCAACCACCGGCCTTAGAATACATTATAATATTTTCCATAGGTGGTATAATGTCAGCACTGTTGTGGCCTATTGTGCTTGGTTTGTTCTGGAAGAGAGGAAACAAGTATGCTGCAATCGCTTCAATGATCGTTGGCCTAGTAACATACGTACTTGGTAAGGGAGGCATAGTGCCACTAAGGGCATACTTTGGTGGTGCAGATCCCTGCCTTCCTGGACTGCTGTTCTCACTAATAGCGTACTTAGTTGTCGCATATATTACACCACCGCCATCCCTACGAGCTATACAGCTATTCTGGGGAGCTGAGCCACCTAAAGAAGAAGTTGAAAAGGAATGAATTAGATAAAATAAAGAGCAGTAGGACAATAATGTGAACTGTAAAAAGAGTATAAAGGTAGGATGCACTTTAAAGTTTGCTTTTAAATTTTCCTAAGAAAATATGATGTCAGGTAGTAAGCTGAATTAATAATTTAAATATTACTGCGTACTTTAAACTACTTCCGTTAATTTAAATTACATAGTGATGCTATCTCAACCGCATCTAATTGAGTGAGAAAACGGTAGCTATTTGACTAACCAACTAGATTATCTATCCAGTATGAAAACTATAACATTGTTAATTTAGACTTAACATTCAAAGTATATGTACTCATACAATGTTTCGAGAGGAATTGAAGCAACCCCCAAAGCCGGCACTTCATAATTACTTAGTAATTAATTAACAATAGCTAAATGCGGAAGTGGCAGCGTTAATGTTAGCAATACTTCCTAGAACCATAGAATTTCACGATTTTCAAATGTAATTATATGTTACAGCGAGTGTTGCAAAATACTTCTGCGAGGATTCTTAAACCAGATAATATCATGAGTATAAGCTAGCTAATGGATGAGTGTTCAAGTACGGTTAAAGAGGCTAAAAGCTATTCTATAATATGAGACATTCATTGTGAAAATATCTAGGGCTTCATACCCGTAGCTGCCGCCTAACGTCCGTTAGGGGTCTAAGGACTCGTGCGAAGCCTATGGTGGTGATAGTCCCTATGTAGTCTTCTCATATAGTCTCATAAAGCTAAATAAAAATGAAGTAATAATTATTTACGGTGTTGCAGGCTACCTAGTGTGGTTCGAGAAGACATCGATAAACTAACGTCATAACCCCATAAGGAAAGGCTAACGTGAAGTCGAAAGGCTGAAGTATGTAACACATCTTTTATTTCATATAACAAATTTTATTGTCCAAAATTAAGTTGTATGGACGCTATTTAAGGGATGAGTCAATAGTCATCTCATAATACACTACAGCATATAGCAAAACTCTTATTAGTTTTTTTGCTGAATTGTTCAGCGCACTGGAGCTGCTAAGGCGATTATTATGGTCGAGGAATTCGATTTAGTAATTAGGAATGGATTAATTATAGACGGTACAGGTAATCCTTGGTTTAAGAATGATATAGCCATTAAAGATGGGAAAATAGTTAAGATTGGTAAGATCAGTGATCGAGGTGAGATTGAGATAGATGCTAGAGGGATGGTTGTCTCACCTGGGTTTATTGACTTACATAATCACTCAGATCTCACAATCTTAGCGTACCCTAATGCAGAAAGCTTCATAATGCAGGGTGTAACGACAGCGGTAGTGGGTAACTGCGGTTTATCAATGGCGCCAGTAAACCCTGAGAACGTTGACTTACTAAAAAAGTACTTATCACCATTCCTAGTAAGAGGATTTGACTATGGCTGGGACTGGAGGTCTCTAGGAGAATTCTACAGTAAAGTCGAAAAGCGGGGAACGGCCATAAACCTTGTTCCGCTAGTAGGTCATGGAACTATAAGAATAGCTGTGAAGGGCTTCGACCCCTCAGAACCCACTAAGGAAGAGTTAGAGGAAATGAAAAGACTCTTAAGAGAAAGCTTGGAGGAAGGAGCTTTCGGAATGTCGACAGGTCTAATATATCCTCCAGGATCTTACGCTAAAACAGAGGAGATTATTGAACTAGCAAAGGTAGTGAAGGAATATGGAGGCATATACGCTACTCACATAAGGAATGAAGGAAGGTACTTAATAGAAGCAGTTGAGGAAGCCATAAGAATTGGTGAGGAGGCAGGTGTTTCAGTCGAGATATCACATCATAAGGCATCTGGAAAACCGAACTGGGGCAAAGTAAATGCAACCTTAAGACTTATGGAGAGAGCTAGGAAAAGAGGTGTAGAAGTTAACTGCGATGTATACCCATACACTGCTGGCAGCACAACCATAACTGCCCTATTGCCAACGTGGGTTCTGGAAGGTGGGGTTGATAAGATGCTTGAACGATTAAAGGATAGAGAAGTCAGGAAGAAGATAAAGGAAGAAATTGAGGAAGATAAAATGAAAGGTGAGAACTTCCTAAAAGCAGCTGGATGGAGCGGTATTCTCATATCTCAGTGCCCACTAAAGGAGTATGAGGGTAAGACCCTAGAGGAAATCCTGAAGGAAAAGGGTATGCTACATGACCCGTACGAGGGATTCTTCGACTGGTTACTTGAAATAAAAGGTGAGGCTACAATGGTTATATTCCTTATGGATGAAGAAGATGTGAAGACCGTCATATCAAGTCCGCTATCATCTATAGTATCAGATGCCTGGGCTACCTCACCCGCCGCTGGCGGTAAACCCCACCCTAGAGCGTACGGAACTTTTCCCAGGGTTTTAGGGAAGTATGTTAGAGAAGAAAAACTCCTATCCTTAGAGGAAGCCATTAGAAAAATGACATCGCTACCAGCTGGGAAAGTACGTTTACAGGATAGGGGACTAATTAGGAAGGGGTTCTGGGCCGACCTCGTAATATTCGACCCGAACAAAATCATTGATAAAGCAACTTATCAGAACCCGCATCAATATCCTGAGGGCATTAAATATGTAATCGTAAATGGTAAAATCGTTGTTAAGGAAGGAAAATTAACAGGTGAGAGACCAGGGAAAGTCTTAAGAAGACCCAGGTAACTAACAACATTTTCGCATTATCAGCTTTAAATTATTTAATATAGTGTAGCTTTTTTGCGTCTGCTTAATAGTCAATAATCTGTGCTAAACATTAACCGGGTTATTCTAATTTACTTGCACTATATCAATTAGGTAAAAGTGTTAATTTTAGTGAATAATAAGAAGTTTTATTACCTGCTCAATAGTGATAATTCAGAATATCAGCACTTCCTTAACGATAATTAATGTAGCTAGCTTCTTATACTCAATGCACATTATTTTATACAATATTATGAAGGGAAGGTTCTGGAAGTGGTTTGATGGAGCCGCGGCCGG
>CAZQFL010000028.1:0-16272 GCA_964592745.1 uncultured Desulfurococcaceae archaeon
ATAGCATTGTTAAGATCACTAGCTAAGTACTTAATAGTTGTTATAGTTGCTGTAATACCTATAATTCCAATACTCTTAATGTATGGATGGCTTCTAGTTCAAAGCTTCAGTAGTAGAGTGGTTTTAGGTCTAGTACCTTCAGGTTTAACAATAGAGAATTGGAAGTTTCTATGGTCACCGGTTAAGATGGGCTTGAAGACTTATCCTAACATATGGCCTATAACATTAAACACCTTATTCATTGCACTAGGTGAGGCAGCTCTCGTTGTTCTAGTCAGTACTATGGCTGGCTACGCTTTATCAAGAATGAACTTTAGAGGTAGGGTTGGCCTAATGCAGTTTATTATAGCACTACATGCGTTCCCGAGCGTTATATTACTTATAGCATTATTCATAATACTTAATAAGTTAGGTCTCTATGGTAAAGGCTACTTAACATTAATGGGTGTAATGCTAATCAAGGCTGGACTAGATATTCCTATGGCTTCATGGATAATTAAAGGATTCTTTGACTCAATACCATGGGATATAGAGTGGGCGGCATTAGTCGACGGCTGTACCAGGTGGAGAGCCTGGAGAAGTGTTATAGTACCTCTCATACTTCCAGGTATTGGTGCTATATCCATATTCTCATTCCTTTCAGGTTGGTCTGAATTCCTCCTAGTATTTACTTACGTAAAAGATGAAACATACTATACATTACCAGTACTTATCTACCATCTAATAGGTGAGTTTAGATTCATTAATTGGGGTATGTTAGCTGCTATAGGATTATTCTACGCAATACCAACGCTGATATTCTTCAGTACTAGTCAGAAACTCCTACTTAGAATATATGTAGGTGGTATTAAGAGGTAAGATTATGAACACGTTTTTATACTGGAGAACATACTTAATAGTGGTTAAGGGGGTTAGGATTGGTTAGAGTAACCCTTGACCATGTCAGCAAGTTCTTCGGTAAGGTTAAGGCTGTAGTTGATCTTTACTTAGAGATAAGGGATGGCGAGTTTGTTGCGCTATTAGGTCCTTCAGGTTGTGGTAAAACTACGACATTATTAATGATTGCCGGTATATATAAACCAACTAAAGGTAGGATTCTATTTGATGATGAGGATGTAACTGACTTACCACCTAAGGATAGAAATATCGGTATGGTATTTCAAAGCTACGCTCTCTATCCACACATGACTGTATATGAGAATATAGCTTTCCCACTAAGGTTGAAGAAGGCACCTAAAAATGAGATTGATAGGAAGGTTAAGGAGGTAGCCAAACTCTTACAGATAGATCACTTGCTGGATAGAAAACCGTCACAACTTTCCGGAGGTCAGCAACAAAGGGTTGCATTAGGGAGAGCCTTAGTTAAGGAGCCTGATGTACTCTTACTTGATGAGCCACTCTCTAATCTTGATGCTAAATTAAGAATACTCATGAGGGCTGAATTAAAGAGGCTACAGAAGGAGTTAAAGATAACAACGGTCTATGTTACTCATGATCAAGTAGAGGCCATGTCTATGGCTGATAGAATAGCTGTAATGAATGCTGGAAGACTTCAGCAGTATGCCGAGCCTCATGATCTATATAACAAACCCGCAAACTTATTCGTTGCAGGATTCATAGGAGCTCCACCTATGAACTTTATTGAAGGCTCCATAAGAGAAGTCAATGGTAATTACTTCTTTGATGCGGGAGTCTTCACATTAAAATTATCTAATGAACTAGGAGAACTTATAGCATCTAAATCAACAGACGTAATACTAGGCTTCAGACCAGAGCATGCTAAGATCTCAATAACTGAGAGACCTAACGCGATTAAAGGAGCTATATATGTTACTGAACCGTTAGGTAGGGATATGGTAGTTAACGTAAAAGTAGGTAACATTATAATTAAGGTACTAACAGAACCTAACCCAACATTAACGCCCGGAAAGACTGTTTGGTTAGTAATTAGTGAGGATAAAATGCACTTCTTTGATAAATCAACAGAAAAAGCTATTGTTTAACGTTTTAGACATCCTAGATTTTTTGTAATAGTAACGTACATACTTCAGGATAATTTAGCTCTAATTCATCTATAGCTTCAAGTAATTCCTCTAACCTCCTAACGCCGGCCGTCAGTACTACATACCCATCCTCATTTACATCAAGCCTAACATATCTTGTTCTAAGGGCTACCTCCTCCTTTATCCTCTTTACAACCCTTAAAGTATGATACGTAAAGTCATACTTAAAGAACGCATCACTCTCCACGTGATAGCCGTAAGGCTCTTTAAATATTAAAAACGATAATCTTAATCCCTCCCTAACATTCTTTGAGGCAGCAAGAGCTACTACGTTACCATTTAATGGTGAAGCTACGTCATAACCCCTCTTGGATAACGCATCAGCTAACTCATTATACTCATTACTTATGCTATGTAATTTCACCTCAGCTTCATCATCATCCCGTACATACCTTAAGTAGTATAGAGGGCCTATGAAATTACCTATTAGCATTACTGGTGTGTAAGGTTCTGAGATGCCATAGAATAAGCAGAAAGCCCTTCCTGGAGGCCAATAATAGACCTCACCAAGCTTGATTCTATAGGTACCAGCTTCGCCTTCAAGCTTTATTGGTGTTTGAAAGTATACTTCCTCTTTCCACACGTTTAATTTAGTATTAAATGGTAGGACCTTAGCCACTTTATCAGCTAAATTCTCATATATTTTAATTACGTATGAGTAATTGCTGTTTTTATCTAAAACCTCAATAAGCATAGACTCACCTTCACTATGAGGTTACCTAATACTTTAATAAAAGTACTATTCACATGTAAGCGATAATCAGTATAAGTTTTTAAGTGTGTAGATCTGCTCTATATGAGGTAAAACTATGAGTGAGAAACCTAAAACTACCATTTCTGTGATAAAAGCTGATATAGGTTCTCTAGCTGGGCACCACATAGTACATCCAGATACTATAGCAGCGGCAACTAAGATTTTAGCTGAAGCTAAGAGTAAGGGATTAATAATAGATTTCTACGTAACCAATGCGGGTGACGACCTCCAATTAATAATGACTCACAGAAAGGGTGTTGACGCACCTGAAATTCATGAATTAGCCTGGAACGCCTTTAAGGAGGCAGCTAAGGTAGCTAAGGAGCTAGGTCTATATGCTGCAGGTCAAGACCTACTTAGTGATGCTTTCTCAGGTAATGTAAGAGGTTTAGGTCCAGGTGTTGCTGAGATGGAGTTTGTTGAGAGACCTGCAGAACCTATAGTGATATTTATGGCTGATAAAACCGAGCCTGGCGCCTTTAACTTACCCATGTTTAGAATATTTGCGGACCCATTCAATACTGCAGGCCTAATAATTGACCCGAGACTTCATGACGGCTTCAAATTTGAGATATTTGATGTCTTTGAAGGTAGGTCAGTAACTCTATCAGCGCCTGAGGAAATGTATGATATATTAGCACTGATAGGTACACCAGCTAGATACATAATTAGGAGGATTTATAGGAAGAAAGATAACGAAATAGCCGCAGTAGTTAGTGTTGAAAGGCTTAACCTAATTGCTGGTAGATATGTAGGTAAGGATGACCCGGTAGCTATAGTAAGAGCTCAATCAGGATTCCCAGCAGTTGGTGAAATCTTAGAACCATTTGCGTTTCCACACCTAGTTGCTGGTTGGATGAGGGGTTCACATCACGGACCCCTAATGCCGGTACCCCAGCGCTATGCTAAATGTACAAGATTTGATGGTCCACCTAGAGTTGTTGCGCTAGGATTTCAAGTAAAGAATGGTAGGTTAATTGGTCCTGCAGACCTCTTTGACGATGTAGCGTTCGACGAGGCAAGAAGAACAGCTCAGTACATAGCTGACTACATAAGAAGACATGGTCCATTCATGCCACATAGATTAGGTCCTGAGGAGATGGAGTATACAACACTACCTCAAGTACTTGAGAAGTTAAAGGACAGGTTCGTTAAGGTTAAGGGAGAGCCTGAAGCTAAAGCCCCTAAGTTTAGAACCGAACTTCTAAAGTCAGGTCATGAGTGAAGTACATAATACTTTTTTATTTAATGATTTCCTTAAACGCTAAATTCAGGAATTTAGGTTTTACGACCTTCCTCTTCCTGTTTTCTCTTAAAGCTCTGATAGAATTCAAAACCAAACATATGATCAATTCCTCCTAGTACGGGTATGCTTTCTCTGCCACCAGTTTCTTCTATCCTAACCCTCTCTTCTTCCTCTTTAATTTCCTCCTCTTCAGCTTTCTTAAAGCCTCTAATTATTTCGATAGGTATGTCAGTTATTATCATATCTACACCTAAGCTAGCTAAGTACTTCGCAATAGTTATGTCATTAACAGTCCAAGCAGCGAGTATGTAGCCGTGTCTATGCATTTCATTAACTAATTCCTTATCTATGAAGGCTACCCTCACGGAAGCACCATCAGCTTTCAATTTTGCCACATATTCAGCACACATTATTGGTTGGTCATCAAACGATACTAAGGTCTTAACCTTAGGGACTAATCTTTTTACTTCAAGTAAGTCTCTATGATACTTTGATGTTACATAAACATTACCCTTAAAGTCTATCTCATGAAGTAATTCAGCTAAGTCCCTAACTAAACCTCTCCATTTAATGTCAAGCATCACATCAGCTCTACCACTAAGCATTTTAAGAATGTCAGACAGTTTCTTTGGCTTCATGAACGGTATATGGGATACCATAAACTCTATGAGTCTTGATGCTCTCCTCTCAATACTTAACTTAAATAATTCATCTTCTCTTGCGTGATGAAGTATTAACTCACCTGTCTCTAAGTCTCTGATAACGTCTATCTCAATGACGTGGACACCATGAGATAAGAACTTCTTGATTCTAGCAATAGTGTTAGCTCTATGCCCAACTATTAAAGGGATTCTACGGAATGAGGCCATTCCTTTAGTACCACCTTCATACCTCAGAATAAGCCCTGAAACCAGTGTTAATAAACTTACCCTCCCCACACCCTCCTTACCTCTCTACATTCCAGTTACTATTGCTATAGTATAGATCTTCTTATAAAACTTTACATATATTGGGCGTTAGTAAATCTATAATGCTGGCCGTACGTCATAGCATTTGAGACAATTACCTTGAGGAAGGTATGCGCCTAGGATCAACATCACTATAGTAATCCCTAATGTAAGCTAGTACCTCACCTTCACTATTTCTTAAGGGGCCTTGGTAGCTTAACTTAAGGGACGTAGCAGCCGTCGCGAATATTAATGATCTGGCGTAATCCATGCCTTTAAGTCTTGCATGAATGTAGGAAGCAATACAGGTATCTCCTCTACCGACTCTTCCCTTAATCTCCTTAACCTTAAATGGTGAGAAGAACTTCCCTACTCCCTTTACACCTAGGTACGCACCCCTATTAGACGTTATCATAACTTCCTTCGGACCCCATTCAAGTAGTATATCAAGAGCTTCTATAGGATTACCTGTATTTGTTAATATGTTTGCCTCCTTGATATCTGCTTTAAATATATCTACATACCTCATTCCTTCATACTTCCATGACCAATCAACGTATTCGATTCTATTATTAACAACCTTTCTCGTAAATCCTTGAACATCGAGTATTAATGGTGCGTACTTTCTTGCCTCCATTAAGAATTCAATATTAAAGTCTTTCGTAGTTAAAGGTCCTATGTAAATGTATTTACCCTCACTACAATATTTTAAATCATTTATCGTGAATGGGTCAGCTACTGAAAGTACCTCTATGTACCTCTCATCCAAGCTCTTACCATACTTTGTATGAAATGATGACGTATACCTGCTCTCTCTGACGATTACATTAATGCCTAGATCTATGAGCTCACTAATAATATCCAAATCACTTGCTGCAATCTTTGTTACTACCTTAACATTCGAACCCAATCTTCTCAATGCTATTGAAAAGAAGTATGGAGGTCCAGCAGTAAATGTCCTAAATACTCCTCTAAATACTTCAGATTCCTTAGTTATGTGACCAAAGGCGCATACATCCACCAAACCTTACACCTCAATATTTTTACTTTAGAGAAATAAATGAATTACACTTCAGCCTTGAGACAGAAAGCAGCATGTTTCACACTTCCAATCTTACTAAGGTTTATTAGAGAGTATATACTCTTTACACTGAATGCATAAAGGTGGAAGAGGTCATGAGTATAGGATCTACGCATGATTTAGAGTGCATTAAGAACTTCGTAAAGAATTCTAAGGTTCAAAAATTAACGTTGCCTGTACCACCAAGAGTAGATCATTCAGATCATATGATTAAGACAGCATTAATGGGTCATACGAAGTTAGCAGCTGATCACGTACTTCATCCCGAACTTAGAGGTAGGTTAGTCGATGTTATAGGGTCGCTGATTAGAAGAGTTATAATGAAGTTTGTAGCGGAAAGAATAAATGACGTTTGCAATGGAAAGTTCAAGAAAGCAGTTGTTGAGAGATATAGGTTATATGACTTACTATTAGAGCTCATATGGAACTTGATTGGTATAGAAAGTAAGAGGGTTGGATTCTCTAATGATGAAATTAATAAATCATTAAAGTCCCTAGTTAATGCTGTAAAGGCATTAGAAAATATTGAGAGAGAGGAGTACGGCTCACCCTTAATACTTAAAGCTGTAATCAATGATCAATTGAATAGTATGAAGATAGTCAATAAAGGTAATAGTATGTTGGCATATATAGCTAACGAAGTTATGAAGAACTTACGTGAAGACAATCTTGCTGAATCATACATAAAGGCATTAGGTAAGTTGATAATAAGCAATGTATATTATCAAGCTACTCTAAAAGGGCTATGTAAGTTTGGTAATGATTATGCTCTAGGATTGCGATGGCTTAGACATTTAGGTTATGTTCAAGTATCCACTAATCCTGCATTAGCTGCGAGAGCTTACGATGATGACCCTGAGTTATGGGAGAGATTTAGAGAATATGCTAAGGAAGTATTGTTAGAAGAACATCCTGAATGGTTTAAGGATCCAGATAGGTACGCCGATGAAATAGCTATGGAGGCTACAAGATTTGGATTAATGGAGAACTTCTTAGTATTTAGGCCGCCATTTCATTGGTCTAAATACCATGATGGATTAGTTAGTTATCAGTTAAACCCATTAATTGCTAATAATGTTGAGAAGAGCTTAAAGGCTGCCATAGAATTTGCAGTAAGGTTAGAAAATGATCTTAAAGTATATGATGAATGGTTACTATGGGGTTATAGAACAGTAAATGAGAAAGGTAGACCTAATTTAGTAATTAAGGTTGCTGCAGCATATCCAGCAGCATTAGAGATCGCAAAGAAACTTAATACGTTGGGTATAGGTCAAAATATTACTGTAAGCTATACAGTCTCTCAAGAGGTACTTATAGGCTTAGCTGCTCTTGATGGTATGGCTGAAGCATTAAAGAGGGGAATAATACCAACCCAAACCTACGACACAAACATGGGTGGTAGACTTGAGGATCACTTGAGAGAGGTTATAGCAGCTGATTTAGTGATGAAAGCTATTGAAAGGTACGATAGTAATGAAAAAAGTAAATTAATAGATGAGTTAGCCCAGAAGCTTGGAGTTGATAAAGATTTATGGGTAAAGTTTAAGGTTAAGCCATTAAGGGAAAGAGTAGACTTTCTTGTTAGCAAGAGGGTTCTTGGCAGGAATTTATTAAGGGGAGAATTTGTAGACTTCTTAACGAAATCGGGAGTCTTTGGTAGTAGGGACGACGTAATTAAGATGTTACGTCGAATTCAAGATGACTTAGCTCTTTCGGGGACATACGTAGCTCAAAGAGTTTATGAGATTTTATTCTCACCATGGAATAGAGAGAAATGGATTAATTACTTAATGAAAAAGCACGGGCTAAGTAGGGAGCAGGCAGAGTTCATATTTGATAGAATAGACTTATTACCTGCATCTAAACGTAAGCCTATAGATACATTATTAACGTTTGCTAGTAAGAATATGACTAATACGGAATTCCCCAATCATCAATTATCAATACTTAAGGAATCCATGAAGGAAGATTTCAAACTTGAAGATTATGCTGAGTCTATACTTCAGGAACTACCTAAAGAGAATCTTGAAAGATTATTAAAATATGATGACTTTGTTAAAGCTTATGAATCATCGCCTGAACTCAATGAATTACTTAATGAGGTTGGTATAAGTAAGGATTATGGTAGTAGAGGTCTTAAGGTGAATGAATGGCCTTCATACGGACCATGCGTTAAGACAATGAATGAGTTCACACAAGCTTACTTAAGATTTAGGGAGAAGGTAATCAGGTTATTTAAGGAAATAAGTAAAGAGATTGAGAAATTATAATATAATTCTTATTTTAATCATTACTCCATCAGGAGCTTTTATTATATTCTAAACTTAACATTAATAACAATTCACCCTCACTATTTTTAACATTCTTTCACCGAGTAATTTGGGGTTAATAGGTGGCACATAGACTCATGATAAGCAGTGTTAAAGGTGCTAAGTTCGTATACGATGAATTACACGGATTTATACCTCTCAAGGGTATAGAGTTAGAACTTGTTGACACACCAACATTTCAGAGGTTAAGAAGAGTCAAACAGTTAGCTCAAGCATGGTATGTATATCCAGGAGCAGTACATACTAGGTTCTCACACTCACTAGGCGTTTTTAGGATAACGAGTGTATTAACAAGTAAATTCGTTAATGATGGTTTACTGAGTGAGGAGGATGCTGATTTAGTTAAGGTTGCTGCGTTACTTCATGATATAGGACACACACCATACTCACATGCATTAGAGCAATACTTATTAGTCAAATACGGGCTTAGACACGAAGATATAACTACATGGATTATTGAGGAGGATCCCTACATAAAAGACGTACTGATAAAGTACGGTATTGAGCCTAGTGAGATTTCAGCAATCATCAGGGGTATTCATAAGAATCAAACCCTAAATATGATTTTATCAAGCGACCTAGATGTTGATAGACTTGATTACTTACCTAGGGATGCACTCCATACGGGAGTAGCTTATGGTCTAATAGATCTTGACAGAATATTACAAACAATAACCTTAGATAAGAGCGGGTACTTATCAGTACCTATTAAATCTATACAAGCCATTGAGTCATTTTATATGGCTAGACTTCACATGTATAGGGCTGTTTACTACCACAAGACAATAACATCTTATCAGTTACTTTTAAGTACTATTTACAGATTAATGATTGATGATCCAAACATAAGAACCTATCTCGAACCTTATGTAGATCCTAAAGGAATAATGAATTCAGTTAAAGAGGGTAGATTTCACTTATGGGATGATTTCTTTGTTGGAGGCTTAATTAACCTTGTCATGAATAAAGACTTAGGAAGTAAGGAGTTAAAGGACCTCATAAGCATGTACCTCCGTAGGAGGAGCTATAAGGTTATTTATGAAAGAATAGTGTTTAGTAATGAACCTATTCGAAGTAGCTTGAAGGAATTAGTTGCTAAAGTTAATGAGGTACTAGAAAGAGAGAGTCTTTCAGATTATAGTGTTAGAACATTCCTTGAAGTCATAAATATAACATCAGAAAAAGATTCTGTAAGAATTATTGATGTAAGTGGTGAATCTAAACCTATAAGACTATTCGAGAGCTCAATAGTAAGGAATCTTCCTAAGTACATGAATATATTTAGAGTTTATGCTTTACCACCTGTTGAAGCTAAAGCACGGTCAGTATTAGGTAAGGTTCTTAGTCATGAGGTAGGCATCTGAACCATCAGGGTAGTATCTGCTAATCCTCTTTACTACTTTATAACCTAATGATTTATACAAATTTATTGCTACATGATTATTTACAGATACTTCAAGTTTTACAGTATTCACACCGTAGCTTCTCAACCTCTCCTCTAATTCCTTCATTAAAGCTTTACCTAAACCTAAACCTCTATACCTGGGGTCAATAGCTATTGATATGATATGGCCCGTTTTACCAGACTCTAAGATTGCAATACCGTACCCTACAATTTTATCTTCACATTCAATTACTATGAATAACTTAGGAAATAGTTTAAGATACATAATGAAGAGATGAAGGGGATAAGGATATTTAAACGATTTTAATTCTATGTTGTAAACTTCACTAATGTCGTTATCGGTGACCTCACGTATTTTACATGGTAATGTATTCTTATTGTTTAATACGTTCATCACTATCTATCTTAATATATCTCTCACACGTAAATTACCTTGCCTTTTTAGTTTAATGATTTCGGATATCATAAACTAATACACTACTATTTAAGGTTGTGATTAAACGTATTATTGGGTAAGTTTTATGGGTAAATTATTTGGTACTGCAGGTATTAGAGGTAAATATCTTAAGGATGTAAATCCTGAGTTAGGGTTCAAGCTAGGTGCTACTATTGCTTTCATGTTTAACGCTAAATCTTTATGTGTAGGTGGCGATGGGAGACTCACAACCCCCATACTTAAGCTTTCAGTAACTGTGGGAGCAATGTATGTTGGTACTGACGTTATAGATATAGGTTTAGCTCCATTACCTCTTACTCCTTGGTCTATAAGAAAGTTAAAATGTGGTTGTGGTATATACGTTACTGCATCTCATAATCCTCCAACAGATAATGGGTTTAAAGTATTCAATAATAAGGCCATGGAGTTGACAAGTGATGAGGAAAAGAAAGCTGAAGAAATACTGGAAAGAGGTGGGTGGGTACCTAAGAATTGGGATGCAGTTGGTAACTACAGTATTAGGCAGGACTTAATTCATGAATATATTGAAGAGTTAAGTAGTAGGTTAAGTCCTACGAGAATAAAGTTCACTCCAAGAATACTCATAGACACGGCTAACGGTGCAGCATCGCACGTGACTCCCAAAGTATTGGAGAGTTTAGGTGCTAAGGTATTCACATTAAACGCAAATATCGACGGTAAATTCCCAGGTAGGATACCTGAACCTAGACCTGATGTTCTAGAACCATTAAGACCTATAGCTCGAGACTTAAATGTTGATGTATTCTTTGCTCATGATGGTGACGGTGATAGATTAGCTATTGTTGACCCGATTAAGGGTTTCATAAAGCAGGATAGAGTTCTTGCGTTAATAGCTTATTATAAGTTAATGGAAAGTAAAGGAAGCATTATCGTATCTATAGATTGTGGTAACGCATTAAGGGATGTTGTACGTGAATTAGGTGGTAAGCTAGTTTTAACTAAGTTAGGTAAGACTCATGAGGGTCTCTTAAAGTATGGCGATGCATTAATGGCAGGAGAGCCGTGGAAACTCATTGACCCCTCATGGGGTGTATGGGTTGACGGAATATATCAAGCAGCATTTATAGTTAAGATAATGATTGAAGAGGGAGCCAATATTCAAGACTTAATGAAGAAAATACCTGATTATCCTCAAGCTAGGTACTCTATACTAGTTGATGAGGACTTAAGAAATCAGATATATGACGCTATGAAAGAATTCTTAAGTGAGAAACTACCTAAAATACTCAAGAAGAATATAGCAGAGATATTAACCATTGACGGTTTAAGAATGAACTTTGAGGATAAATCATGGATATTAATTAGGAAATCAGGTACTGAGCCTAAGATAAGGTTATATGCTGAAGCATCAAGAGTTTCTGAACTTAAAGAGATGATTGATTTAGTGATAACATACGCAAGAAAGATTAGTAAAACTAAAGGATCGAAGATATTCAATGTTGAAGGAGCACTTATTCCCTAAGGTTATCTAAGAAGAAAAAGTAATTACATTATCAATTTCATTTATAACCTCATTACCTTCTAGTGGCAACTACCTCGTCGATCCATTTAAGGTATTTTTCGTACCCTCCACTGATACTTAACGATATTACTTCAGGTACCTCATATGGATGTAGTTCCTTGACTAATTTAATAACCTCCTTAATTAATTCTCTCTTAGTCTTCATTACTAATAGTTCTTCCTGAGCCTCTTCAACTTTACCTTTCCACGTATAGACGGAGTATACTCCAGGGATTATATTAACACATGCAACTAGTTTCCTTTTAACGAGTTCTCTAGCTATCTTAAGACTCACATCTTTTGAAGGTGTTGTAGTTAGTATGACAACATAGGAGCTAAGCATTTAAAACCCCAAAATACATAACCCAGTATTACTCCTTAAGGATATACCGCTTTTTTAAGGTTACATTACCTTGACATATCTATTGGATCTGGAGGTGAAGAGTATGGCAATGGCTAAAAGAGATGATGAAGGCTTTTGGGCATATGTAGGTATGGCGAGTTGGGGAATAATTGTTTTTATAGCTACAGTACTATCTCTCCTATTTTAATAATGTTAATAGTTAATACCTTAATGACTATTTAGTTTAAATTTTCACTCTAGTGTAATCAGTACGTGGTGTATAGCTAATCTTGAGGCTAAGCGACTATATCTTACATGAGATTAATAAAGTGTATGATATAGTGTGTAAGGTGATTAGTACAGAATTACCTAAGATAAAATTAAGAGGAGGTCTTGCCTTTGGTGCTGGCGACTCTTATGCTTCAGCACTAACGCTTCAATATCTATCTAATCTTAAATTTTATGCTGTTGATCCTCTCTACATTATTAAAAAATGTAGGGAGTTATGTAAATGTGAAAATGATTATATAGCATTCTCATATAAGGGTAAAACTAAAAATGTTGTTAGAGCTGTTAAGGAGTTAAAGAAACATGGATGTAAGGTTATAGCAGTAACTTCTGAGCCAGCTTCACCCTTAGGTCGAAGTGCGAATATTGTTGTTAAAGCTGCTAAGACGTATGAAGCCTTACCAGTAGGTATTAGCAGCTTTATTGCTATGGCGGCAGTAGCTGCAAGAATGACTGGACTGTCCATAGATACTTACAAGCTTAAAGATATTTTAAATATATCACGAGAGAATGAGGTTGCAATAAAGAATTTACGTAGGTCACTTAATAACGTAAGTGAAATCATCATAGTATCTAATGGTGTAGGTATAGCCTCAGGATATTATACATGCTTAAAGTTTCATGAGGCACTATGCATGCCCTGTAGGGTATACCCTTATGAGGAGTTACTTCATGCAGTACTATTTAGTGTAAGAAAGAACTCTTTAATGATATTCTTTATTGAAGACATTAATGAAGTAAGAGACTTAAGTAACTTGCTTACTAATGAAGGCATACCTTATACATACGTCGTAAGTAAGAATGATGAATTTAGTAAGTTCTTAACTTACGTTATCAAGGGGCTAAGAATACTTCATGAATTTGTTGAAGCTTCCAGATTAGATGAGCCGTGTTTCATGGAGAGGAGGAAGATTCTGGAAGCTATAACACCTATGATATACTACTAAATGCTCTAGGGTAAATTAAATTATTTTTAGTCCATAAAGAACTGCTTCACCCCATTCCTCAATTCCGTCTATTACTGTATGTGCAACAACACGTAATGAATATATTCCTGGAGGTACTTTAGTAGGTATTTTAGCCTCGAGAAGGTATGCCTTACACATACAATCAACACCATAATCCCTAATGGAGTATTCTACCTTACGCATGGACCTTACTTCCAGCTTTAGACCGTTGAGGTACACCTCGACATCGCTCTTCTTGAGTGGTGTTAGTATTTCAATGCCACATAGATCTTTAAGTTCCACTTTACCTTTGTCCTCATATATTATCTCTAATATACTAGTAGTGTAAGCTATATCCCATGCAACAAAATGTATTAATAAAGTTCTTTCTGGAGTTTCAGCAGCTGTTAATCTATAAATCTCTATTTTATCAAATCTTGCATCAAGTCTAAACTCAGGAGGTTCAACTGGTACGTACCAGCCATAGAATTCAAGAGATGACCTACCATAATTACCATCACATATGAATGCATGGTGATACGTGGCTGCTGGTGCATACGTCTCAAAGTAGCCATCACTGGTCTTAGTATCTGCAGCACCTACGGGTAAGCCGTAGGGGTTAACTAAACGTATGTAGGCTTTCTTAGGTCTACCCTTGAAATCCGTTACCTTACCGTAAACTCTAACTTGAGGAGGTAGCTTCATTTCTTCGGTAAGCGTTCCAATCCTTATTCTAACATACTTAGCATTTGGGAATTTATCAGGTAATATTACCTCAGAAATAGCAGACTCAGGGACTAATTGATGAGATACGTACTTTAATTTACCATTACCTTTAAATAAACGTTCCCTCTCACCATCAAGTAATTCTATGATGAATTCTCTACCGTCAAGTGGTTTCAAGACTTCTCCACTAGTGTAGTGTCCAGGAATTAAGGCTATAGCTATATGAGGTTTACTCTCGTAACATATCTCGGGCTCCTTTGCATATGGTACTACACCGTAGCAATCCCTGTAGAAGTCATTGTTAAATAGGTAACTCAAGACCTTAATACCCTTACTACTTAGCTCTCTTCTCAAAGTCATAAAGCCGATACCTGGACTTTAATGTAAAGTATAACTTTTATCTTTATTACTTCTTCGGTTATTATTCATATAGGCTTGGTGAGTTCCGTGAACTCTAGTGAGTATCTACTCCAGGTACGTAATCTTAAGATATATTACTACACTTATGAAGGTGTAGTTAAAGCAGTTGATGGGGTTTCATTTAATATAGAGCGTGGTGAGGCATTAGGGATTGCTGGTGAGTCAGGCTGTGGTAAATCTACATTAGCGTATGGACTATTACGGATAGTACCCATACCCGGTAGGATTGTTGGAGGTAAAGTTATTTTTGATGGTACTGACATACTTCAATTACCTGAAAGTGAATTTAAGAGAAGGTATAGATGGAAAAGGATTAGTATGGTGTTTCAAGGAGCAATGAACTCCTTAGATCCTGTTAAGAATATAGGTAAGCAGATAGCTGATGTAATCTTGACACATGAGGAAAATATTAGTAAGCCTGAGGCATATAGGAGAGCTACTGAACTCTTAAAGCTCGTCGGTATAGATCCTGCTAGGGCTAAGTCTTATCCTCATGAGTTGAGTGGTGGTATGAAGCAGCGTGTTGTTATTGCTATGGCTCTAGCACTAAATCCAGACCTACTAATAGCAGACGAACCAACAACAGCACTAGATGTGGTTGTTCAGGCTCAAATTATTAACTTGTTGAAAGATCTTAAGGAGAAACTTAGGATGTCTTTAATACTTATAACTCATGATTTATCGATAATAGCTGAGATAGCAGATAAGGTAGCAATAATGTATGCAGGAAAGATAGTAGAACTAGGTAAAATGGAAGACATATATGAAGACCCCAAACATCCATATACTAGTAAACTATTGAGAAGCATTCCTAGGCTTCGAGGTAAGGCTTCGCTCGAGTGGATTCCTGGTCAACCGCCTGATTTAAAGAATCCCCCACCTGGTTGTAGGTTTCATCCTAGGTGTCCCTACGTTATGGATAGGTGTAGGAGGGAGGAACCACCAGTAATTAATTTGAGTAGGGATCATTCTGTTTCCTGCTGGTTACACGCCAAGAGGTGAGAGGTGATATGCAAAATTACATGGATTTAGAACTATTGAACGAGGTACGTGATGTTAAGGAACTATTAAGTAATATTCACTTAAATAATGAAATAATGATAACATTTGACCTTAAGAAATACTTCTCCGTAAGGCTCGGTATAATCGATGTCTTACTTAGGCGCAAGATCTATGTTAGAGCTGTTGATGGTGTTAGCTTTCGTGTATATGAAGGTGAAGTATTCTGTTTAGCTGGTGAGTCAGGCTGCGGTAAAACAACAACAGGTAGGACAGTTATAGGTCTGACATTACCTACATCAGGTTACGTAATATATAGACCTAGAAGGGAGGTCGCTAAAAAGCTTATTGAGTTAGGTTACGAACCTATAAAGGGTGATTACTTCTTACTAAATGATCTATTCAAGGTAAGGAAGATCAATAAATTGCTAAGACGTGAATTACAGATAATTTTCCAAGACCCTTATAGTGCATTGAATCCTAGACATACGGTAGGCTACATAGTTGAGGAGCCGCTAATTATTCAAGGATTTAAAGATCGTGAGGAAAGGAGAAGAATAGTTTACCAAGTCCTTAGAGATGTTAAGTTAACACCACCTGAGGATTTCATTAATAGAAGGCCTCATCAATTATCTGGTGGTCAGAGGCAGAGAGTTGTTATTGCTAGAGCACTAGTTTTAAATCCTAGATTTATTGTCGCTGATGAGCCTGTCTCCATGCTTGATGTATCTATTAGAGCTGAGA
>CAZQFL010000029.1:0-15736 GCA_964592745.1 uncultured Desulfurococcaceae archaeon
ACTTACATTACTCTACTAATATCTTATGGAATAAGAGTGTGAAGAATAGTAGTAGTGCTGTGAATGCCGCTGCGTTGGATAGTGCTAGGCCTATGACCCTTCCTATACTGAAGACCGTGTAGTCTAGGAAGCCGTGAAGTATTGTTGGGAGTATGATACTCCCGGTTCTCTCCCTTAAGACACCAAAAATAACCCCAATAAAGCAAGCTAGGCCAGTAATGGCTATGGTCATGGGGGTTACCCTTACGTAGCCTATGAAGGGGTTCACACCAGTAAGTATGTGTGGGATCCCAAAGAAGAAAACACCCGTAATTAAGGTCCCTTGAGTCCACCGATACTTAACCCCAAGAATACTTCCGTACTTAGCCGTAAACACCTCGTTAAGTCTTGACTGAATATAGCCCCTGAAGAATAACTCCTCAGCAAAACCAACAAATACGAAGAACCATAAGGCATCAATAGCTAAAGTCCCTAAATCAACAAGCTTGGCCGTACCAGTAATGAAGGCAACCACGATAAATGCTAGAGATGTAGTAACGAACAGGAGGGCTACGTATAAAGACCATTTTAAACTAAACCTTATGTCCTTAGGAATTAAGCCATACCTCCTAAGATCCCTATGAATGAAAATACCCACTAAACCTAAAGCTATCATTACGGCCTTAGAACCCCATCCATAAGACCCACCTAAACACGCCTGAAGATACCAAGCTACAATAAAGAATATAGCCAAGAACGCGGTTACCTCAACCAAAGCAGTGAGTCTTGAACCTCTAGACACCTAACTCACCTACGTACTTAAGGAAACCTAGTTAGTTCTACACGTAGAGGAGGAAAAACTTTACTTCCTCCTTCAGTAAGGCAACTATATACCATTAAGCCCCACACTAATGACTTTGTGAGTATGTTGCTTATAAGTATTCAAAACATGTATTAGGATGAATACCGATATATTACTATGGTGGTGTAATTGATTTTGAAACGATTCAAGGAGGGTAAAGGTCCTCTTAGGAAAGTATTGGAGGAACGTTTAAGGAAGGGTCCTCTTCTTAAGAAACTCAGAGAGCAATTCTTTAAGGCTGTTACTAAAGT
Organism: uncultured Desulfurococcaceae archaeon; assembly: GCA_964592745.1. Classification (GTDB taxonomy): domain Archaea; phylum Thermoproteota; class Thermoprotei_A; order Sulfolobales; family NBVN01; genus CAZAMI01. Next base: position 1,093 of record CAZQFL010000029.1, read on the forward strand.
TTATGATGCAGATAAGTTCTATGATAGTTTAAGAGATGATTTAAAAGAAGCTAAGAACTTCGTGATTATAATCTCTCCATTCCTTTATATGGATAAAGTCCAGAAATTTGTTTCCACGAAGGAAGTTAAAGATGCTCAAAGGAGAGGGGTTTCAATAATAGTCGTGACTAGACCCCCGGAGGCAGATCAGGTAAGTAATGTGTACTGGCATAGAAGATGTATAGAACTACTTAAGAACAACAATATTAAGGTAGTTACAGTCAAGGAACCCAGGCTACACTTTAAGGCTGTTATTATAGATAACGTGGTAATCTATCTAGGTTCAATTAATCCGTTAAGCGTACTTACAGTGAGGGAAATACCAGCTGACTACATGATTAGATTTGAAAGCGAAGCATTGGTGGATGAGATAATAGAAAACGCTATTGGTAGAGAGACTTATGAACAGTGGTTAAGTGATTAACACTTTATATGACTGAATAGCTCCTAAAACCCTAAGTTAAGGTATCAAGGAGTATGGAAAGGTTCATCACCAAGTAATTAATTACAAATACATAACCATATATAAATGTCTAAACTCTGGCAACGGAAACAAAGCAAGTAATAAGGTAGGATACATTAAGTTAAGTATAGTAAGTTAAGTATAGATATACTAAATATGGAAAGTGAAGCTTACATCTGGGAGTAGTAAAGTAAGCTTAGTATGGAAGATTACTTATCTCAGTGATTGGGTTAGAACAATTATGTAGTTCCCAGACGGTGATGAATTAGCCGTTACCAAGGACTTTGGGCATATCATGATATTTGAGAATAGGTGACAAACATAGCTTTGCTAAGTCTCTAGATATAAATCACAGAGCTAGTACTAAGGGTAGTTTCTCAATCCCTAAATGTAGGTACTTAGCATACAGTACTGATAGGAGATCACCCATCTCAAATATTAAGAAAGGAAGTCAATCCTCATAGGTGTGATAGGTCGTGGAGGAGTTACTTACTGGTTATAGTGACAATAGGTATGTCGCGGCAAGGAATATTAACATCATAACTCTCTATAAGTTCGATGGAAAAGATCAAGGTCCTATATGGGATACCGTAGAAGCAAACCCCACTTATCAATTGCAGCCTTTTAAGTTCAAATGGCTAGACTTACTTATAAATCCTACATTAAATGTGTCGTATTCTGCAGATTATCAGTGACAACACATTACGTAATGTACTAGAATATATCGGCGGTTTCTTAAGGAATTATTCACGGTATCTAGATGGATATACGTTTAATGTCTATAGGTGCTATCATAAGGAGGACCTATACGAAGAGGTTCCTTCCACTGAGAGAAATCGCTGCCGCAATCTATAATGAATTAAAGACCCTATATGTGAAGTGCTCATACAGTTAATGGAAGAGCATGTTTACTCACGTAAAACACTTAATGATTTAGTCCTTGCACTAAGAGGGCTTTACATTAGTACGGGTGACTATATATCGCTACAGAGCTATAATAACATAATTACATAATTAAGTGAAGGACAATTAAGTAACAGCATAGCTAAATTAAAGTATTTATCAATTTAAGATCCCTATGAAATAACGTTATGAGTACTAGAGTCATCAGATACAACTCGAATGTAATGAAGTTATATATTCATAAATTTATAATAATTAATAGTAAAAACTTAAAATTACGAAATATTACGGTGTATATAGATGACGTTAAAGCCATTAATATATGAAAATGTTGCAATAGGTATAATAGCTCAAAGAATAGGTGAATGTAGGTTAGCTAACAGATATATTGTGAATCCTCAACAGCTAATAACGCAACAAATTAAGTCTCTTGAAAATCTTTATCGAGACTCCATAATTGCTAAAGGAGATAAATTTATAGTAATAGAGTTTAAAGCTCCTTACTTAAGTAACAAGGGCTTAAGGTATAATAACATAAACATTAGGACCTTGACTAAAATAGCTGAAAAATTTCATAAGAGAAACGTATTTTTAGCACTGATTCACGCTTATGTGCCTATACGTATAGTACCCACACGGATAAGTAATGGCTTTTATCTATGGTTTGCTGTTCCAGGAACCACGGCTTTTATTCCATTATCTAGCCTATCACAGGTTCTTAAGGTTACGGGTAATAAGGTTAGTTTAAATGTTATTAGAGCATACCCCTTTACAAATATAACATATATATCTACGTTAACACCATCGTGCATGAAACAACCAACACCGATCGTTAAACAAGAGCCTTACTGCGCTAGTTGCGGAGGGCTTTTCTCAGGGCCAAGTACATTAAAAAAGCCAAGACTGGATATAGACGTTAATGGTAATACTTTTAACATTGAATCATACACCTTCGCAAGCCTTATGAAATCCTTTGTTAATTGTTACCTAGGCTTTGAAATAAGAAATACCAAAGAAATTGAAGAGCTAATTATATTGCTAAGTGAGTTATGTAGATTGATATCAAATTTAGCACTGTTAATATTAGGTAAGGAAGGGGTATTTTTTATACCTGTATCGTTATCGTCTGAAACATTGCAAGCCGAATGGAGACATGAATATTATTAATTCAATCATCGTGATTACTTCATTTATAATTCGGTGTTGATTATGCATTGCATTATCCATGTTAAGTGTATGAGATAGCAACATATAATTGTAATGCGCTCAAGACCCTTATTATCTATGAAAAGCTTGTGAGATGCTTAAATTAACTCTGTAAAGTTATGAAGTAAAGAATAGATGAATAACGTTACCTAAGACTAAGGAGAACATTAAAGGTAATGTATTTATTCATGTAGATAATCTATAAAAACAGGGTCTTAAAAGGGTTACGATATGACTCGGTTAATAGAAAATTTAGATGTTGAGCATTTAAGTTTCATCTATGAGGTTGCGCTATCAGAATGGGGTAGAAGAAAACCTATATATGAAATACATAAGTGGTGGGCCCGTAGATACTCTAACGTAATAAGGGCTGCACTCATTGCATATTTATTAGATGCGAACGTTGACATTAATGATTTCCGAAGGGCTTTTCAACATCTAGGTAAGGAGCTCAAATATGAAGCCTCAAGAACATGGATTTTTGATCCCTTTATTGGTGGGGGAACCATAGTGACGGAGGCATGTATGTTGGGCTTTAATGTTGTAGGCATCGATATAAACCCTGTGGCAACCTTCATAACAAGGTCTCAATTAAGCCTTATCCGTAACATAGTAACTGAGAAGGTGTTCTTAAATAGAGCTAAGGATATAATCAAAAGAGCGTGGAATAAAGTGAAGCACTTATGGCTTTTTCCTTCAAATGGCATGAAACTATATACCTTCGCAGCAATATCTAAGGAGGGCATATGCCGTGTGAATCCTTACTTAGGTAAGCATGGTAAGAAATTATGGTTCATATGCCCCAACTGTCGTAATGTATTTACTTGTGAGGACAACTCACAGAATTTATATTCATGCCCTGAGTGCCGTACTAAGGTTAAGGCAACCACGAGAGTTAAAGAGCAACCTTCATTACTTGAATTTAAATGTGCTGATACTGTTGAAATAGGTTATAATATGTTCGCATACGCAGTCGAAGTATATAAAGGTACTGAAAGAGTATTCTTAAGTGTTTTTGATCTTAATATAAGACAGAAATTAAAGAATCAAGTGAATCATGCTAAACTATTAATAAAGAAATTAAGTAAGCAGTATCAAGATATTATGTACATAGAAATACCTCAAGGAATTGAGACACTTCGTGTCAAGAAATTAGGATACGATGACTTTAGTAAGTTATTCAGCTACTGCCAACTTGCAACGTATTTAGTACTGGCAGAGGAGATACGTAGAGTACCAGACCGTGAAATAAAAGAGCTACTTACATTAGCGCTCTCGGATTCAGCGAGATCATGTTCTACACTAGCATCATATTATCAACCTTATGCTAAAGTAAACCCAGCTTTTGTAATAAAGAGCTTTTGGTTACCAAAGAATCCTGTGGAATTGAATGTCTTAGCTCATAGTCCGAAAGACCCGCTTCATCCTATTGGAAGGGGTAATTTTATTAGTGCCTTACGGAAAATACTGAGAGCATTTAAATGGGTTAAAAATCCTAAGATAAAAGTAAGAAAGAATGCTGTAAGAAACGAATTACACTTAACAATTAAGCCTATAGGGAAAGTTTATATTTTTAATCTTGCGGTACAGGAACTACAGAGCCTTAATACATCTTTCATTCCTAAAAACTTTGACTTAATTATCACGGATCCTCCTTATATAGATACACAATACTATTCCGAACTTTCATTAATATTCATGTATGTTCAAAACTTAGTGCTTCAAAGATATAACGCTAAGAATTTTGTTTCACAATACCAAAGAATTAAGGATTTGGAAATAGCTCCATCAAGGCTCTCTAAAAGTAAATATGAGAGCTACGCTAAATGCATGAGTATGATTTTTCGGAAGCTTAAATCGCTTTTAAAAGACTATGGTTATCTAATCTTTACTTTTCATTATCCAAAAACTAAAGGATGGTATGCGTTATATAAGTCTATCGCTTCCGCGGGATTCATTCCCGCTAACTTCTACGTCATTCCTGGTGAAGCATCAGGGAAACTAGGTAGATCCTCTGTCTTGACAGATATTCTTTTAGTATTCAAAAAGAACAATGATGAAAAAATATTTAAAGAAGAGGATCTTACCATGTCATTACAATTAATGCCTTATCTTCTTCGAAATAACAATGTAAGGAAATTCTTTGGAGAGGGTTATAAATTAAAGTCAGCTTTATTGAATGCCGCTTGCGCATATACTCTCATGAGGAATGTTAGGAACAACATCTCCTTCAAGGAGTTTAAGAAAGAAGTAAAGACGATTATGAGCACACTTGAGCAAGCTATATAAGTAAACAAAATTAAATTTGAAGCATAAATTAACATTTGAGGTATATATGCAGGGGTATAGCTATAAGAAACAAAAAGTGATATTAATCCCATTAGGTTCCTTCATTAAAAATGTGCCGAGGACAATAGTTAGAGGATATTCTAAAATAAACGTAATCCAAACTCGAATAATTTTAATTCCCGTCTATGTAGTTCATCTAGGTCAAATTAAAATTCTCACGTATGAAGGTAAAGAAAGTATTGAAGAGCTCTTTAAAGATAAAATACCATACGTAGCTAACATAGAGTTGCATAAAGATGGTACCGGGCACTTAGGTCCGGGTCCTATAGGATTAAGCAAGCCTGATCTCCCATCTTATGAGTTATTAAGTCATAAATTATTATACACTACATTACCTAATACTGGTATAGAGTTACAAGGAAAAATGAAGGTTTTCACTTCTCCTGCGGAGATAAGGATTATTTACGGAAGTAACAACATACAAAAGATAATACCTACAGTAATGTTTTTTAAACCCGAGAAGTATCGTGGTAAGAAGACCGTTAAATTATTTAATGTACCACTAAACCTTGATGCTTATGAAGGTTTCATATATATTTATGATAAGAGTACTAAGAAAATACGCAAAATTCTACAAACAAATATGTATTCTATGGTTAAGTTGAGAGAAAACGATGTGTATAGAGTGATAGCATTAATATGTGAATGTGAACAGTGCAAGGGGTACAGGAGACAGAGTGTATTAATGCTTGAAAAGGCATTAAGTAATGTATCACTAATAAGTATACTCGTAACTGGTAAACTAAGAAACGTGTCATGTGAAATAAAGCTCTCAAGATTAAGATTTAACCTCAGTTTTCACATCATAAAAACAGATTTTAGACAGCGTGTCCGATTTTTGAAATCATTATTACATACTAACGATTATCAATTTATCCATACACTAAAAGAATATTTAGAACTTATGGACTATGTTTCTTCTTCATCAATACTTAGGAAATCTATGTTTAGTGAACTGGTTAAAGATATGTTAAAATACGATATTATTCTATCACCATCAACTACTTTAGGATTCTTAAAACTTACTTACTCAAAGGGAGGTAATCATGGGCTTGTTGAATATATACTTACAAATTCTCTCAATAAAAACTCGATTAATTTAAATAATGTAAGTACACTGGAAGAATTGATAAGGGTATTCAATACGCTTGAACATAAGGAATGGGATAACCAATGGTTTAAAATGTATAGTAAGCTTAAAAGTAAGAGGTTTATCGTCTTATAGTTTATGGCACTTGTATTTTATATTGCTGTTTAAATAAGGATTTTATGTGTTCTATGGTTTCCTTAGATGTACATAGTATATATGCATTTGTAGATTTAGTTAACTGCATGTTCCATGTAGTCTTTAAGCATATATCATCTATAATATAATATTTCTCATGCATTCTATGTTCTGTTTCTCTTATGACGATATTTTTTAACAATTTATATTTTCTTATACTGTCTGCTGTGTCCTTATTAGTAATTATAATAATGTTCACATCACTATTGGCTTTCTTTTCAAGAAGATCTATATAATGACCATCTATATATGGGGTAGCGGCTACTATTATCCTTTGGGATTTTCTTAATAAGCTTTCAGGTAATGTGTGATCCGCTATAATATCGTGTTCCTCAAGATATACTTTTATAAACTCTCGGAGTAAGTTACGGCTTGTAATTAATGGCTGTGCTAGTAATTCGCTACAGTACTTTTCTAACTGAACACATGATGTACAGCCGTCAAGGCAGTACAGTTTTATTGTTAAAAGAATAAGATGGTCAAGATAATCCTCGATATCTTTCATACTTATTTTGAATCTTTTAGCTAGATCAGCAACGTAATTTGACTCGTAAATATGGATTTTAAATTGTACTGCATCCAGCACTAAGCCATGTTTTAATAGTTCATTGTAATATCTTTTTAGCTCCTTCAAAACATTCTTGAATTTAGGCATTTTTTGAATAAAGGTTTTCTCCTCGTTTTTTAATTCATTAGCAAATTCTTTGATTTCATTTTCATGTATGTCGATTACATTCTTCACGAATTCTAAATATTTTTCTCGGAAACTATGTATATCGCTATATTTCATACGAAACTGAGTTATTATATCCAGACACCCGTATCTTGTGTTTTCAATTATATATACTTTGGCAGAGTTCACATCATAGCTATATAATATATGTTCCTCAGATAATTCAAAGTCCTTTAATACAAGCTCATATATCGTATGGGTTATGGTATGTAATAAAACGTGATAGCTGAATTTTGTCAAATCTTCTAACCGTATTCTCTTCTTAAACTTTCCATATTTATTTAATAATTTGTCCTTACTTAGCCCAAGGATTTCAATTAAATTGCGTCCCTGATTACTGTATTTATATAAAAAGTATTTGGTCATGAGAACATCATATATTTTTGGTATTATCGACATATAACTAACGGGATTTATATCTCTCATCAATATGGTCTTTAATATATTTTTAATTGTCTCTGCATTAAATTCTATTTCAATAGCATTACTATTACGCAATACGTATGTGATGGGTCTTTCGAATTCGATGTTTATTGGTCGGAATATTATTTCACCTATTTGAGTTGAAGCATAAGGTGATAGTACTGTGACCTGGGCATTATGGATGCTATGTATCTTAACTAATGGATCTAGTTTATAAAGTAATTTTTCTTCGCCTTTCACGAACCCTTGTCTAACCAAATAAATCTTAGGGAATATCCTCCTCCTCCAGGACCAGTACCTTCTTCCATTACACCCTCCTCTCGCCTTACCGATTATACAGAGTCTTTGAAACGGACATTTAGTATCCCAAGGATCTGTTGATATACCTATACCTAGCCTGCAGTACCAAACATATGTAAGGTTTAATGGATCATAACGTTTACCTGTTTCTTTTCTGTATTGATCTTTAATTAATCTCTCATCTTTTCCTTCATCAATGAGCCGTTTTAATTTTTCAGAGCCATATTTAATAAAGAAGTAATGATACCGGTCTTTTAGATGTATATACATGATTATGGATCCTCGGCGAAATTCTAGTATGTCTATAGGTTCTAAATCTTGTATTATGATACCAGATGATATAATGTCTGGCGGAAAATCGCATCTTATAATTAGTTCTGAGGCTGAAGAGAACTTGACTTTAAGTTGTTTAAATAGCCCTAGAGGCCTAAAATCCTTAGGTTTAATAAGCCATACTCTTGATCCTCTGAGTATTACATTTTTCTTGCCATGTACGAATCCTAGCGGTATAGGTTCGTATGGAGGGTACCTAGATAATATTTCTATTATATTCCTCAATTCCTCCTCTTCCTGAGTTAAGCTATAGATCTTAATACTATGTTGCGATACCATACTTGCAAGTAGGTAAAGCCCGGTTATTTCGTCGATAGCCTCTATCCCTGTAAACTGCCCTTTTGAGTCCAAATTCTGAATTATTTCTATAATTCTTTTTTCTAACTCCTTCCCTAACATCCTATTTCACCTAATTCTTCCATAAGTTTATTTAATTCGCCTATGTTTCTACATACCGAACCCAATGATCGCAATACTTCATTACATTCGCTAATGGTTATGGTATCTATAACTCCTTGTTGACTTAGTTCATTATAAAGCTTAAGAATGTATTTATGAACATTTAATATATTCCTATTGCATTCTGTCTTTATTTTTAAAAGAAGTTTTTTAATTTCCTCCTTACTAATCAATTCATGTGTTTTACCCTTAATTGTTACAAAGCATTCAATAATCTCACTTAGTTCACTGCAAATAAGGTCTTGCGTAGGCTTGAGCCTTGCTGGTATATTAAGTTTTTCTATTTTTGAGATAGCTTCAGTAACCTTATATATAATATCATCAAGATGAGCATATATTCTGTTAATTAAATCCCTTCTCTTTACTATCACCTTAGTTTTTTCTGGGTTTTCTAAGTACTTGACAAGGGTCTCTAATATTTTCCTTAGTTCTTCCTTCAAATTCATTAAAACGTCCTCTCGGATATATATGTTACCCATACTCTCTACCTTCCTTGTCTGGTACTGTGAATATATATTTAACGAGCGAATTAAACAAACTGCTTTTAGTTAATGTCTCATAAAGCTTGCTGTAGAGCTCTTTCGCTTTATTTAATCCGTTTCTTTCCTCTCTAATATTGAAGTTCTTGATGAGTACGCCGCTAGTAAATGTTTGCTCATTCTCTAAGGCTAACGTAGTTAATGCGGCATGTAATATGGCCCTCTTCATGACGGCAGGGTTTTTATAGGCAATATTTAGTGGTTCTGCTCTTTTAACCGCATGTTCAGGATCTAACAAATCTCTTAAATTAGGTTTATAAATCCAATACATTTCCGTAGGTATATTTCGCACAACTATCGCACCTAAAACAGTAAATAATGTGTTTATAGATCGTCCACCTCTACCGATTCTCTGGATTAAGCCTAGTGGATTAGGGAATCCAACATTCACTATGAATCCAACATCTTTATAATCTACACCAAGCTCTAAAGTTGAGGTGGACAAAATAATAGCTATTTCACTATTAATGAGCTTAGCTCTAAGACGAGTTCTTTCCTCAGTAGGTACTTCACTATGACACTCAGCAATAAATTCCAATAATTGCTCTAATTTTTCAATGTCCTTTACCCCCTTAGGCGTACTTATTCTAAATTTATCATCAAGATATTCTATTTTTACATCATCAAGCTGAACGTAAGGTAAATATGAATATCTTTCAAGAGGATCTATGTCTGGTCTTAGGTGGTCTCTTGGATCACCAAGGTAAATGGATTCAGAAAATTGCCTTCTAATCCTCCTAATTTCGTGTATGTTATCTACAAAGATTATGCCTTGAGGTATGTAGACGTCTCTCCCTAGTTCTTTTTTAGCTATTCTCCTGATAAGGTATATCGTTGATAATAGTATGGCTAGTTGACAGACATAGGTAGCCCAGGATACGTGTGGATTAATACTTGTTATTTCAATTAAAGAAATTCTTTCGCCACTAAGCACTTTCAACTCTTGCCTCGTTAATTCTTTAACTACATCACTATAATCAAGAATTTCTAATTGTTTAGCATTGAACCCTGTAAGCTTAATAGCGAATTCCTTAGGGTGAGGTATTGTTGCTGAAGATAACACTATTTTAGCCTGTTTTTGAGCTATGAAGTCTAATGTTCTAATTACATACCTTAATGCGCCTCCTTGCAATGCCTTGTATTCGTGTGCTTCATCAAGTATTATCATTTTTACATTCCTTAATTGATGGACATATATTCTATCACTTTTATTAGCTGGTGATTCACATAACCTATATTCTAAGGTCCATGGATTTGTTATGTATATGTCAGGCGGATTACCTCTCATATGAGAATGAGTAGGGCGTATAAAGTCAAGTTGCAACTTACAATTGGAACAGAATACATTAAATGCTTTGTTGACATTTAAATCAAATCCGCAATTAGGACATGACACCCCCCTGAAGGGTACAACAGATTTTTCTTCTAGAATTCTACTAAGATGTTTTGTCATGCCATCATCTATGCCAATAGTTAATTTTAGTGATTTCCCTAATCCTTCTGTTAATTCCTTATTTAGGATGTATAGAAACAATATAAAACGAGAGGCTTGATCACTTTCAAGATCCTTTCTAGGATATATTATAGTGACTCTGATAGAGGAAACTTTATCTTCTAATTTATCTTTTAAGGCTAGCAATGTCGCTACTATAAGAAAAATTTCTGTTTTTCCGGAGCCAGTAGGTGCTGAAAGAATGAATACTTTTTTATTGCTATGTAGGTTTCGTAAAATGTTTAAAACGGCATATATTTGATACGCATCAAGCCCTTTTGAGCAGCCTTTAGATACATGTTTAATGTATTTTCTTAAAGCTGATATATATAGATCAGCTATTTTCTTTTCAAGTAACTCATTAATTGCTAGATATAACCCCCGTTCTAAGCTATTACCAGTAATATGAGGGATATAGATTCTATCCTCCTCAGAATCCATAAAGGGTACCTTATATAGGAATAGTCGAGTAGATGCAACATATCTAGTACCACAATATTGTACCCTGAGGTCTGAACACCTTACGGCAATATCCATATGTAATGTTCTAAAATGCCCGCTCTTAATTTCAATTACGTAGCCTCGTTTTATCAATTCACTTATTAATTCCTGATTGTACTGAGAAGCCCGTGCTATTCTTTCCAAATCCTCATGAACAAGAAAATAATCAGGGTTCTTTATAAGACCTGTACTCGCATCGACTGATTTCTCATATTCTGCCTCGATAATTTTATGGTATAATATAGCCAAATCCTTTAAAGATTTCATGTTATTATGTCACCTTTATAAATGGTGCTAGCATCCTCAATATATTAATATTAATGTTGCATTAATATACGTTGATATATTTCAATAGAATGCATGTTAAGCGTAGCTTAAATATGTTGTTATGTCCAATTCTTCATATATACTTGAATACCCCGGTAAAGTGCCTTAAGCATTGAGACACGTTCTTTCCTGCTTAATGTAATAATATGTTTAAATAACGAATTTTAAGCCTTTAATATTCGATTTTAGTATTTTGTTTCAGATTTTTATTAATTTCTTGTCTTTCCTCTTCTTCAATCATTTAAGGAGCGATGCTTATACTTCATGGACTTACTACCTTTCATACTTTGTTCCATTGATTATTAATGGTATCAAAATTTTCATTATTCTCTTCATTAATCTTACCTCTATAAGCAGGGTTTAACAGGTGGTGCTTAACCTTCTCTTTTAATAAATTCCCCATACTTTCCTTCACTACTTTACTGCCTTCCTAAATGCGTTATCTTCGCCTTAAAGCGAATTAAGAATGAGCTAATTAGCGACCCTAGTCTTCTATGTTGATTATCCCTTTAGGACATTAACATTAAGAGTTAAAATTTAAACCTACAGTAAGGGATATTAAGAGATAATGGAGTTTTGATATACTTAAGGATTACTTAGCATTATTTACATAATATGTCCTTAAGCTGTTCCAGACCCATCCTACACCCTGTTACTATTGATACTATTTTCTTACTTTAATATATCCTTGGACTTTAAATATGCGGCTATAGGCAAGGCCGCTGCTCCCTCAATAAGCATGTGGTGCTCACTAAGCATGAGCTTGACTGCATTCTTAATTTCGTCTTCAGTAAGTAGGATAAAGTCATCAATATATCTTTTACAGGGCTCAAACGTTATTGCGCCTGGCTCTATGCCCCCGGCTACTGCGTCAGCTATAGTGGGCTTTACCTCTATGTCGACTATCCTTCCTGCTTTAATGGATTCATACATTACGGGTGAGTTTAATGGTTGACAACCTATTACCTTAATGTCTTTACGTATAGACTTAAGGAAACCCGCGATACCGGATATTAATCCACCACCTCCAACAGGTATGAGTACGACGTCTAAATCACCTAGTTGGTTCATTAACTCAATACCTATGGTGCCATGGCCAGCGATTACCTTGATATCATTATATGGCGAGATATATGTCATTCCATGTCGTTCCGCATACTCCTTAGCATATAGCTCAGCCTCAAGGCAGTCATTGCCGTGGAAAACTACCTTGACACCATACATCAGTATATCTCTCACCTTGGCTTTAGAGGCGTTCTTGGGTAAGAACACAATACTCTTCAAACCAAGCCTCCTTACAGCATAAGCGAATGCAACCCCATGATTACCTGTGGAGGCAGTTACGACACCTCTACTAAGCTCCTCCTTAGACATCACTAGGAGTTTATTCATAACACCCCTAATCTTGAATGAACCGGTAATCTGTAGGTTTTCAAGCTTAAGGTAGACCTCAGCACTACCTAAACTACTTAAGTAATGCGAATATTCAATTGGGGTAACTCTCACATACTCCCTAATCCTTCTCTCAGCATTAAGTACTTCATCCTTAATATCTACGTCCTCATTACGCATTGATAGACCCTCAGTTAAGCCCATGTTAAAGACGGTGTTAGTCATTAAATACGTTCGAACAATTTATTACTGAGTGATTAACTTGATGTTCGAGCCATTAAAGTAATTTATTTAATGCCAAATTAACCGTAGGGTAAATTAGGAATGCGTGGACTTATATTAACCATGCCTATTTTAGTACTGCTCTTGATAGCTATAGTCTTAGGCAACATAGTTTTTAATGCCTTAACCTTTAAGGAAACAAATGTATATAGATCTAAACTCGATATTAAGGTACCTATACTTTATCAGAGTATCGTTGATGATTTTACACTTAATGTTAGGGGTGTTGATGAACTTAAGGAAATCATTAGGGAGCTCCATGCGGACCTCATATTTAGGGCTTTTTGGAAGAGAACCCAGGACCCCTCCATCTATAAGAATTTAAAATACGTCATTAATGAGCTAAGGTCTGTTAGGAACGGTATAGTCATAGTTGGTTCAGTACCTGCACAGACCTTATGGAGGATTGATTACGACTTTGATAAGAATGAAGTTATTGAGTACCCTAAGACCTGGGAATTAGCCTTAGACCCTACTAAATGGGGTATTAACTACCCTAAATGGAAGCTTCAATGTGAGATAGCTAAGGCTAGAGGAGCAGCACCACAGACTCTAGACTGTGAAGGTGAGCCTAGACCTGAGGTTCTTAAGAAGTACTTCCCGGACATAACTAACCCTGAATTCCAGAGGATCTTCCTGTCTTGGATTAAGAAGCAGATTGATGCTGGTGTTGATGCTATATGGATAGACATGTTGTTTATGCAGGCAAGGATAATGCTGAAATTAACAGGTGATGAAAACCACCCAGCGGTTAAGGAGTCTTACAAGGCTGCCATAAACATCATTAAGGCAATACATGAGTTAGGTAGGTCTAGAGGTAAGTACATATATGTAGGTACTTGGAAACCCCCAGTAATTGAGGGTGAGGAGTCTCCACCACTAGACTTCATAACCATATCGATAAGTAGTGAGGAAGTCATTAAGAAAGATATAGATAAGGAGAGATGGGTAGAGCTCATTAAGTCCATTAGGGAGAGGTTCGGTAATGTAACCATACTTGCAGTCCTTGATTGGGGCGTTACAGACACCTCACCACTAGCAGTCTTTAGCCAGAAGCTAAGTACGGAGGAACAGTCGGAATTCATACTGAAGGTGGATAAGGAGCTTAGAGAGCTAGGTGTCTTACTGGTATACCCAGTACATGGGGGCTTCATAGGGCCCAACGCCAAGAAACTAGCCTACGGTAAGTACAAGTTCTATGACGCATTAGCACCTGAATTCAGCACGTATAAGGCTATATTAAAAGCGATTAAGGAGCATATAGAGGAGGATAGGGTTGATTGCTGACAGTTAATTAAGGTAAAAACTTAAGTTATTAGGATTCAAAGTACCTTCTATTTCCTTAACCTCTTAATCGCGAAGAAGATTAGCAATACCGTTAGTACTGCTATAGCTGTTAAGGTGTGTTCAGGTATTGGTAATGGATTTCCTAAGGTGTCTAGAGATATTACTACGGCTTCAGTACCTCCAGGGTTAAGGGTAACTTCCTCCTCTGTGTAGGGTAAGTTCGTGGGGGTTAACGTATTTTCTAGTACATAGCTAGATGTCACAGTATTTATTGTGTAGACTACGTAAATCCCGGTAAATGTAACGTCAGATAACGTACCTATTGTTGTAG
>CAZQFL010000030.1:0-14201 GCA_964592745.1 uncultured Desulfurococcaceae archaeon
ATGTTATCACTCATGTGTTTATCCAAAGCCATACCTGACCTCATAGCCTTAAGTAGTTTAGATGCCGCCTCCTCACCAACGACTTCAGCTCTCTTACCTTTAGCACCTAAGGCATCACCACCAATTACGGTCTTGTCATATATAGCCCATAATACTATACCAGATCCAGGACCTAAATGTTGATCCTTGTTCTGCTCATACCACTCAAGATCTATACTTATTGGTACTTTCACACCCTCTCTTCTAAGGAGTGATTCGGCAGCTCTTGCTTGCCTCTCTGCTACATGTTTAGGCAATCTAACGCAGTGTGACCTACCCTTGATTTCCCTTAATGAACCTCTATCAATAAGCTTTATACCACTAAACCTTCTAGGAGGTCTATCAACACTTACTTTAACTAGACCACCTCCTCTTGGGTAGTGCCCCCTTCGGATCAGATCTAAATTAAAACTATAACCTAGAAGATTTAGGTGATATCTTATGACGTTCCTTACGTAATCTATTGGTGGTGACCAAGGTACGTCGGTACCGCCCCTAATTTCAACAGTTATCGGGCCTTTAGAGTAAGCCATTATTGGCAATAATGTCTGAAGTACCAAAGTTATTGAGCCAGCAGTACCTATATCGAATTTATAATTACCATACCTTATGTCACCAGGTCTGAACGTTATAGTTGTTGACCCTAATCTCAATCCTGAGACTTCAGCATTACACATCGCTGCTGCAGCTTGAATTGCTGTCATATGTTGCCTCTTAAGTCCTGGTTCAGGTCTCTTAGCTCTAATATTAACTACCTTAACCTCCTTACCGGTAATGCAAGATAGTGCTACCGATGTTCTTAGTATCTGACCTCCGCCCTCGCCAAACGATCCATCAATTATTAACGTCATTTATCGACTCCCGTAACCTCTCTTAATCTTTGAGTAGCACCTATCTCATCTATGAACTTAGCTACAGACTTAGGTACTAACTCCCTCCACTCATCACTACCGGAGAGTATTAATTTTCTAATCCTTGTTGATGAATATTTAGCCCTATCATAGGGTGGCGGTATTAATACATCAAAACCGGCCTCCTTAAATAGCCTAATAACTAACGGATTCCTAGCTACGCCATACCTGAATTTAGGTACATACATCTGTACGTAGTATGGCCATACGGAATTCATAAGTATATCAGGTATTGGTATTATATATACTTTCCTTAAATCTATTCCTGCTTCCTCAAGAGCTAATCTGACCATAATGACTCTCTCACCAGCTGTGAATGGATTAACTATTGTATGAGATTCTTGAGCGGTACCTATAGCTATTATTAATTCATCAACTCTCTCTAAGACCCACTTAATGACGCTAACATGGCCTAGATGAATAGGCTGAAATCTACCAGGGAATAACGCTCTAACCACATCGTTCCATACCATCCTAATCCCTAAAACATAGAGTGAACCACATAAATAAGTTAACGACACCTTGAATCAGCAATGGGACCTCACATCATGAGTCAGCAACCTACCCTATCATCACCAGTAATGTATTACTCGCATCTTCAGTTATAAGACTATGATGAAGTTGAACGTAATTAACTAAATTATTTTTATGTGCACTTATACATTAAATTTGGTGCACAAATAATGACCGTACTAGAACGTATTATGGTTAGCAAGATTGTATCCTTAGTTAAGAAGAAAGTTAAGTTTATCCTTAAGGACATTAGTTTAGATGAAATTACTGACATGTATAGAGTAAATTCTAAAGCAATAGGGGTGTACATTCATGTACCATTCTGCAAGTCTATATGCCCATTTTGTCCATACTATAAGGTTATCTATAATAAGGCAGTTGTGGAGGATTGGCTTAAGTATTTAATTAATGAAATAAGTATCATTGGAAGATTATTCAGTGAGTTTGACAGTATTGATGTTGAGTGGGTATACTTTGGCGGTGGTACACCAAGTATTTTAAGTCCACAAGAATTCAGAGCAATAATTGAAGCGTTAAACGCGTACTTCAATATTAAAGGTAGTATAGGTATTGAGGCTAATCCCTTAGATTTAAGCATGGATAAGGTATCAAGACTGCTAGATTTAGGTATATCAAAGATAAGTGTAGGTGTACAATCATTTAAGGATGAATACTTAAGTATGTTAAGAAGACCTGAAGCAGGTAAGTCTAATAAAATACTTAAGCTACTTCAGGACATTGTAAGGGAGTTTAATATACATATCAACATAGACTTTCTCTTCTCTATACCTGGCCAGGAAGTTAACGATTTTATTAATGATATTAGGACAGCTATTCACATTGGTGTAAATCAAGTAACTATTTACCCATTAATATTAGTTGAATATTTACGATTATATAAAGAGATTGTAAGGGGTCACCTACCTCAACAACCTCCATTAAGTGTTGAACTTAAAATGCTTAAGAAAGGTAAGGAATTACTGGAAGATCATGGATATAGTATGAGTACTATATGGTCATGGACCAGAGGCGATACCGACGCATACGAGACCGTTAGTAATGAAATGGAGGGTGAATATTTAGGTTTCGGTCCTGGCGCATTTAGTTTAACGGGATTAAATGAACATATGAACATCCCTTCAATAAAAAGGTGGTGTAATTCATTAATGAAAAAGAAAATGCTAAAGTACATCAATAGATTAAGTAAGGATGTGCTGTTATGGAGAGCTTTTGCAAATAATTTATACATAGGTAAGATTAACTTGAATTACTTAGTGACAAAATACCGTGAAAGCAAGGGAATCAACAAATTATTAAT
Source organism: uncultured Desulfurococcaceae archaeon (assembly GCA_964592745.1). Lineage (GTDB taxonomy): Archaea > Thermoproteota > Thermoprotei_A > Sulfolobales > NBVN01 > CAZAMI01. Next base: position 2,782 of record CAZQFL010000030.1, read on the forward strand.
GATTGTTAAGATTTTAAAGATACTTAAATACATAGATGATCGTGATGTCTTAACGTGGAAGGGCCATAAATTAACACATATACTTATAAAGAGTTTTGTTAAGGAAGTACCGACTAAAGTAACTCTTCAGGCAATGATGCAAAAGAATGAAATAGATTTAGCTAAGCTTTAATGACGTAGGCGAACATTAAGTATTAGGTTATGGCTAAGTCTAAATAAATACATAAAATCTGAGGTGGTAATAAGTAATGCCGCAGACACCCGAGAGGAACTCGGGCGAGTGAAGCGGCGGGTCGGGACCCCCCAAACATTTATTAAAGACATTGAAAATAATACCGAATCTTAACTCTTACGTAAGAGCGTTTCAATTTAAAACTTACTTAAAGCACTCTTTATAATGGTGAAATATTCATAGACGGGTCTAAATAATTTCTTATTACTGCTACTTTAGTAATGCAACTCTTTTTGTATTTAATGCTTAAAATATCTATAAGATACACTGATGATTTATGTAGAGTAGAGTTGACTTTAAGTAATAATCGAATAATACCTGAAAATGTTTCCCTAAACAACTAGATTAACTATTTAGCTTCTATTAGATAGGTTAGTTACTTAAAGGGGATTCCAACTAATCTATCTCTTTACTAATTCTCTTATGGAGTATTTATGAAGTCTTGTGTCTTCTGATAACCCTGGATGGAATGTTGAAGCTAACATTGACCTCTGTTCTGCAAGTACAACTATATCGTCTAGTTTTGCTAGGGTTTAACATCCCTCCATAACCTAATGATGACTGGAACTCTTATGAATACCTCTTTAAATGGTTTATTGCCTAATATAGGGATTTCTAAACCTATTTCAAGACTCTCTCTTTGTCTACCGTAAAAGTTCCTTAAACTTCAATATTCATAACTCCAAGCAGTGATTGCTGTACTTCACTAACAACACTATTCTTAACCTTCTCAGTCATCATAGCTCCAGCGCATGTACCGAATACTGGTGTTCCATTAACCACTAAATCTCTGATTATATCAAGTGCATCAAATCTTTTAGCTAACCTCCCAATAGTTGTACTCTCATCACCAGGTATTATTATGCCGTCAATATCCCTTAAGTGGTGAGATCTCTTAACTATTACTACATCACCATTGAGTCTTAATTCATCGAATACTTTATGAATCATGTATAAGTGCTCGTAGATACCTCCTTGATATCCCAGTATACCTATCCTCAAGCTTAAGCATTTCTAACCTGGAGTAGTTCCTCAGGCTTTAACTTACGTATGTCTATACCCATCATTGACCTCGATTCATTAATTATCCTTCGAGCCTTACACAGCTTCAGGATCATTCCACATGCTCGTAACTATGACTATAGCTTCAGCCCTCTCCCTAGGATCCCTACTCTTAAATATGCCTGACTTAACGAAGACCCCGTTAGCACCTAACCGCATCATTAATGATGCATCAGCTGGTGTAGCAATACCGCCTGCTGCAAAATTGGCTGCGGGTTACTTACCCAATCTGGCTGTCAAATCAACTAGTTCGTAAGCGATACCATACTTCCTAGCCTTCTTAACTCTCTCCTCAGGTGGTAATGTACGTAGGGTCGTTATCTCGTTCACAATTATCTTCATATGTCTAACAGTCTCAGCAACATTACCTGTACCTACCTCATCCTTTGTTCCAATCATTGAGGCACCTTCGGAAATTCTCCTCAGCACCTCACCTAAGTCTCTAGCACCATTAACAAAGGGTATCTTAAACTCCCACTCATTAATGTGGTGCTTATCATTGACTAGTGTTAATACTTCACTCTCATCAATTATGTCAACACCTATCGCTTCAAGTATTTTAGCTTCCATTTAATGCCCCATCCTAACCTTAGCCATAACAGGTATGGTTATACTGTTCATGATCTCCTCGATAACCTTAACATCAGCCATTCTAGCAACACCACCAGCCTTTCTAACATCATATGGTAGTTTATCTAGAACCATAACGGATACAGCACCAGCATCCTCAGCTATCTGTGTTTGCTTGACATTAATTACGTCCATGCATATACAGCCTTCCTAGAATATTGGGAATCCGTACTTCACCCTCAAGGTATCTCTATAAGGAATTCTTAATGTATTAGGTAAAGCCTCAGGTCCGTAACGGAACCATAAACCATCAGATTTTAATTCATCAGCTAGCTCAGCTAACCTATAGAAGAAGTCGACTATCTTCTCAAACCCAACATTGTATAGTCTGATATTAATTAATGAATTTCTTCTCATTAAGTCACCAAACATACGTCCTTTCCTTAATTCATAAGGACATCCATCAATATTTACATCAATATTGTAAGGGTATGCTTATGAGTCATGTAGTATAACTGAGTTAAGACATAAATACATATTAGAATACTTAGGGGTTAAGAATGATTAAGGCTGTAACTGTGGATTTAGGTTGTACCTTAGTCTTCGAGAGTTCATGTATTGGTGAAGAACCGTCTAATGTTATGAGGGAGTCAATAAAGGCATTAGTTACTTACCTTAAGGGTTTAGGCTATGATGTTAAGGAAAAGGAGGTTTACAAAGCATTTGGTATGTGGAATCAGACTAAGTTAAAATACTTTAATGACTGTCTAGAGCCCAGCTCAAGATTAAGAATTAGTTACATACTTAAATATTTAGGCATAGCACCTAAACCTGAAATTGTTGAGAGTTCGTTAAGATCGATGATTAATGCAGCAATTAAAGTGAGGAGGTTATATGATGATGTAATAAACTTCCTCAAGGAATTACGTAAGTATGGGCTAAAACTAGCTGTAATATCTAATGCATTAAGCCATGAAGATGTAGTTGAAACATTAAAGCACTTTAATATAATTAACTATTTTGACCTGGTCTTAACGTCAAATATAGCCATATATAAGAAGCCTGTAAGGGAGATATTCAGTATGGCTGCAGAACTTTTAAATGTTGAGCCTAAGGATTCCATACATGTAGGGGATTCATTAGCAGATATTCAGGGAGCATTAGGTGCAGGCTATATTGCTGCTATAGAGATAGCTAGACATAGAGAGTGTTTAACTAAGGTATGTGTTAAGGATTTAGGAGAGGCTATGAAATTTATAAGGACGTATCTAAGATAATCATCTTAACTACTTAATACCATAAATTTTCTTTAAGGTATTAAGGGCTTCTTCAGGAAATAATGCATACGTTATGTAATCTTCAAATTTCTTAGCAAGAGTCTTGGGTAACTCCTTGAGAGCTCTATCTAAGTTCATTACTTGATTATGGGTCTTTCTGTTACGTTTAGACTTAATGAGCTTAAGTAGCTCCTTGCTTATCGGTGCTGGTGGCTTACCGTATTTACCCTCGATATAATTTATCAATTCTGTAACGACAGCTGCATATCTTTTACCACTTAGTACGTTAAGTAATGCTTGTGTTGCAACTATTTGCGATATAGGTGTTACCAAGGGTGGCCAGCCAAGATCCTCCCTAACTCTATTGACTTCATCTAAAACTTCACTCATTTTATTGTCAGCCTTAAGCTCCTTAAGCTGAGCCATCAAGTTACTAAGCATACCACCAGGTATTTGATGCTTAAGAACAGTAATATCTACGGGTGGCGCATTAAGTGCATAATCGTAGTCTCTATATTTCTTTCTAATCTCCCATAGAATCTTCGATGCAGTATAGAGTAATTCTAAACTCACTCCAGGATCATATTTTGTACCCTTTAATGCAGCAATAAGTGATTCAGCAGGTGTATGTGATGTATATAATGAAAGACTTGATAGAGTAACATCAACAAAATCCGCACCAGCTTCAACAGACTTAAGTAAAGTCATAGGTGCTAAACCACATGTCGAATGGGTATGTACATTAACTTTAACACCTAATCTTTTTAACTCCTTAACTAACTCCATTGCTGTATAAGGTGTTAGTAAACCAGCCATATCTTTTATAGTTATAGTCTCAGGCTCGAATCTCGCTATGACGTCATGAGCTAATTTTATGTAATATTCAATAGTATGGATAGGGCTTACGCTATACACTAGGCAAACCTGTAGTTCAGCACCTAAGTCTTTAATTACCTTAATGGGGAGTTCTAAATTGTCAAGATCATTTAGCGCATCAAAGACTCTGAAGATATCAATACCATCCTTATATGCGTATTCAATGAACTTTCTAACTACATCATGTGGGTAGTGCTTATAGCCAACTAAGTTCATACCCCTAAGAAGCATTAAGAGTTTCGTACGTTTAACCACTTCTCTTATTCTTTTAAGTCTAGTCCAAGGATCCTCACCTAAGTACCTTAATGCAGCATCAAATGTAGCACCACCCCATACCTCTAATGCATAAAAGCCTGCTTTATCGAGTAATTCAGCCACCCTGATTATATCATCGGTACTTAGCCTAGTAGCAATAAGTGATTGCTGCCCATCCCGTAATGTAACATCAATTAATTTAACCATTACCTACACCTTACAAATGAGTAGTAATAAACAGGTATTTATGTTTCCACACAAATGCTGTAAAAAACATTTATGGTATTCTGAGGCCTCTTAAATGATATTCTCTGTATCGATAGTTGTAATGAAATGCAATTACGAAGCATTCCATAAATTTTAAGTGTTAGTAATTTTTCCCTAACACGCTGAGTATTGCCGTGCATCTATCTCTTAAGGTTTCGTCTAATATTTCATTGATATTGATATGGAGTGATTCATTACCTCTTCTTAGTATCCTAACCATTACCTCTTTGATTACATCAAAAATCTCCGCATAAGCTCCGTCAACAATTAATAACATCTTATGAGTGCTTAATGCTTTATTAAAAGTTTTAATACTTACTTTAACCCTCAATAATTCTGAGGTTATTGAGACTAGAGTTATGAATGCTATTACCATTATCATCCTTATGATGTCGGGAATTATCCCCGTTATAGTGCTAGCTGTCAGTGAGATTACTATGGCTGCAATTACACCTAAAATCCTATAAATCTTTCCGGTAGTACTATGAGTTAATGAGCATAATACTATTAATTCATCAACTTTACGTATGATGTCTGGTAAGTTAAGAGATGAAGTTAGCTTAATACTCAGTAGATCTTTACCCCTTTTACTTATTGAGCATTTAGTGCTTATTAATGATTCATATTGTTGACCTCTCTTCTTCAGGGATAATATTTTTCTGAATTCAAATGTGAGTACACGGGAATTCATAATGAGGCTTATGAAATTAACGTAAAATTTAATCATGTCACCCCTTAATCTCTTATCAATACTTAAAACCTCCATTTGCTTTAACCAAAGTTATACGGTTTAGAGATAATTAAACTGATATAATGAGTTTGAATAGCTTAACCCACTATGGCTATCTCCTTTATTAACTCACCTCTACGGAATCTATCTAATGTTAACCTTTCAGCCTCGGGCGTTAATGGTCTACCATAGACTATCCATTCTGCTATAATTTCACCTGTTATTGGACCCATCATATAACCGTGACCACTAAAGCCTGTTGCTAAGAAGAGGTTTTCATAATTAGTTACAGGTCCATATATGGGATGATGATCGGGCGTCGTTATATAATAACCCATCCAGTATCTTAATACCCTAACATTCTTTAACCACGGGAAGAACCTAGTTAATGGTTTTACAGCCTTAGCCATGAAATCTATTCTTTGAGAGTATAGTGATGTCTCAGGTTCCTCCTCAATTTCTCTTCCAATGTAGAAACCCCCATCCTTCGTCTGTATAATATACGGGGCACCAGGTGTATCCCAGTCTATTACTAATGGCTTGAGAATGTGTTTGTAAGCTTCAGTGATTAATGCATGTCTCGGTAGGTTCGTGATAGGAATATTAACATTTAACCTCTTTAGTATGTCACGCGAGTCACTGCCAGCGGCAACTACCACTATATCTGCCTTAATGAATTTGCCATCAGTTTCAACACCTATGACTCTCGATCCCTTACTAATCACTCTTTTAACCTTAGTGTGCAACAGTACTCTAACATTAGCATTTCTAAGATAATTATAAAGTGCATGAATTGTATCAAATGGTGATGACTTACCAGCCATAGGATCGAACATTGCCCCTATAATGTCTTTAACTTTTATAGATGGAACTTTTTGCTTTAATTCATCAACATCTATTATACGTGTCGGTACACCTAAGGAATTATGGAGTTTCACTAGCTCTTCAAACATTCTTAAAGTTTCATCCCTAGTTGCTATCCACACATAACCTCCTTGATCATAATAAAGTCCATACTTACCTAATTCGCTACGTGAATACTTAATCCATAATTCAATACTACGTCTCATAAGTATTATATGCTCTTTTGAAGTGAATGAAGCTCTAATACCTGAAGCACACCTGCCAGTAGATCCTGAACCTAAATATCCCTTCTCAAGGACGAATATGTCCTTAATGCCTTTCTTTAGAAGGCTATACGCTATGAATAATCCAGATATACCTCCACCTACTATGATTACCTTAGTCTTCACCATATATCTCACCTTTATGTGAGTCTTCTTTAGATTTAAGCAATAGATTTATGGGTAAGGGCGTTATGGGTGCGCGCACCTTAGGTATTAAGAGTTCTTCAGGTGATTTCCTTAATCGTCTTGAAAGGATGCTTATAAGTAATGGAATACAAGTTCTTCCCTGACATGGCCCCATACCAATACCTAATATCCTCCTAATAGTCTCTACATCATTAATACCTTCCCTTAGTACTCTCTCTACATCCTCTAGCGTTACATCCCTACATCTACATATAATTATGGGATGTTTCCTTACTTCTTTACCCATATAGCCCTCACCTCCATGGCTAAATTCTTAGGTACCTCAACAGTTACAACCCACGTTTTATTGTATTCCCATACCCTCGTAACCTTACCTTTCCCTAATTCCTCACCACTCCGACTTAGTAATATTACCTCGTCACCAATTTTAGGTATAGGCAGGAATTCATGAGGTAGAGTTACATAAGCTTTATCAGGCTTCGACATATCTACTACGAATATCGCTAGCCCGGGACACCTACTAACACATATTCCACATCCAATACACTTATTCCAATCAATCCTAGGTATATCATTAATGGAGCTCATACGTATGGCCTTCAACGGGCATGCATCAACACATATATTACACGGTATTTCCTCAGGACACTCAGCTATAGCTACAGGACCTTTAGCTAGCCTCTCCTCGGGCGGTATAAGACCTAACTTCCTTAGTTCATCAACACCGATCACCCCAGATTTCCTAAAGCTAGGTATATCATTCACAAGAATTCACCCTCCGGGCAGGGATATAGGTGGTGGGAACTTCTTTCTAAGCTTGCCCATCTCCTCAAAACTTACTGTGGCCTTCATCTTACCTAATCTCGATCTTTCTAGTAGCGGTGACTGCCTATATTCATTCCATAAAAATCTATGAAGTTCATCTCTACGTTTACAGGCTTCAGAGCTATCTAGCTCACGAGCAACTATATCTAGACCAGCTATTTCACCCTCAATTATAGCTGTGGTTGCTTCCTCAATACCTGAGGAATCGCCGGCGACGTAAACTCTCTCAATACTTGTCTCCAGGTAGGGCGTTCTTATGGGTACTAAACCACCTAGCTCAGGTATCCACTTCATGATGGCTCCGGCTTGTGCAAACAATCTGGTATCGGGTGCTAAACCTATGGCTAGTAATACTAAATCACATTTTACATCTCTCTCAGTACCAGGTATAGGCTCAAATTTCTCATTAACCTTAATTATGGTAGCACCTTCAACTCTATCATATCCCCATACAGCCTTGATTGTATGACTAGTCAGTATGGGAATACCGTATCTCCTAACCTTAGCAGCATGAACAAACCAGCCACCAATATGAGGTAGAATCTCAAGTATCGCTTTAACATTAACACCTGCCTGTAATAATTGATAAGAGACTATAACACCTACATTACCTGAGCCGACGACTAAAGCTTCCTCACCAGGCAGTATCCCATACTCGTTCATTAATGTCTGAGCACCACCAGCACCCATAACTCCTGGTAGGTCATTACCTGGAAAGGCTAAGTATCTCTCACTGGCTCCCGTAGCTATGACCATGTATTTCGGCCTAACTCTATATAGTCTATCTTTACTAGCTAACCCTACCCAACCATCACGGAAGATGCCATAAGCAACCGTCTGTAAGAGTACCTTAACATTGCTAAAGCTTAACACCTTCTTAGTTAACTCCTCGGCTACCTGAAACCCTCTAAGACCTCCAAATAGTTCTTTAGATCCAAAGAACTTATGAGTCTGCTTAACTAGTTGACCTCCAAGTTTGAAGTGCTCATTTACTAATATGGTATTTAACCCATACTTAGCTACAGTCATAGCTGCAGCTAGACCTGCAGGGCCGCCTCCTATGATTAACACATCAACATCGTCAAGGACGATCTCATCTTTAACTTCAAAGACATCCTCATCCGTAGGTATATCAGCTAAACCATTCTGAACTTCAACCCTCAGCCCGTCTTTAACAGGTTCTATGCATGTTCTAACATTAGGTACCCCATTAACCTTCATGAAGCAACTGCTACATTTACCAATCATGCAGAATACCCCTCGTGGTCTACCCAACTTAATACTCCTTGAAAACACGTTAACCCCTATAGCATAAAGTGCTGCGGCAATGCTTTCACCTTCATAAGCTTCAACTTCAATATTATTGAAATAAAACTTAACCTTCTTACCGCGTTTAAAAGTTAATATTGGATGTTCCCATATGCGTCTATCAAGACCTGGCTTAGGCGGCAATAATGTATCCCTTCAGTAGAGGCGTAGCTAAGGTTAAAAATAATCACTCACATGTTACCTTTCCCGGTAATTACATTTATCTTCATTACCATACTGAAATCATTCTTTCTCAGGTTCTATGATTACTGCAGTACCATATGCCACTATTTCTGATGCTCCAGACATTACTGCTGATGTCGTGAATCTCACACCTATTACTGCATTAGCACCGAGTTTCTTCGCCTTCTCAATCATCCTCCTAATGGCTATATCTCTCGACTCTGCAAGGAGTTCTGTATATTCCTTAATTTCACCACCAGCTAAATTCCTTAACCCCGCTAGGAAGTCCCTACCTATGCTCCTTGCTCTAACAACACTACCACTAACGACACCCAAAACCTTCTTTATTCTGTATCCTGGAATTCTGTCTATCGTAGCAATAATCACGTCTTCTGCAGACATAACTTCACCAAGCTTAAATCACATCAAGGCTATTATTTCTTAAGAATCTTCTCAAGAACTCTCCTTGAATAATTGATTATGATGAAGGCCATAACTATTGAAGGTATAGCTATAAGTGTCTCAATAATTAATGGATTCTTAATCAGGAGGGTGGTGATGCCCATGCAATCGATGAGTGCATGAAGCGTTACTGCTAGGACAAAATATCTTAACTTGGCTAGGGCGATTGATAAAGCTATTAACAATGTCATCGTAACATGGATAAGTATTGCTATATTTCTCTCGATCGCACCAACCATTAAGCCTATTACGGTATATCTCCCTAAAGCTATAATTAGTGGGACATTGAAGCAATATATTACTAATGCCTCAAAAAGCCCCCAACCAAGACCAAAGGTTAGACATCTAGTAAATAGCGTGTTAAAACCCATTCTAAACTTCATGATAACGTATCTAACGCCCTCCTCGAAAATCCCTGCTAAGAATGCTGATAATACCAATCTAACTATTATGTTCATTCTTGATATAAGCCCTAAAAGAGGTAGTCTCAGGAGTAAAGCAATAAACCAGCCACCACCCCCTAGTAAGGAGTCGATCCAGTACATGAGCTTACGTCTTGCTATGTACGTGAGAATTGATAGGGAAGGTGTTAATGCTATGGTTATTGATATAGCCATTAATATGTAATCCAGTCTGCACACCGGATAACCTATATATGCGATGTATTATATTTCCAACTGAGGTAGTATTGTGGTTGAGGGAAAGCACATATTCATTAGCATTATTGCTGCAATAATCTCAACACTAATATTTATACCGTTCGTTTTCATTGTGATGGAGAACATTAATAACCTAGTTAGGGAAATAGTGATTGTACAACTAAAGTCTCAAAATGTACCTCAAGACGTAATTAATGCTACATTAACCCAGATCGAGGGCACATTAAAGTTCATCATACCAATTACACCAATAGCTCAAATCCTTCAGGCTTCAGTACTTGGTGCCATCATGGGACTTTTATATAGCTACCTAATCACTAGACGCAGGCTTAAACCAGCAATTTCAGCATTAATTACAGGTATGTCATATATTTTAATATTTTATGTGATACCTATGATATTCCTCCTAGAAACCCAAGCAGCAATTCTCAATGTGATCTTTAAGTATATCTGGTGGCCTTTAACTATAGCACCATACATTACGTATACGGTCATACTTATTTTATTCAGTGTTATTAAAGGCCCATGGAGTAAATGGGCTGAGGCTAAACCATCAAAGTATTAGCTAGTATGAGTGTGGCAGAGATAATGGTTTAGTGATACTGACATACTAACGTTTTGTTAAGACAATGTTAGATATAACTTAGCTTCCATACTGCATCCCAGCAACTAGTGTTCTAATTTAGTGTACATACTGTTTTAACGCATAGGTATAACTACTCTGAGATTGCTATGTATGTGGTGTTAAATCTAGTTGGATAGTAAGTACCTCTTGGCGATACTTCTAATAGTAGTTATAATTGCAGCTGTATTAACGATAGCTATGGCTGCTATGAGCATGAATGCGATCAGTAAGTTGAGTGGCTACATATCAGCACAGACATACATACCTAGCTATGGTTATGAAAAGTATTCAGGTTTAGGCTATATTCTTGATCAAAAAGCTAATACGATTATAGTTACAGCTACGGCAACTATGCATGTAATGCCGTCAAGAGTTAGAATATATGTAACTATAGAGAATGTCGAACCATTTAAGAATGCAGCAGACGCTTATACCAATGTTACCTTGAGGGCTTCAAAACTCATAGATAAAGTTAAAGCTATGGAAGGAGTTATCTATGTACAGACTACGGGATTAACACTATCACCTAGTTACGAGTATCGTAGCGGTCAGAGGATCTTTAAGGGATACGTAGCTGCTTACTCACTACTTATTGAGTCAAATGTAGAAAGCGCTGGTAAGGTTATAGCTGAAGTGGTGAATGTCGAAGCCGATGCAATTAAATGGATAGCATTAACAGCACCTGACAACGTCATTGAGAACGCTAAGAAGGAGGCACTTAGGAAAGCCATCAATAATGCTTATGAGAAGGCTAAGTTGATAGCTAATGAACTTAATATATCACTAGGTAAAGTACTTCATGTAAGTATAGGCTA
>CAZQFL010000031.1:0-13840 GCA_964592745.1 uncultured Desulfurococcaceae archaeon
AGACCATAGAGAATCCAATACCTGAAAGTTTATTGATAAAATTTCTGGGTAAAAATTTCTTACGTGAGTTAAGAAGGGTCTATCCTGAAGGACCTATCTATGCTTGGGGGGCTACTCCGAAGAGCAATAACATTCGTATATGGAATGCTATGAGTATAGGGGATTACGTTTTATCATATCGTAGAGGAATTCTTACAAAACTATTTAGAATAATTGGAAAAGTACATAATAGAGAATTTGCTGAATACCTATGGGGTCGAGGTAAATACCCTGATAATTTAGGTTTGACATGGGAATACATGTACTTCCTACAGCACATCTCAGACATAAATAAGCCTTCACCAATAACCTTCCGTGGACACACAGGACCTCTAAAAGAGAGGGCTAGAGCTAAAGTTGAAGCTGTGATAAGAGAGGCTTTAGGAAGGAGCTTAGATGAGATTGACCGATATAAGAGGATGGAAATTCTCTCCGTGAAGCTTAAGCGTATGCTTCGTGTTAAGAAAATAAGGAAACCTGATAAAGTTAGAGCTTTAACTCTGAGTATCTTAAGGCGTATTGAGAGAGGAAATTACTATGTACCAGATAACTGGAGTAAACGTAAGGTTAGAGTAGGTCAGTCTATTTTGAGGGAGTTACTTCTTGAGATGTATGAGAGCAGGTGCTGCATATGTGGTTTAGATATTGAAGATTTACTTGAAGTAGCTCACATTAGACGTTGGTCTGATGATCCATATAATAGGCTTAATCCTAGCAATTGCATACTATTGTGCGTCTTACATCATAAAGCACTAGATAAGGGGCTTATCAAGATAGAAAATAATAAGGTGTATTGTGCCGAAAAAGTCATGATGAGTGCATCAGATTCTGTGAAAGAATACTTATTAAGATTTCATGGTAAGAGAATAGCGCAACCAGCAATCAGTGCTCAGCAAGCAATCGCAAACCTAAAAAAATATTTAGAATTAAGTTAATAACGTAGTCCTTCACTTAGATACCTAAATAGTGTAATGATGCACTATGTGATCATTAAGGTATATCAAGTTAAGCTAACATGTTATACCAAGCATCAGTGCGTAACGTAACTAACTAAGTGGGAATGGTAGAGGAATATCAGGATTTGAAGTACAAGTAATTTCGAAATAGTCGAACATATAGTTCTATAGCGTAGACTTAAGTCATACACATAGTATGATAATATGGGAGAGTTAAATGCGGGACATTACATTATTTGCTTTATCTTTAGTAGTCTTAATTACTGTAGCAACTCTAGCTATCACATCGTTTAGGACTCCCAGCTTAGATCATGAGGTAATCAGTAACCCGGTAGTTAATGCAAATAATATTAGTGTCCCCGAATTAGTCTGGATGATCAATAATTTCACGTTAAGTCTGTATGATGAGGTTTTAGAAAGGTTTTGGGATCAAAATGTTGTTATATCACCTTTCAACGTTTATGTAGCGTTAACATTACTTTATGAGGGCACCAATGGGAGTACTAGGGAGGAATTAAGTAATGTTATGGGTCTAACCAATGTTAGTGTGTGTGAAGCTTACCGAAGACTCCTGGACTCTCTTCCCGTGAGCAAGAGTAATGATACTATACTTATAGTAGTAAATGCTATTTGGCTCAGACGGGAATTTCCATTTAAATATAATTACGTTGAACTTATAAGTAAATGCTATAGTGCTGAAGTGAGGTACTTCGGTAGCGTTGAACAACTCATCTCAGATGTTAATAGCTGGGTTAATGCTAAGACTAGAGGCCTCATAAGAGAGATTCTCAATAGAGGCGATGTAGGTGAGGATGTAGTAGCTGTCATAGTATCAGTTATCTACTTTAAGGCTAAGTGGGTTGTGAAATTCAAGCCCACATCACCTATAGATTTCTGGACTGGAAAAGATTACGTTAAGGCCCTTGCTATGGAGTTAATAAGTGATAAACTTAGAGTAGTGCATGGCAGTAATTACGTAGCAGTAGAGATACCTTACAGTAATACGAGCATCTCGATGGTCATAATAGTACCTGAGAACTACACAAGTATACGCTTCACATATAAGGAAATGATCATGGAAGCTCTAGACAAATTAAGTGGAAACTACTCCAAGAAAAAGGTGTGGCTTATAATGCCTAAGTTCAATGTAACGTTAAGGATAGATTTAGTAAGGATCCTATGGAATATGGGTATAAGAGATGTCTTCATACCAGGCAAGGCTGATCTAACTAAAATGGCTAATGTGAATGTAGGTGATATATGGGTTGATAAGGTAATACATCAAGCAGTAATTAAGGTAAATGAGGAAGGTACTGAAGCGACAGCAGCTACAGCAATAATAGTGGTTAAAGAGTCCATTCCCATAGTGGACGAGAGAATAGTAGTGAATAAGCCATTCATATACCTACTTTGGGATAGGAGTAGTAATGCGATACTGTTCATAGGACATGTAGTTAACCCTACAGAAACCTAAAATATGTTTATAACGACATAATGATGTATAGTTAATGAAGCTTAGGTCTTTTTAGATAATTAAGAAGCCTTCATTCATTAATGTAGAGATCTTGAAGGGGATAGATGAAGTCTTGAAGCTCATTAACGATACAAAGACTTGTGAATCTTTCATGGAGCAGTGGGGCAGTAAGAACATTCGGTGATTGCGCTATGCGTCAATAATGGTGGCGATAAGAACTTAACTGTAGTTTAAGGCGGACATATCATAAGTATGGTGAACGTCCATAACGGAAGTACGGTCTGCGGCTATGGTATCATAACTCAGATACTGAAGCTCAGCATCGTCGTTGTAAGGCCTGGAGAGAAAGTTATTTAGCATACACATAATTGAGTACAGGGAAGGTGAACTATACATTGATGGTTATGAGTGTCGAAAAGTGAAGCCAGGGGTATATATCATCAAGATGAGTTTCGAACAAAGCCTAGGGTCTATGTAGAGATGAGTATTAAGCTTAACTCATAACGGTATAGGTTTGAATGTCTTAAGTGACAGATTGTTGATAGTTAGCTACCTTTGCGAATAAATAAAAGCATTTGATGATAGTATCTTCCGGAACTTATTCACGAAGAGTTGAACCATCATGGATGAGTATTTCAATGATATGAGAAGAGTAAAGAGTGAAATCTTATCGATGATACTAGAGGTTAATCCTGAGGTAGTTGTTGATATTGGTGTAGGTGAATCAACACAAAACTTCATATTGGATACAATGAAGTTCTTCATTGCTCTAGATATAGATTGTGATAAACTGTTAAGATTTACTAAGGAGAATAATTTAAGTAAGACAAAATTGTATGAATTTATCTGTGCTGATGCTTCTTATCTTCCATTAAGGTTGAATTCTATAGATTTAGTACTACTTCATTTTGTACTCCACGAAATCAACCCTAAGCACCATCTTAAGGTTCTTACTGATATTAAGAGAGTTTCTAGGTATATCTTGATAGTTGAACCTACACCTCATGGCGTAGAGCTTTACAGGAAGTTACAGTCCATATGGCGTGAAGCTATGAGATCCATCGGTAAATATGAGGAATATATGGAGCCGGAGTACTGGCTGCAATTACTAGATAGGTTAGGCATACGTGTTGTCGGGAAGAAGGTGATTAATTGGAGAGTGAGAGTACCCTATGAGGTACTTAAAGTAATGGTAATGTCGTAGGTTAAGGAATGGAAAGAGGAGAACGTACAGAGTAAGTTCATTAAGCAACTAAGGAAGCTTCTTGAGGAGGCTAGGGTGATGGAATTTAAATGGTCAGATGTACTTGCGGTCTTAGCTTCTAATACTTAAGTATGTGAATTATGAAGTTCCACTATTAGTGAGATAATAAAATATTTTAATGTCTCTTAATCTAAGCCCTTGGATCAGTTATGTCCAGTAAGATATTAAGTAAGATTTCACGTGGTGAAGTTACTTTTGGTGCTTGGATAACCATATCTCATCCAGAAGTTGTTGAGATACTTTCGAATTTACCTTTTGATTGGTTTATGTTTGATATGGAGCATGCGCCACTTACTATTAGGGATATTGAGGTAATGCTAATGCCTCTACGGGGATTAGATATAGTGCCTTTAGTAAGAGTTCCTTGGAATGATTTTGTAGTGATTAAGCAGGTGCTAGATCTTGGTATTCAAGGAGTCCTTGTTCCATGGGTTAATACTAGGGAGGAAGCTGAGAAAGCAGTTAAGGCAATGAAATACCCACCTGAAGGTATAAGAGGTGTAGGTCCGAGAAGGTGCATAATGTATGGGTTTTACGATATTAAGAAATATTATGAAGAATGGAATAGGAACTTCATACTCTTAGTTCAGATAGAAACCATGGAGGCATTAAAGAACGTAGAGGAGATAGTGTCCGTCAAGGATGTTTCAGGAACGTTTATAGGACCTAATGATCTCTCAGCATCACTAGGAATTTTTAGGGACTTCAAGAACCCTAAATATATTGAAGCAATAAGTAAGGTACTTAAAGCAACAAAGAGTGAAGGAAAGATTGCAGGAATAATGGCGCTCACGCCAGATGATGCTTTAGAGAAGATTGAAATGGGGTTTAACTTTATAGCGCTTTCCCATGATGTAAGGTATTTGATTGAAGGGGCTAAACTTTTCCTTAAGACTTTAGGTATACCTAAATAGTTATGGAAGCATCATAACAAATTTTAATCACAACAATAAGCTATAATTTCTCTCATCAAGAATCTTAGTTATACTTATATTACTCCACTTACAACCTTGCCTGTGCAGTATCCTTGCTTTCTTAAGTAATTATAGAGTAGGTAGGTATAGTATGTCATCTTAGCTAGTCCTTCAGCATAATCCTTTAGTAGTTTCTTAACGTCTTTACCCTTCCTTATTAAGTCATCTATTAATGCCGAGCTTGGTAATCTAATATTGAAGACCCTCCTAAGTTCTGCAACTTCTATAGTATCACCTCCTCTGCATAGCCTTAATTGTTTATACGGATTAACTATTAAGCCACTAATTAGTGCTTTCTCGTAAAGCCACATGAGACTTCTTGATTGTATAAGTTTAGCTATTAAATCGTCTTGAGATGTAACTAATTTACTGTTACCATCTATGACTCTCTTTAGGACACCCCCAATGACGTCTGAGAGCACATATGGTTGAATCTTTGCCTTTAGTATCTTAGACTTTGCTTTAACACCATCAAAAACTGCAACAATGTAGTAGATCTCATCGTTAATCTTCTTAGGAATTATTTCAAATGCTATAATACCTTGGGTAGGTGATGGTTTAGGTATGTATGCTACCACATCACCTATCTTAACTACCTCGATTCTCCCTATGAACTTAACTAAGAACTTAACAAGTTCGATTACGTCACTCCATCTTAGTCCTTTCCTAAGGACTATATTTGACGCTTCATTATCTATTAACTTAAGTAGTGGTATCCATAACTTAGGCTCTACCTTCTTCCATCTATCAAGTTTCTTAAGAATTTCAGACCAGTCAAGAAATTCTATGATACCTGAAGCTTCAGGCTCCCATAGGAGTAACTTAGGTGGAGGCAGTAATGACTCGTCAAGTGATATCTCGATCTCTCTAAACGATATAGCGTATTCAGGCATTAACCTAAGTATTAGCTTTAGTGCTGAAGCAGCAACTCTTACAAGATCCCTATCTATTGATGGGAGTAATTCGTAGGTATAGCCGTAAGTGAAATCCTGATATATACCTTGAGTTGGTGAATCTAAATCGATACTTCTCTCTTCATAGTAAGGCATTAATACAGAGCCGTAACGTACCACCTTAACCCTCTTACTTGATTCAACTATCCACCTAACACCTATAGGAACCTCATAATATAGGCCAAAGCCATTACTCGGTAATCTCACACTAATTATTACGTATGATGAGAGCTTCCCCCTAATGACGTCCCTGTAGAGGTCAGGTCTCTCATCCCAGCTATACTTTATGGTTTCATAATTACGTATAGCCTCAGATAGGTATGGATAATCATTAGAGATGTTCTGAACAGTATTTAGTGGGTATTCCTTAATTCTTGAATAGTTAGCCTCTATAACTAAAGCTTCATTAGCTAAATCGAATGAACCTGGTTGATATTTCTCAATAAAGTCACGTCTAGAAGCAGGTTCTAGGTCCTTTAAATGGTCATCACTTACTAGATGTCTCCTTAAACCATAGGGTGGGCCAAACTCATAGAAATTGAGTTTATTCCAAACACTTAATCCTTTACTATTTAATTTAATTACTCGGAACCCTTCAAGTGTTGGTACCTCCTCCACTAGTTCAAGCTCTTTAAGTAATTCACGTTCATCCTTACTTAAGCTAATTCCTGCAACAACTTTAAATAATGCCTTAAAGAGTAATGGATACTTATTACTCCTCAATATGTATATCTTCTCTAATGGCAGCCTATTAAATTCCTCAACGCCAAAGATGCCGTGAGCTAGTACGGCTCTATCCCATGGTGTTATGGGTATTATTACGCTCTCAGTAAATTCTAGCTCCTCTCTTCTACCCTTCCTACCCTCCCTCTGAAGGTATTCCCTTAGCTCTACAGGGAGACCATAATGAACAACTCTAACAATAGTGGGTATATCAACACCTTGTAGTAGGGTCCTTACAGTAACTATTATTTTAACTTTAGGCTTAGAATCTCTAGCAGCTCTTTCTATTTCATCCCTAACATGCTTAGGTACTAAGTGATGATGAGTAACTACTAGCCCCTTCTTATCAGGTGGTAATAATTCAATAATTCTCCTCGCCAACCTTTCAGCAGTTCTTATGCTTGGTGTAAAGACTACAGTAACTCCTTCATCATCAACATACCTAGATATTAACTCTGCTGGATCAAAATATGGTTCAGGAACCTCAAGTCCATAACTTCTTAAATACTCAATTATGTACCTAACATTTCTCTTAAATGCTGTAGAGTCTTGAAGAAATTCCTCTAAATCCCTCAATATGTCCTGCTTAAACTCGGATCTGTTTATTACTTCTTTAACTTTATCTCTAAAACTATCTAGATTCTTACCATACACTATGTAAGTACAATTCTGAACTCTGAATGGTTTACCTTCCAGTATTACTGTGTCTCTACCATTCATTGATGTTAATATTGATGCTAATTCCTCAGCATTACCTAGGGTAGCAGTGAGTACCACTATTTGTGGTCTCTTTAAAGCTACATACTTAAGTATTAACTCAATCATTGCTATAAGTAATGATGCGCCTCTAGAGCCGTAGAAGTCTAACTCATCAATCACTACTAAATCTACATCCTCAAGGAAATCTACTAAGTAGGATTTCCTTCTATTCTCAGCTAATCTCTTCATATCAGCCATTAAGAATGCCGGATTAGTTATTACTATTTTAGCCTTTCTAATCATATTTCTAACTTCAATAAACTCCTTATCAGTAATTGATGGCCTATCTATCTTCACTACTAGATCCTTACCTTGTGATAAGTAGTAGTCCTCAATGCGCTGAACTTGATCTGATGCAAGTGCTAACGTTGGATAGATAGCTAATACTTTTAAACCCTTCATTAATGCATACATAACCCAAATCTCAGTCTTTCCTGAACCCGTACCTGATTTTACGATGAGGTTCCTACCCATCTCAAGAATCTTAATACCACTTAATTGATGTTCATAGAGTCTCTTATTAGCTATCTCCTTAGCTCTTACACCACCAGCTCTAAGCTTAGGTACGAGATCAATAAACCTCTTATCAGTTACTCGCGGTGCTTCACCATACTCACAAAAGTACTCGAAATCAATTCCCAGCTCATGGAGTATGGCCTCAGAACTTAATCTCTTCATATCCCCTACCAAACCACTACCTCCATACATAGTACCTACTAATGAGGTAATTAACAATAAAACCTATGAGAATACCTATGAACTGTGAAGACAAGGATTCATGTAGTACTAAATGATATAGTGAGATCGATGTTAAGTATTGAGTTAATACGCCAGCAATCGATGATAAGTGAAACTTAAAGAGCCTAAATATTGTACTACCACTCCTTCTATCTTTAAATGTCCATCTATCGTTTAAGATGAAGTTATTTATTATGGATAACTCGATAGCTATTGCTGATGAGATTTCATGTATTAAACCTAAAACGTATCTTAATATTGCTAATGATAGGAGGTTAACTACAGTACCTATACCTCCAACTAATGCGAATCTTACTATATATGGAGATAGACTTAATGCGTGGAGTACGTAATTAATTATTTCCTTACTACCTAACTTGGATTTCCCATATTTACGTGTATCAAAAGTATAAGGAACTTCACATACATTACTATACTTAGCTTTAGCTATTATTTCAAGTAAGATCTTAAATCCTCGAGGATTTAGAGTAGTATTACTAATGACGTCTTTCCTCAACATGAAGTATCCTGACATTATGTCCTTAACAGCTCTAGATTTAGGTATTAGTATATGTGCTATCACTATAGCTATCTTAGATATTAGCTTCCTTAGTAGTGACCAATCCTTTGTTGAGCCTCCTTTAACATACCTTGAAGCAATAACTATCTCGCATCCATCCTTAATTCTCGTATAAAGCTTAGGAAGTACTTCAGGGGGATGTTGTAAATCGGCATCCATAACAGCTATGACTTTAGATTTAGCTAACTTGATACCATCGAGTACTGCTGATGAAAGACCGAGTTTACCAGGTCTTCTTAGAACCCTTACTGGGTACTTACTACTTAACTTCTCAGCGACATCGGCTGTACCATCGGGTGAGTTATCATCAACTATGATTACCTCATACTTAATACCGTGACTACTCAATGCCTTATCTATCCTTTCAAGAAGTACGGGTATATTATCCCTCTCATTATATGTAGGCACAATCACTGTGAGTTCTATTTCCCTTTCCATGTAAATACCCACTAATACTTATGTGAATTAATTAACACCCTTACCTCCTTCTCTACTTAACCTCTTCATTACCGCCTCATAAAGTTTAATAAGTAACTTTCTCTTATCCTCCATCAACACTGCGTCGCTGTAGCCATGAGCTATTATATTATGACTGAATGGTGTTGGTGCATATTTGGACATGACGATCTTAATATCTATCTTACCTTCCTCAACCCACTTAAGTACTTTAATTGCGTTGTCTACATCCATGTAATCCTCTAAAACCTCCCTATATGCTTCCTCGAGTATCGGGAAGTTAGGTAGTCTCTCAGCAACCTTAAGTAGTACTTCAGAATTGAATTGTCTCCTAGAAATGCTAGTCTCAGTACCTTTATATCTACGTAGTAGTGCAAATGCTCTCTCAGCACAATGTCTAAATCTCCTCTTGAGTATCTCGCTTCTTCTTAAAGCACTCCTCAAAATTACTCTGATATTATCGCTTTTGATGCTACTTATTAATTTTCTAATTTCCTTCGCTCCTACATCAACATAGTAAGGTATTGATAGCATGAAGCCGTTATCTGTAACCGTGACTCTAACATTTACACCCAACATATTACTTAAGATGTATGCATAAGCTCTTGAAAGTGCATCATTGACTCTCCTCCCGAAAAGTGTATGGAATATTATGTTGTTAGTATAACCGTCAATATCACGCCATACCTCAATGAGTATTAGTTTATCAGATGGTATTAAACCTCCACTCGCTAATGATTGCTCATTCACGTAATCAACTATGTACTTAGCTATACGTTCATCAACACCGTACTTCCTGCTAACATATTTTACTGCTTCGTTAACTCCATACTTAATTATTGCTTCATGGACATACCTCCTAAACTTTCCTACCTCTAATGCTGAGTCGAAGGATAGTGGTAGCATTTCTGAGAACCAGCTAGGTACTGTAGGTCTTTGATGCTCAGCTTTTCTCACGATTATTCTAGCACCTTCAGATTTCACAAACTCGTAAGTTCTCCCACCTAATACGAAGACATCGCCTGGGCTAAGGTATTCAACAAACTCCTCCTCTAAATCGCCAACATATCTACCATTCTCTAAGAAGACTCTAACCTTAGCTTCATCAGGTATCGCACCACTGTTTAGGTAGTAAATCATTCTCACATTTCTCTTCCTACCAAATACGCCGTCTAATTCGTCAAGCCATATCTTAGAGTAGACATTAACATATTCAAGCTCATCACTATACCTACCAGCAAGATACATTAAGACGCTCATGAATTCATCAAAAGTTAGATCCTTATAATTATAAGCCCTCTTCACAACTTCATAGGCCTCCTTAATCTTCCACTTCTTCTCTAGCGACATACCTACAACGTGTTGAGCTAAGATATCTAAGGGTTTTCTTGGTATCTTAATTCTATCAAGCCTTCTCTCCCTAGCTAACTTAGCTAGAGTTGTTACCTCAACTAAGTCATCCCTATCTACAGCTATTAAGTAGCCCCTACTAGGTTCTGTAACGCTATGACCTGACCTACCAACTCTCTGTATGAGCCTAGTAACGCTTTTAGGACTACTTAGCAACACTACAGCATCTATGTAACCTATATCAATACCTAGTTCAAGAGATGTTGAACATACAACAGCCTTCAATAGACCCCTCTTTAATTTATCCTCAACATCAAGTCTTACCTCCTTACTTAATGAACTATGGTGCGCCTCTATCTCATCAGCATTAACTATACCATTCTTCTCAAATATCTTCCTTAACTTATACACAACCCTTTCAGTAGCGCTTCTAGTGTTTGTAAATACTAATGTCGTTCTGTGCCTCTTAATTACTTTCTCAAGGAGTTTGTATATAGCTTCATTAATTTCCTCAGCAGGCGCTTTAATTATATCAACGTTAGGACATAGTACTTTAACCTCCATGGGTTTGAGGAACCTAGCGTCAATTATTATGCAATCTCTAGGTCTTCCATTAATTTGACCTACAAGGAACTTAGCTACTTCCTCAAGTGGTGCTATGGTAGCACTTAACCCTATCCTTTGTAATGGATGCCCCACAAATTCCTCAAGTCTTTCAAGACTTAATGCTAAATGTGCGCCCCTCTTACTACTTGCTAGTTCATGTATCTCATCAATGATGACCCATCTAACATCCTCAAGTTTTCTTCTAAACTTTGGTGCTACAAGCATTATAGCTAGACTCTCAGGTGTTGTTATTACTATGTGTGGTGGTTCCTTAATCATCTTCTGCTTCTCATAAGGTGAGGTATCACTAGTTCTAACAGCAACTCTTATCTTAGGTAGCTCGACGTTGTATTGGGATTTAGCTACATCTCTAATACCGTTAATAGGTATTTCAATATTCTTTTTTATGTCATTATTTAGAGCTCTTAAGGGAGATACGTAAATAACATATACCTTATCCTCTAATTCATTCTCTTCCGCAAGCTTGTAGAGGGTATCTATTACTGGTAGGAATGCAGCTAGTGTCTTACCAGTACCTGTAGGACTTGTTATGAGTACGTTATGACCCTGCTTAATGTAAGGTATAGCCATGAGTTGTGCAGGTGTGAAGTCTTTATAGATACTTTTAAACCAGTCAATAGTGTATGGTCTTAAGTACTTAACCACCTCATCCTCACTAGGTGCTTCTCTTATAATCTTAAACATTCTATAGTCACCAACTCAATGGGCTTACTAGGCCCCTCCCTACAAGGGTATAGATCCTTACTAACTTTTAAGTTAGGGGAGGTTTAAGATTTGGTGACCACGTGAGGAAGGAGTTCGCTATAGTACTGGTAATCTTTATAGTAACGGCTATACTAACTCCTGTAATACCTGAAGATCTAAGATCAGGGGTGGTTAAGGAGATTAGCGAAGTTTTTGAACCATTTAAGAAGGTTGTTAGTAAGTTAGGTTTAGCTAGTGCATTGATCTTACCACTCATCATATTCTACAATAACTTAAGGATAGTAATACTCAATATATTTCTTGGGATCTTAATATTACCCCCAATACTTATAACGATGTATAACTCCTATGTAATAACATCATTCATAATTAGTGGTAATATAGTTGAAAATTTACTGCTAATAATACCGCATGGAGTTATAGAGATATATGCATTTCTTCTCTCATCAGCATTAGGTTTAAGGCTTGGTGTGAGAGTATTGATTAAGAGAAAGGGGTTTAGTAATGAGTTAAAGTTCTGCTTAAGTAAGTTAACATTAATCTCTATCTTACTACTTATTGCGTCACTTATTGAGGTCTTCATAACACCATTAATATATGTGTTAATTAGTACTCTAGGTGGTGAGTTACCTACGGGTATAGGGTATGGTTGAGACTAGTAAGGAGCTTTGTGAAGCAGCTTTTAAAGCATTTGCACAGGCACTAGCTAGTTACTTGAGGAGGAATGCACCTAGGACTATCTCCATAGCATCACTAACTGGTCAAAATAGGGTTAAGATAGCTGCTAGAGCTTTAATGAGGGAGCATGATCCATCAACCGGTTTCTCCTTATTTATGGAGGTCTTATCAGTAATTAATGAGTGCGGACTCAATGTATTGAGATCTAGAGGTATAGAAGTTAAGGTTATTGATGATGAGATATATTTTGAAATGCCGCTAAATGTTTTAAGAAAGCTTAAGGATATGAGCTTAGATGACCTTATAAACTACTTCAAACAGTAGTATATCGGGTAGATGCTGACAGTCATGCCCTCTGACACGTGATGACCATTAGGGGTAGCTGAGCTTCTAAACCAGACCCTCAGCCTCTCTAGCAATTTCTGGTCTCTCAGTAATTACCCCATCAACACCTAATGATGAAACCTTAATGAATGTTGCAGGATCATTGACAAGCCAAGCTATAACATCCATACCTCTAGTATGTGCCTCCCTTACAGTCCTACTTCTTAATAAGCTATAGGGCATTACAAGACCATCAACACCAGCCCTCTTAAGCATAGATATGTTTGGGTAGGGATTAGTTAGGTACAGCATGCAGTTAACACCTAGAGAACCCCACATTTCCTTAACCTTCTTAATTAAACCTACTTCATGAAGTACTATAGCTGATTTCCCTAAATAATCAACCTTATTTAGAGCGTCAACAACATACCTAACATAATCAAGGTCATCAATTCCTAATCTAATGAATAATAACATTTTATCCTTAACACCCCTCACTAATTCCTCAATAGTTACTAATTCACTTTCCTTAATCTTAATCTTCATTAATTCATTAATACTTAACTCATTAACTGACTTCCTAACATCACTAATGGTGCTTAAGTCTTCAGTAGCTAATACTACCGGAACTTTATCCTTAGTTAGGTGTGTTATTAGGTAAAGAGCTCTTACTCCTAGGTTTAATAATTCGTTAAGTGACTTACGTGTTACTATATCTCTATAGAGTATGACTACAGGTTTCTCTACGTCTTTTAGTATCATTTTGAACACCAGATGTTCTTAGATGATAACTCCTTACCGACTTCTTCAACATCCTTGACTGTATCTATAGCTCTCCAATATACGTCCTTAAATATTACACCTCTAAGTAGTCCCTCCTTAGCTAGTTGGGGGAATACAGACTTCTCTAAATCACCCTTACGTGGTAGGTACTGTAGTATTTGGGGTTTCATAGCGTATACACCTGCATTTATTAAGTATTCCTCAATCATGGGTTTCTCCTTGAAACTCTTAACGTTACCCTCACTATCTACCTCAACTATACCATAGGGTGATCTAAGAGGTACTAGAGCTATAGAAGCTAGTGCATCACTTTTGATTAAATCATTAACTAGCTTATCTAATGGTATATTCGTTATTATATCGCCATTAACTGCTAAGAATACACTATCAGAGAGTACACCTTCAGCATTCTTTATAGCTCCAGCAGTACCTAAGGGTTCATCCTCAACAACATAAA
>CAZQFL010000032.1:0-13583 GCA_964592745.1 uncultured Desulfurococcaceae archaeon
TTTTCAGGCTTAACATCTAACTCACCATTAAGGAATGATAGTAGGGCCTCACAAACCTCGTTCTGACCTTCAGGGCTTGGTGGTTGCGTATCTGCAGTAAATACTAAGGCATCACCTATGTCAAAGATCTTACCTCTAAACAGTGTGGATACTCCATCTCTGCCGACAACAAGTTGTGCTGGAAAATATGTTGAGTATACCTCAGCTACTAACTCACCATTAAATTCCTTAACAAAGAAATTAGCACTTACGTAGCCAACTTTACCCATACCTGGTAATCCCACTATTAGAGGCTTGCCTTCACTTTTGAAGTCCTTAATCAACTTGATTCTTACAGCCATAAGTCTACACCTTCCTAATCATCCTACTAGTAACCGGTACAATACTTATAAACTATCTTAATAAATAATCGTGGAACCCGCAGACACCTCCGTATGGAGTAGGAATGAAGCGGGGAGCCGGCGGGGTCATTCACATACCCTTCTCTCTCTTCAAGCAGTAATCTCCCTTCTCGTTAAGGTACTTAAGTTGCATTTCAATAATATCTTCTAGTGCCTTTCTAGGACTTGGTGATGACAATACTAGTCTACCAATCATCTCTGCGTCAGCACCCGAACATAAGGCTTCACCTGGATGAACAGCACCAATCATTATTCCTGGTGATATAATTATATATTTCCATCCCATGGATGTCCTTAGATCCCTAATCACACTTGGTTTGTTAGCTGCAGCTATGAGGGCGTCAGGATCTATTGAGTTGAGTATAGTTTTTAACTCGGGTATTAGTTTGTCTATAGTTGATATGCTACCTGGATTAGTCATGGTGGTTTGTAATATTAAGTCAATACCTAAGTTTCTACATTCTTTTACCACTTCATCTAAAGCGCCACTAACACCAACAAAGGCATGAGCTGTAATACCTTTAAAACCCGCATTGAATGCCTCACTTACAGATAAAGTCATAACTGAACCAATATCTGCCAATTTCAAATCAGCGATGAAGTAAAGATCGGGATACTCCCTAGTTATTCTTGAGATCTGTCTTACACCGTAATGTAATATATAGGGTAAACCTATCTTATACACAGCAACTAAATCGTTAGTATCACTAATTATCCTTAGTACCTCACTTATATCATAGCGTGGACTATCTATCGATAAAACTATGGTCTTTCTGCTTTCACGTATGTACCTATGTATGAGACCCATTACTACACCTATGAAACCATAGTGTAGTATTAATTTATGTTTTTCATAATCACTTTAATCATGTAATTTAATATCTATAAGGCTTAATTCAGTAATGAAGTCTTAAAAACTATTTATAAATCTTAATATTACTTACAGCCTTACTATACAACTTTGTTAATGAATGAAGCACTTTATCTTCATCAATATCTACTTCAATCAATTGATACTCCGCAAAACCCTCCTTACGTTCCTTATTACTAAGCTTCCTTAACGTTAATGCTTGGCATTTCTTATAAGGATGTAGAGCTACTGAGGTATAAGCCCTAATTAATGCGTCAATAAAGGCCTGTTGAAAGATGAGTATCTCGTTACCTAAATTAATAAGTACCCTGACATGCTTATGACCTAGAGGTATGAATGCAGCTAAGAACTTTACATCTTCATTTCTAATGATCCTAACTTTCAATACTTAAGTCCCTAGACTTAATACTCAATAACGGCTTAATGATTTTGACTCCCTTACTACCCAGTTTTATTAGAGTATTCTCATCATTATTCTCGATTACCGCAAGACCACACTTAATTAGTAACTGTAAGTCTTTATTTAAATCTTTGCTATAAGGTCTAAAACTATAGTTTGTGAAGGTGTATCTAAGTTTTAATCCCTTCTTAATTAAACTATGTACTATGTACTAACTTATGTAATGTTGCTATACCTTTAATTGGTCCATATCTACCGATGATCTTTAATAGTACTAGAGGCTCAAGGTACTTAAGCTCCATAATTAACACTCGATATTCTAATTTTGATTGAGGATTATTTTTAAAGTATATGCTACTAAACATTTAGTATTAGCTTATCACCATTACTTGGAATGTATATGGAGTCACCATTGATATAGTCACTTAAGGAATTCTTGAGTGCTAAAGCCGAGTTTGGTTGGCTATGGATAATTACTACCTTACTAACGTCCTTAATATTTTTAATAATCCATAGTAATCCGTCAGAGCCTGCATGGCTTGAAAAATCAAACCATTGAATTCTAGCCTTAATGAGTTCTCTACTCTCACCTATCACTCCATCCTCAAGCAGTGATCTACCAGGTGTTGATGGTCCTTGGAATGATACAAGAAATATGGCATTGTTAGGGTCATCCATTAATTTCTTCACATAGTAAACAGCTGGCCCTCCTTTAAGCATACCAGCTGATGAAACAATTATGTTCTCACTACCCTTAACAATTCTCTTCCTGTCACTACTACCCCTAACTAACTTAAATCTACTTAATGCATTTGCAAGTAAGTCGTACCTATTTATGAATTCTGGGTGGGATAGTAGTATGTTATTTATCACCCTAATCATGCCATCATAGAATACATTCGCCCATGACATTCTCTCATAAAGTAATGAAAGGATTTCTTGTGACCTACCTAAGCTAAATGCAGGTATTAATACATTACCACCATTCTCTATTACCTCATTAATGGATTCAATGAATTCATCCTCAACCTGCTTTCTTGGCGGATGTATTGCATTACCGTAGGTACCCTCAATTATCACTATATCTGCATGTATGTTCCTTAATTCAGGTCTTTTAACTAATCTAGTGTCTATGGTATTTATATCACCAGTATAAAGTATTGTTACTCCATCTACCTCTATGTAGACCATCGAACTACCTGGTATGTGACCTGCATTTAATAGCTTTATCTTGAAATTATCTATCTTTACTTCTTCATTATAGTTTACCTCAATGGTGTTATCAAGGAGTGTACTTAGGTCTGTATTATCGAATGGTAAGTAATAACCAGATATCTTTATAAAGTCTTTAATCATTACCTCAGATAGCTTCTTAGTTAATGTAGTCATTATTGCTGGGATACGTGCTGACGTATAAAATATGGGTGTCGCACCTACATGGTCTAGATGTGCATGAGTTACGACAAGAGCTGCTATATCATTTGGGCGTATGTGTAATGGTAGCTGAGGTTCATCTCTTTCATTGAAGTTGACACCATAATCTAATAGTAAGTACTTCTTAGATTCACCACTACGTATAGCTATGGCAGCTCGACCTACCTCTTGACCTGCTCCAAGTACTCTTATCTCAACCTTAGCTATACTTCCCACCTAACTCAACACTTTATTTTCTCAGATAATAAGCTATTCCAGGTGCTATAGTGTTACCCTTAAGTCCACGTGAATTAAGAAGATTAATGAAGAGGTTTGGTGTTAATGTTGAGGAAGTTAAGGGAGTAAAGTCAGTAACGTTAACGTTCGAGGATAAGGAGGTAGTGATTAGAGAGCCTCAAATAATAGTTATGAATGTTCAGGGTCAGAAGATATATCAGATTGTGGCTACCTCGGAGGAGGTTATTGAGGGTACTAAAGAGATTGCTGAAAAAGTTAGCTTTAGTGAGGACGACATAAACTTTGTGATAGAACAGACAGGTGTTAGTAGGGATGAAGCTATTAAGGCCTTAAGAGAGGCTGGAGGCGATATAGCTAAGGCAATACTACTACTTACTGAGAGAAAAAGTTAAAGTAAAGGCCAATATGTTTCAGGCTCACTACATATGCCAGTACGCTCAAATAACTCAATAGCACTTCTTTCAGCTTCCTTAAGTACTTCGTCTTCATTCATGGTTAATACCTCTCTATCCCTCATGATTAGTTTACCATCAACTATTACGTCAAGAACATCATCACCGTGGGCATTATATACTATGTGTGATACAGGATCATTTAAGGGCATTAACCTAGGATTCCAATAATCAATTGTTATTATATCAGCCTTCTTACCTACCTCTATAGAACCTACTTCATTCTCGATACCTAAGGCTCTAGCACCTCTTATCGTAACCATTTCTAGTATGTCCTCTGCCCTGATAACATTGGGGTCTAACTTTGAGACTGCTTGTAAGTATGCAGTAATCATCATTTCTTCAAATAAGTCGTAGTTATCGTTACTTGGGCCTCCATCACATCCTAAAGTAACATTAACACCAGCTCTCAACATGTCTGAAACCCTGGCGATACCCGATCCTAACTTAGCGTTAGAGGATGGATTATGACTTACATGAGTGCCTGTCTTGGCTAACAAAGCTATTTCCTCATCAGTAATCCATACAAGGTGAGCTAATACCACATTAGATCCTGTAATACCTACCCAATGCGCGAATTCAACAGGTCTCTTACCGAATAACTTAAGGGTATATTCAACATCCTCTCTAACCTCAGCTAAGTGCATTGTTATACCTGTCTTTAATTCCTTAGCCTTAGCAGCTACTTCCCTATACAGTTCGATGCTTACAGCACCTGGTGTCCTAGGTCCAAACCATATAAATATCCTACCGTCCCTACCATGGTACTTATTATACAATCTCAATGCATCCTTCATACACTTCTCACCATCTTCAACTAAGCCTTCATGAAGTACTCCCTCCTCTAGTGCGTAACCACGCATGTCCATTATATGCCTAGCGATAGCCGCTCTAAGACCTGATGAATGTACAGCTTCAATGATGTCATCTATACCATACCTACCAATCATGCCAACCTCAATAAATGATGTTGTTCCTGACTTAATCATTTCTAACAATGTAAGCTTAGCTGAAGCTAACGCCTCTCTAGGCTTCATATTACCTTGCAACGGCCATACTCTATCCCTAAGCCATGGTATTAATCTCCTATAGTTAGCGCAGGCCTTAAGTATACCCTGAACTAAGTGAACATGAGTATCTACTAGACCAGGCATTATTATAGCTTTACTCCTCTCTAATTCCTCTTTAGCCTTACCCTTGTAATCTTTATCTAATTCTTCACACTTACCAACAGCTTCGATACGTCCCTCACTAATTGCTATACATCCATTACGGATGATCCTTCTATTCTTATCCATAGTTATTATGTAACCGCCCCTGATGTAAATGTCTACCAATCTTATTCCCACCTTAATTTGATCACTATATCATAAATCTTTATTTCTCCGTATCTAATCTACCATAATAAGTGAGAGAGTTTGTGTAGTATGATGAATATTCAGACTGTTAACCCTCATGGTAAGTTGCTAAGAAGGCGTTTCGACATTGATACACTACTTAATTTAATTAGGGCTTCGAAGGGTGAAATAAAGTCTGATTTAATCATAAGGAATGTCAACATTGTTGACGTAGTCCTAAATGATGTGAGGGAAAACGTTAGTATGGCTATTTGGGACGGATACATAGTTCGTGTGGGCTACTTTGATATAGAGAGGTTTAAAGGTAGTAATACACTAGTGCTTGATGGCTCACGTTATGAAGTAGCTGTACCAGGCTTCATAGATCCGCATATACATATAGAGTCATCAATGTTAACACTCACTGAGTTCTCTAAGCTAGCATTAATACATGGTACAACAACTATTGCTGCAGATCCCCATGAAATAGCTAATGTACTAGGTGTTGAAGGTATTAAGCTATTCCTTGAAGAGTCAAGATACGTCCCACTTAAGGTCTTCTTTTACATACCATCTTGTGTGCCACCAACTAAGACAGGCTTAGACACTCCAGGTAGTAGCTTAAGCTTTAGTGATGTTAAGGAGCTACTAAAATATGAGGAGGTCATAGGCTTAGGTGAAGTTATGGATTTTCTAGGGATAATTAATGGTGATAATGAGATAATCAATAGAATAGCCTATGTTAAAGGAGTAGGTAAAATTGTTGACGGTCACGCACCCCAACTTCCTGAAGATTTACTAATACCTTACTCCATAATAGGTATTAGAGGAGATCATGAATCATCCTTTCTTGACGAAGCTTTAACTAAGTTAAGAGTAGGTATGAGGGTTCTGATTAGGGAGGGTTCTGCGTGGAAAGACCTAGAAGAGCTAGCAAGCATGTTAGTACATATGAAGGTGGATAGCAGATATTTAGCCTTCACAAGTGATGATTTAAACGTTCTTGAATTAGCTCGTGATGGACACATGGATAGAATACTAAGGAAAGCTGTATCGTTAGGTATGGATCCTATAAAGGCTTTACAGCTAGCAACAATAAATGCTGCTGAGTATTTAGGTCTAGGTGAGGATATAGGATCATTAAACATAGGTAAACTTGCCGATATAGTACTCCTAAGTAAATTTACCGAATTTAAGGTGAGAGACGTCATAGCTAATGGAAAATTAGTTGTTGTTGATGGAAAGTATATATGGAGTGAAGGAAGTAAAAGGTTCAGTTATCCTGAGCATGCATATAAGACAATTAGAGTAAGATTTAGGCCTAAACCTGAGGACCTACTCATTAGGATAAATAATGGTATAAGTGAGGGTTATGCTAAAGTTATAGCTATAAGGGTTATACTAGGGAAGACGCTAACTAGAAAGGAAATAATTAATGTTAGAATTAGTAATGGTTACTTGCTTACGGAAGGTGAGGTAGCGCATGTGGCTGTTATTGAACGTCACCACGCTACTGGTAACATAGGTAAGGGCTTTGTCATAGGACTAGGAATTAGTGACGGAGCTATAGCGCAAACAATAGCACATGATGTTCACAATATAATAGTTATAGGTAAGTCACCTTCTGATATGTCTAAAGCGGTCAATGAGGTTATTGACATGGGTGGTGGTTTAGTTGCTGTACTAAATAGTAAAGTTATAGCGAAGGTAAGGTTACCCATAGCAGGCTTAATGAGTGATCAAGATTATGAAACTCTGTTACATGAGGTTGAAAGTTATGTTGAGGCATTAAGGAAAATAAACATAAACTTTAGATCTGCATTCATGACCATAGCTTTACTATCACTACCTGTAATACCTGAGATTAGAATAACAGATAAGGGTCTTGTGGATGTTCTACAAGGACGTATAATAAAACCATTAATAGAATTAAAGGTATTAAAAAGATTAAGTGATGACTAAGAAGTGATAACGATGAGTATAAATATAGCAAGTAAGAATAAATTACTATTGGTAATTACAGTAATCCTAATCGTGCTAACCCTAGTTAACTATCTAATGGTTCAACTAATGTGCTTACTAGGTACAGTAGCCTCATTACTTACCTTAATTCTCATAATGGCCTTAAATAGAGAATTAAGACTAAGTAAACTAGCTTACATACTGAATATCTTAGTCATCTCATCATTAACTATCTCAACCATATTGATATATAATGCATTGCTAGGTGGTACACTTATCTACCTAGTCTTAGGAATATCGTTACTCATACTGTCATTAGCTACCTTACTAATCATATGTTATTTCGTATTTTTACATGTACAAGGCTTAGACACTCTCTTGAGGAGAACAACATTAAGGAATTACTACATCATTGGAATATTCTTCTTAATTATTGGTGCTATACTTACGTATATCTTCGCGGATCATGACTCACTCATACTGATCCGGGATTTAATTAAGGAATTTAATGGTAATGTTGTAAGCATTGTATTTAGTGGTAAATTGGGATTATATCTAATGTTTACTTCAGTATATTCATTACCTTTAATACTAATGGGATCTATAATTTCCCTGCTTACCTTACTAAGATTGATTAGAGAAATCCTTTAATGAATAACTCAATATGCTTAGTTAACGTTTTTAAATCTGTAGTGACTAAATCGTACCTAATATTTAGTAAGTTCTTCAATTCTTTACTGAGGAACCTTCTATCAGCTAATATTATGAACACCCTGTCTCTTTCAGACCTCACTGCTCTACCGATGGCTTGGAGAACCCTTATTATAGCTGGTATATCCATGACTAATTTACTAGCTAACTCCCTACCAAACTCCTTAACTAAGTTCTTCCTCAAATCTCTAACATAGTCATCTGGTTGTGGATAGGGC
Source organism: uncultured Desulfurococcaceae archaeon (assembly GCA_964592745.1). Classification (GTDB taxonomy): domain Archaea; phylum Thermoproteota; class Thermoprotei_A; order Sulfolobales; family NBVN01; genus CAZAMI01. The sequence goes on from CAZQFL010000032.1 coordinate 8,024, forward strand.
ACACCAGCTATAATTACTGTAGAAATGAGTGACTTACCACTAACTGGATCCACTATTTCTATACCTTCAGTTACTTTACCTCCAGCTACAGCATGAATTACTGCCTTACTATAGCTTAATGCTTTACTTAATACTTCACTTAAGCTTGTATAGGGATCTTCAATAACCTGACTAATTCCTACATCAATATTGCTTACTACTTCATTCATGAACTGATAGCTTGGGTAAACAGTTAATATGATACCTCTCATTAAGACTTCATACACTTTAACTATTAATTCAGCATATTTTGAATACATGTATGTACCTCTTCTATGGTAACTTGATGTAGTCTCAGCATAAACAGCGTAGTATGTATGATGCTGAGGAAATACTTCACCATAATCACTTTCAACATCTATGTATTGAGACTCTCTCCCTAAAATCTTATCAATGATAGGTTTAGGAGGCATTGTTCCAGACATCATTAAAACGCCCTTAGCCATCTTTAATCTATCTCTAATGGGTTCGTAACTTATGGGTAATGCCTTAATTCTTTTACCATAAGCATCACTAATACCGTAAACTTCAAAATTAGGATTTTTAATGATGTACAAGAATTTCAGTATCTTTGTTAATTTAGTTGAGATCCTTATCAGCGATTCAGGAGATTCTAAGAATTCCTTTAATCTCTTGAGTCTAATATCTATGATGGCGTCCTCTAGTATTTGAAGGAAACCTTCACCTGGGTAAATAAGCGCTTTCTCTACTTTCTTAAGCATTCTCGACCTTATCTTACCTACAACATCAATTAAGCCTCTTAGAAAGCTAATTACCTCACTACCTAAGGAGTACATCCTAGCTTCTTTAAAGGCTTGATTAATGTCTCCATCACTTAACTCCTCTTCATAGATGCTTTGAGGATTAAGTATTGTATGCGCTTCATCAATTATAAAGTAGAATTCCTCAAGTTCATCGCTAAAAGCTGTACGGTACACATCCTCTCTAAATAGGTAAGGATAGGTAGCTACAACAAATTGACTTCGGGGTATTAATTTTGTAAGCATGAAGAATGGGCATACGGAGAGCTTAGATACTAAATTATTAACGATTTCACGGGGATCTATAGATGATTCATTAATAACCTTAACCACATCATCAATATTTACATTACTTAGTCTCTCATAGTAAGGACATAATCTCCTACTCCTTAACACTTTGCAATTCACCCAGAAATCATCAGGATCTACATCAGAGCCCTTAAGTAATGGACACATCTTCTTACCGCTAAAAATGAATGTGTAATTAATACTGGCCCTCCTTAATTCTCTAATAACGGGTGCTATCTCATTTATTGTTCTAACAACATATAACACCTTATCAGCATTACTATGTGATAGTATAGCTACTATGGTCTTACCAAATCCTGTTGGTGCTTTAAGGACTATGAAGTCACCTAAATACTTACTTATTCTATTTATAGACTCTTTCTGGCCCTTCCTAAACTTTTCGTAGGGGAATTTCATACAATCTCACTTAAACTTTTCATATCAGGATTTTTAGGTGTAAGTTATCGGTCATAAGTATAAGAATGTATTTTAATCAATTCCTAATCAAAGTAAATGGTGTTAGAATGGGTGGTGAGAAACTAGATATATTAGGTTTAAGTGTTACCGAGTCCATATCTAACTACAGTATAATGGTAACTAAGATAAAGAAGGTACTAATTACTAAGAAGACTAAGTACCAGGATGTGCAGATAGTAGAATTTCATGACTTTGGGAGAGGTCTTATTCTTGATGGACTTATACAGTCAACTGAAGCTGATGAATTTATTTACCACGAATCACTTGTTCAGCCAGTAATGGTTACTCACCCTAAACCTGAGAGGGTGTTAATTATCGGAGGCGGTGAAGGTGCTACACTAAGGGAGGTACTAAAGCATGAGAGAGTTGTTAATGAGGTAACTATGGTCGATATAGATGGTGAGTTAATAGAGTTAGCTAAGAAGTATCTAGACTTTATGCATCAAGGCGCATTTAGCCATCCTAAAGCAAAAATTATTGTAAGTGACGGTAGAGAATACGTTAAAAGGTCACCAAGTAATCATTTCGATGTAGTTATTTTGGACTTAACAGATCCTTATGGACCTGAGATAGCTAAAGAGCTTTACTCTAGGGAATTTTATAGTGAAGTAAAAAGGATATTGAAAGATGATGGTATAATGGTCACGCAGGCAGGATCATCATTCTTCTATCCGAAAGTCTACAAGTATGTTCTAAAGAACATCACAGTAAACTTTCCCATCGTTAGGGAATACTGGGTTTGGGTCCCATCATACGGATACGCATGTAACTTCATAATTGGATCACTAAAATATGACCCTAAGGCATTAGGAGCGGAGGATGTTGAGAATACACTATCCATTAGAGGTGTTAAAAGTAAGTTAAAACTATATAGTGGTAACTTCCATGAAGCTCTCTTTAAGTCACCAATAATAGTTGGGTTAGCAGCTGAAACCTAAAGGTATTATGTTGGCTGTATTCCTACATGTCTTATACTAAAGGCTATTAAATTCATTTTTAATTCATAACCATTAATCCTTAAAATAACCTTTAATGGTACTCCATACTCGTCATCAACCCATTCCGTAATTACGACGTGAAATTCCGTACCATTAATTACTCTAGTGTATTCTATAACTTTCTTTAACGCTTTTACTTTACCTAAACCCCGTAATTCTACATAATCATAGTTAGTCTCTAATATCTTTACACTTCCATTAATGCTCTTATTAATAAATACAACATCGACTAGTACTTGAGATAAGTTATCTACACTTGGGGTCATACCTAGTAGCTCCCTAAGTATTGGTGCATAATCTAAACCGTAATAGAATGTTAAATACCCACTAATTAGCTTCCTAGACGTATTGGTACTGGTTGTTGTGTTACTAATATTTCCTTTAGGTTGTGCTACGGTTATTTCGTAATATCTGATATCGACTTGAAGATAATCCTTGACGCCTAAAACTTTAGAAAGTGTTGGTAAGTCACCCCTAACTTCATATATTAGGTCTAATGCTATTGATTTATTTCCTGAGGCTAATTCTCTTAAGTAGTTCTTCAAGTCATCAATAGTTAGTTTATGAGGTGTCTCCTTATGGCCTCCAAGGGTCATGTATAAGGTAGCAGAAATTATTAAGCCTACAATAATTACTATGATAACTATATCCCACCTAATCCTAGGTATTGAAATTCTAACGCGTCTTCTCCTCCTCTTAACTACTTTACCAACTTCCTTTTTCTTACCCTTCTTACTCACGATATAACCCTTCAATCACTCTTAAACGTAAAACCTAATATGTATTCAACATAGTTAAGCCTATTCTAATACTCTCTTAACCTTTATTGTTTGCTCCTCACCTATCATTCCGTAGGTCATTACTACTAAGTCACCAATCTTCAGTTTCTCCTCATCCCTTAATCTCTTATACGTACCTTCTAAACCATCCTCGTAAGTTCTTGCCTCAACAATTAATGGTTCTATCCCCCAAAGTATAGCTAATTCCCTAGCAACGTTTATTGATGGTACACCTACGTAAGTCTCAGTAGTAGGTCTTAATGCTGCTATATATCTTGCTGTAGTCCCCCTCCTTGAATATATCACTATCTTAGCGTTAAGACATTTAGATAGTTCTATAACACCTTTAGCATACTTAAACTTAATCTCTCCCTCGGGTTCAATCTTCTCAGGCTCTATATACTCCTCAGCACTCCTTACTATCCTCGATAACCACATAACAGCCTCTACAGGGTACTTACCGACTGCTGTCTCACCGGTAAGCATTAATGCATCAACACCCTCACTTATCGCTACAGTTATGTCTGATACCTCAGCTCTAGTAGGTACTGGGCTCTCAATCATTGACTCAAGTAGTTGTGTAGCAACTATTACTGGCTTACCTAACCTCCTACACTCCCTAATTATCCTCCTCTGAATCCTCGGTATCTCCTCTAAACCGAAGTTCATACCTAAATCACCCCTAGCTACCAATACAGCATCACTTACTTCAACGATCTCCTTAAGATTTCTTACCGCTGATCTTGTCTCTACCTTTGCTATGACCTTACCATTACATCTAAGCTCTTTCATGTACTCCTTAAGTGTTAATATGTCATTAGCTGATCTAACATAGCTTAAGCCTATGTAATTAAATCCTTTCGAGCAGGCATACTTAAGATCATTAACATCTTTATTCGTAAGTGTTGGAAGGTCTAATTCCTTACCTCTAATCGTTAATGCTTTCCTAGATCTAATCACTACATCAGTTAATGCAGTAACTAATGCGTAGTCATAACCAACATCTACAACCCTTAACCTTACCTTGCCGTCATCCATAACTATTAGGTCACCAGCCTCAAGACCCTCAAAAACTCTGGGGTTAGGTAACGGTATTTCATCAGCTTTATCACTACTATCCTTAAGGACAAACCTGACAGACTCACCCCTCCTCAACCTAACTTCCTTACTTAAGTTACCAATCCTTATTGAAGCACCTCTTAAATCACCTATTAATGCTATAGCCTTACCTATGGAAGCCTCAACACTCCTAACAGATTCAACAATATCATCCCACTCCTCCCTATTGCCGTGAGCGAAGTTGATCCTAAAGCCTGAAGCACCAGCTCTAGCTAAGCCTAGAATGACGTCTCTACTACGTGATGAGGGGCCTAGGGAAGCTATTATCTTAGTACGCATACCAACACCTAAAACTATAGAGTTTAAGTAGATATTAAAGAAGGGTAGGTACGGATGGTCATAACGTTATTAAGGTAGTCCCTAACACTACTAATATAGCACCTACGACTATCTTGATGTTGAAATCCTCTAAACTCCTGTTAATTATGTATGAAAGTATGATCCCGAAGAGTATGTAGGTACTCATTATAGGGACTACGGAGCTAACATCACCTATGCTTAACGATATGTACCTAAGTAATTGAGCTATGTTGACAGTGATGGCTGCAAGTGTGAGGTACTTGAGGGATTCATTATTAATATGTAAGACGTATTTCCTAAACTTTCTCGACACTATTAATGCTGGGTATGGAGGCAGCACAGCTGTGTATGATATCGCTACAGCTAGTATTGGTGCATTTAACATTACCGTTCCTACCTTCACTAATATGGGGGTTATTGCAAGAATTACGCTGGTTATGAAGGCGTAAAGGAGTCCCTTATAGGACTTAATTACCTTAATACCCCTCATAGTTATTAATGTTAAGCCAACAAGGGTTGATGAAATACCTAGGAAATCATTTATGGTTGGCTTCTCACTTAGGAGCGTTATACCTAAAATGACGGAGTATAAGGCGCTTGAAGATATTATAGGTCCTGAGATGTTAGCCCCGATAAGCTGTACGCTCTTATAAAGAAGACTCCTACCAAGTCCGAGATTCAGTATCCCAGCTAGTACCAAGATTATAACAATACTCAATGTTAGTCTAGCATTGATGAATTCTCGAGTAATTAATGAGATTAGAAGGTACATAGGAATACCCATAACAATACTTATGAG
>CAZQFL010000033.1:0-11770 GCA_964592745.1 uncultured Desulfurococcaceae archaeon
TTCATGACTGTTAGGGATAGGTGGGAGTGTGTTTATGAGCGTTATAGGTGGTTACTACCTTCTAGGGAGCTCTTCGAGAAGTGGAGGGATGCTTGGGTTAGGGGTTGGAGGCCTGAGGATGACTGTGAGTTTGCTGCCGTGATGATCTACCTCCACAGGATGTCTTATGGTGGTTTAATAGTTAAGGGCTTTGCTGGCGGTACCTCAAGTGCTGCTAGGGCTATAGTCCCTGGCTATGTAGGTGCTGAAGCCGTATCCAAGGGTAAGCTCATGCTTGATTCCCACGAGAGGGTCTATAGGTGGTTGAAGAGGCTTCACCAAAGGCTCTCGAGGGTAATGATTGAGAGGTTGGATTACCGTGAATGTATTAGGAAGTATGACTCACCGGAGACCTTCTTCTACCTGGACCCACCATACCTTAAGAGTGAGGAGAGACATAACGCTGAGTATACCTACGGCTCATGGAGCTACAGCGACTTCAGAGAGCTTAAGAGGGTTCTCGATGGTGTTGAGGGTAAGTGGTTAATGAATCACGCCGAAAACGACTTCATTGAGAACCTATTCAGTGATTACTACATAGTTAAAGTTAGGGTAGTTAAGTCAACACAGACCAAGAAGCATGGCGAAAGGAGGGAATACTACACAGAGATGCTCATAGCCAACTACCCACTACTAGACAACTTAAGGCGAGGAAGACCTACCTATCTTAAGTAGGTAAGCCCTTGATATATTAACATTATGAGTTGAGTGAAATTTGGAATTCACGGACTTAATAGCTTAATGTAGCTTCACTACTATTCTCTAAGCAATAAAGCTATTTACTTTAATAGTTTAGTAATCAATAGGTGAAACCCTTACGTGTGGAAATAGAAGAACCACGCACATTCAATAATGAAACGGAGTTTGAAGACTTTATCGCAGGGGTATTGAATACCACTCTATCTGGTTTGGTGAAGCAAGGTCTTATATCTAATTATTACATCTTTAGACAATTAGGTTTTGACATAGCAGTATTCCTTGACGTAAAGGGGGAGCCTAAGGTGAAGTTCCTAGAGTTAAAGCTGTATAAGGGGCAAAGAGCTGGGGGTGTAGGTTTTGGTACTCAGAAAGGTGAGGGACCTCAGGTGGAGGTGCTCATGAATGATGAGAAGCTGAAGTTCTTTAATAAGTTCCTTAGATGGTTAATCTATGACGCCTTAGCCAGTAGTAATAGGAGGTACATATTCATTGATAACCCTACAGCTAAGAGATGTGCTATGGGGGAGGTAAGGAAGGGTAAGCAGAATAACTTCAATATAAATAGATTAAGGGATTATGCCATCACATGGAATGAGTTATTACGTAAGCTGCAAGAGTTCCTATTAGAGTGAGGACTCTATACCTTCTTTTTAGTTACTCATATTAAGGCCAAGTGTGAATACCTACTGCTTATTTTTTATGGGCTCTTCATGGTTAAGGTGGTATGTCCTAGGTGTGGTAGGGTTGGGTACTTAATACGTTTTAGGGTTGGGGGTTATAGGTACTTCGCAGTTAATCATGGTGATAGGATCTGCTACTTAGGCCGTAATCCCGTGCTTAGGGTTCCCTATGATAGGTTGAAGGCGTTTAGGTTCTTCGGTGCTGATACCCCCTTAATCGACGTAATACTTTCACTAGTGCCTCCTCACCAAACCTACGTGGAGGTCTTCGGTGGTTCAGCTACCGTACTGCTTTCTAAGCCTCCCTCAAGGGTTGAGGTCTATAATGATAGGAGCTTAGACCTATACAACCTATTCCTATGCTACCGTGACTACATAGACGAGATGGTTGAGGAGGCTAAGTACATACTATACCATAGAGCCCTCTTCAAGACGTTTAAGGAGGAGTTAAGGAAGCCCTTTAAACCTCCGGACCCTAGGAGGGCTGTAATGTTTCTTGCCACAACCATAATGTCTATCGATGGTAGGTTAGGTTCCGGGTTCTCTACATCGATTGCTGTTAACAACTCTAAGCACTTGAGGTACCTCATGGAGGAACACCTAAGGAGGGTTCATAGGAGGTTGAGGAGGGTTGTTATTGAGTGTCTGGATTTTGAGGAGGTTATTAGGAGGTACGATAGTGAGGATACGTGGTTCTACCTAGACCCACCACACATAGGTAATGAAGGTAGTTACGATGGGGGCTTTACCCCTAAGGACCATGAGAGGCTCTACAACCTACTCACTAAGGTTAAGGGTAAGTGGCTACTCAAATACACATACCACCCTTGGGTCATGGAGAAATACAGAGACTTTAGTAAGGTTGTTATTGAGTACGTTAAGTCCTCAACCATAGTTAAGAACTCAAGTAGGGTTAAGGGTAAGTACGTACTCATAGCTAATTACGAACTACCACCAAATACGAAGTTTTTATCTCGAGGTTCATAACACATCTTGAGCCCTGTGATATAACTTAACACTCACTTCAACCCACTAGGACCTCCTTAAGTTTGTGTTTAGGCGTGTTAGTTAGATAGAAGGCTTAATTTATTTTAACGTAGTGCTATCTAACCGGTTATTAGATAAAAATATTGAGTTGTTATTAGGTGTGCTATCTAATGATTACCGCTTATCTTGAGTATCTTCTCTATTGATGTGTCGTAACCGCAGTACGGGCAGTGTAGGTAGTACCACCTACCATTAATCCCTCCATCATGAGGTCCCCAATACCTTAGGTTAGCTAGTGTTAACTTAGCGCCACAGCTTAAGCACCTTAACTCCTTAACACCATGAGCTCTTAACACCTTAGCTATTAGCTCCTTCTCCTTAAGTGATGGGTAGTTAGTTGGGTATCCGTAACTTAGGGCTTTTAGGATCTTGAGTTGGGTGTTTAGCTTCATTGTGTCTTCCGTTCTTACTCTCCTGTCAGTAGGGTATTTAAATCTTACCCTACAGTCTGGAGGGTAAGTCTTAATTACTCCTAAGTAGTTAGGTAATAGGTGGTTCTCTTGGAGCCCCTAGGTGATGCTGTTGTTGGTAAGTATGGTGGTCAGCTACTCATAAACATACCTAAGCCTGTTGTTGAATACCTTAAGCTAAAACCTACAACCCTTAACATTATGTCTAAGGGAGGTGATTACGTAGTCTTAGGTGTTGGTCGGGGACCTGTTAAGGTGCTTAATGTTGGTGGTAAGTTAAGGATCTACGCACCTAAGGACATACTACCCTTCAGAGAAGGTGATAGAGTCTTAGTTAGTGTTAAGGATGGCGGCATAACGATCAGGAAGATAGACTATTACGTAGTAAGGCCCTGCATAAAGGAGGGTAACTACTATAGAGTAAACATACCTTGGGAACTAGTCACTAAGTTAGGACTCTATAAGCACAAACTCCTCAAGATCTACGAAAGAGAAGGTAAAGTCATAATCGAACCCCTAAAGTAAAATAGTAAATGTATTCCTACCTTTCAGACAGAAAGGTACGACTTAAATATACTTCCAAAAGACATTCTTGCATAAAGCTTAAAGCTAATTAAATCACTAACTTGAGTAACTTATTCTGTTGATAAATTACTCCCTGGGTGAGGTGTCTAGGCGTTAATGAATCTAAGGTTTAGGACGAGCTCATAGATCGCGTAGAGGAAGAGTTTAAGAAATGACTGGAAGAGGGGCATAGTTTCCGGGTTTTTATAGTTGTCAACGTGAGGCCTTGAGGAAGTTTCTTAGTCGTGCCGACAAGGAAGGGAGAGTTCAAGGTGTTATCCAGGTGCTCACAGGAACAGGGAAGACATTGCTTGCTGTATCTATTATTAAAGCATTAATGCTTAAGGGATTGTTAAATTATGGTTACGTACTGTTCTTAGAACCTAGGTTTAAATTTAATAAGTCCTATGTATTTGTAGAATAAAGGCTCGAGGTAAAAAGCAAAGAATTAAAGTTCCTGTGAAGAATAGAGGGAATATGCCCTACATCATTGTTAATGATGGGCTTATACGTAATTACTTTAATGTGCTTAATAATGGCTTTGGTTTAATTATCTAGCATTAGAGTTAGGGGGTTATACCGACATGAATCTTAATGTGTTAATTTTTGGTAAAATTCATGGATACTTGATGTCAAAGAACACACTATAACGTTCATGGTTAATGTTTTAGTAGAAGGATAGAACTATGATGTTTAATATTAACTTATTCTATTCAATGCTATCTTTAGTTCTGATAAAACGTAAGATCTTCTCTAGCTCTTTCTCTTTCTTTTTATAGTGAGGATTTAGAGGGGAATACTTGCTTATAAGTTTATGCTCAAGTTCTCTGGCTTTATCCTCACTTTCAACATACTCTATCTTTATGCATACATGCTTAAATAGCTTGTTAATTGTTTGTATTACCTTTAACCTTGTCTCCCTATGGGTATACCATAACTCATCTGCTTCTTTCTCACTAACTTCCTTATTGAGCTTCTTCTCAAGTAGTCTTAGGTATAGTCTCCGTGTAAAAGTATGGTTAAAGCCTATTAATTCAATAAATCTCCTCCACATGTTATTTGTTGAGCCTATATACAGTGGTGTGAGTTGTGGGTAAGACCTAATATATAATCCGTACACAGCAGGCTTCTCGTCTATATCCGAAAGCTTCGTTAGATCTGATAAAATTTCACTTAAGTCAATACAATTATCATAATAATCTAGAGAGAACTTATCAATAATGTTCATACTTTCACCACCAGATATCTACCCTCAGGGCATCACTTCAAGCTTTTTATTCTTCCTAATTTTACCCTGATTTCATAAGGTAGTCATGTATGTGCATGACACCTAGAGTATAGGGGCAAACATTTCTTTCTGGCACTCTTTAACTATTGTAACTCTACCTCTACTTTTTAGAGCTTCTCCTGCGTTTTGTCTGCGCGTATGTTGATATATAGTCTAGTTTTGTGCCTGGTTATTTTAGCTACTAAAGCTAGGCTTACTCTATGTTTTAGGAGAAACGTCATGTATGCATACCTTAGTAGGTGTGTATTTATCCCTAAAGACTTTCTTAGCATAGACCTTAACTCTATTAAGTACCCTAACCTCATCTTCATTTAATATGTCTAGGCATATACTAGAACCTGAGGCTTAAGCTTCTCAAGCATGATCATTAACCTTTCATAACTAACACCCCTTCTCTTAATCCTTACTTTAACCTTCCTTGAGCCCTCCTCAATGAACTTCCTAGCTGCTTCGAGAGCTTCTGAAATTCTAGAACCATTCCTTAACTGTATTAGGAAGTAGCAGAAGCTAAATAAAAAGTGCCCGTACTTTAAGAAAAGCATGTGTTTTATCCATGTCTCTTTTTAAGACTTACGGTAAGGGAATTCAAAAATAGTAAACCTAAATTAAGTGCCATATTTATATATCCAAATGCTTTGATAACGTCCATGATAGTTAAGTACCTCTAATCAGTAATGTTACCATGATCAAGTTGCTGTTGCTATAATAGTCTAGAGCGTTCTGTGTATCGTCAAAAATTAAATGTGTCATACTTGTAGTTAATGATGTTAAGAAATTCAATAGATGTAGCCTTAATTAATAATGCTCAGCCACGAATGTACTTGCACATTAATATTGATAATTTACTATGCTAGAAATTAGCATTAATCTAATCAAGTAACTTATTACTTAAATTCACAAAATATTTACTGGAGCATGTCATGCCTTCATGGAATATTCACGTAAAGGTTGCTAAATTATTCGGATATAGAGAGGATGAGGCTAGGTTAATAAACGAATTAATTGATAGGTCAGGACCTATCCACGATTTTGGTAGGGGAATCCCCAATATTTCTAGGTTAAGAATTCTGATAGCTTTTACATTTCCTGAGCTAAGTTTTCAGTATAGTTTATTGTCTTATGATCTTTCGTTATTAGCTAGATACTCAGATCTTTTCTATTTACACCACGCACTTGATCTACTAAGCATTAGGTTAGCCTCAAGCATTATAACAGGTCTCGATATTAAGGAGAGGAAGGAGATTGTAATTAACAGTTTAATAGCGGACTTAAACAATATATACAGTAACATAGCTAAGTTTGCATCAAGAAGATTCATTTATAATGTTCCACACTTAAGTCAAGATCTACTTGAGAAGCTTAATGAGAAATTTGATAAGATAGTGAATATGAAAGAATTATTACACTGGATTTCTTCTAATGTGGTGTTACCTAGGTTAGAGAATGAGAGAAGGAGTTTAAGAGATATTGCTCAGGAACTTATCCTTAAAAATGAAGGGTATGGTAAATTACTTCATAATATGATTAAGGTGGCAGCACTTAGAAGTAAATTCTATGATTACGCTATATTAAGCACATCTTTGGGACTACAGAAGGTTAGCCAAGAATTATTCTCTATTAGGAAAGGTTTGGGTAAGGATATAAAAAGTTTCTTCTTAGGTTACCTTAGTGATGACGTTCTGAAAAAGTCTATCAGTAGTTATAAATGGTTGTTCAAAAAGAAAATACCTGACAATGTAATCAATAGGTATGTAGATGAACTTACAAGGTTAAAGAATACGGTGAAGGAATTTATTTCATTTGAGGACATAGAAAGACACTATGAGTTACGCTCCTTACTTAAGTACTTTTATAAGTCCTACAGGTATTTGCTTGGAAGGTAAGCATAAATATCTTTACAGAGTTTGTTTATCCTATACGTCATAATTAATACTATATAAAGAGAAAGGTATGTACAATTTTTGTATTATACCATGCAGATAGACAATCAGAACCTTTACTTACTGAATGTCCCTACGAACTATGTGTTACATTCTCCAGTCTTCAGTACATTAATCCTACAAGGTTACTAAGACTTTATTGTGTAAGTAATTTATGTGCTAGGTTTTAATTTAATACACTCTATTACACACTCGTAGCACTTGTGTCCTACCTAACCCATAACTAAGTGATACCCTTCCTTGTAGTGAGTGAATTCTATAGAAGCAATTATTAGGCAATATGAGCTGCTTAATCCTAAACGTTTAAATCAGTACGTATGATTAATGGTATTATATGACATGGATACGGTACTTTGTAATAAACGATGTACAAAGTAATTGAATATGTACTTAATAAGAGTAAGGTCTATTTAATTCTTAGCTTAATAGAGCTCAAAAGGAACGCATTTATGTATAAAAATAAACAAAGTGTAAGTTATAGAAAAGGATGAGAGATGAGGTCTATCCGAAATATCAACGAAATTATAAGACCTAAGTATGGAGGATAATATTATTCTTACTCCTGAGTAACCACGGACCTTCTGAATCTAACTATTCTTAAAACACAACTACATCTACAAGTTTGGTATTATATTATTAAGGTACATAGAAGGCTTATCCATTAGAGATTAGTAGTGAAAGTTTGCTTAATTCTTCCTGTATGGCGGCTTTAATAACATCCATATTTCTCTCATTAATACTCTCTTCATAATATGTAAATATAATGCTTTTATCACTGACATGTCACGGCATCAAGTAAACTTATCAAGTACGCTACTTACTAGTTTAGTAATGCTTATTTTAACTTACCCTATATTTATAGGGTAGTGGATGGCAATACCTCGTAACATAACGAGAGAACATGTGTTAAGAGCGTTAAGGGAGATAGATGAGAGAAGAAGAAAAGGAGAACCCGTTAGGGAGTCTAGAAAGTGGTTTCTCTTACATAATGGGAAGAGATATCCTCCTAAGCATGCGATCTCGCTAGCTAACAAATATGCTAATGGATATGAACTTCCTGCCTCTGAATTCATAACGGATGATGCAGTAAATTATCTGAGAAAGCTAGGCTTTGAGGTTATTAAAAGTACCGAGGAAACCGAGGAGAAGGAAGAGGGATTTTTCGTATCGTTTGAGCAAGATTTAGAGAATTACATAGCAAGAAATATAGAGGTGTTAGAAGAGGGTTTGAGATTGATTAGAAGACAATATGAGGTCCCTACTGGAAGGATTGATATTCTTGCTGAGGATCGTGAGGGAAACTTAGTAGTTATAGAGCTTAAGGCTGGGGAAGCTACTGAGTCCTCTCTAACACAATTATTAGCATACATTTCGGCAATCCAAGAGAGGGAGAAAGGTAGAAATGTTAGGGGCATTCTTGTCGCTCATACATTCCCTGAAAGAGTAGTTCATGCTGCCCGTCTAATACCTTATGTGAAACTTAAGAGATACGAAGTGAAATTCACGTTTGAAGATATTAAAACTTAAAACTATTCCCTTATGAACTACATCACTACTGGTCTAATTCATTCAGTATATTTCCTATTATTGCTTAGCTTAATTTGACCTTGAGATAGTATGGAGCCCCTTCTCCTTAATTCACGTTTAAGCCACTACTTAGATCTACAGTAAGCTTGCTATCGTATAACCGTTTATTCATACCGCTTTTGAGTTATTAGAATACTTGACCATAGTGAAGGTCTCCTAAATTCTATATGTAAAATACTTGTCCCGAGAACATGTAGAACCTCTAAAGTAACTACCTCACAACGAGTGCTGGTAACCCACCATGAACCCTCCTATACTCCTCCTTAAGTTTCCTCTCAAGATTCCTAGCCTCTGTATGTGTATTAACGGTTAGGAAGCCGTAGTCAAGTCTCCACCCTGCTAATAATAAGGCTAGTATTGAGAAGAACGCTGTGTGCCTCCTACCAGCTAGATCCACGTACCTAGACCTAACAGATGATGTAGCACTACCCTCACTCCTTAAACCGCTCGTTGAACCTATGTAGATTACTGGGCAACCACCTATTCTCCAAAGCCTATTAAGCCTTAGATCTACATACTTCAATAGCTCGTACCACTTAGTCTTACCTAACACACTCTTAAGCCTCCTAATAGTGTCCTCCACTCTAAGGCCCCTCTCTATAACCCTAATAACGTAGACACCAGGCTCATTAGGTAAGTCCTTAGCCCTAATACTCACTAACTCACCCCATACAAATCCTCTAAAGAGGTAATCACATTCACACCTAGGACCTAATGGTTTACTCCTAAACATCAATACCATACTCATATATGGCGGCACACCTAATTTACATTAATATTTCTCTTACACTTCAGGCAGAAGAGTAAGATTTAAATACCTAGAAAGAGTAGCTTACTCGGGAATTAACATGTATATAGACAAAGACAGAATGCCTCCTTGGTTAAGAAACGTATATCCCTTTAAGTCATGGCTGCATAACGGTGAAGAACCCGTCATAACACCCTACGGCACCTTCCACCTAAGGAGGGGCGAGTACAGAATACTACCTAATGGCATAGTCATAGATAGGTGCAGAATATGCGGAAAACCAGTAATCTCCAACATCAAAAGACCCAGAAAGGAATGGATACTATGTGAAGTACATAGATTTTTATTTAAGGATAAGTAACCTAATCCCTATCTTACTTACTGGTGGAATACACGCCCTCATGGGCTCTGCATAGGGAGGTTGGCAAAATAATTTGTGCTATTGATGATTTAAGTGATGATGTTCTAAGAAGTATTGACTCACTAATAGATTCTGCCCCTACACATGATGCTGGTAGGTATGATGCGGATACTTTCGAACTTCAGATTAGGGAAGTTATTAGGTATGGTCATAGTGGTATATGCTACTACCTACTTCACCACATGCTTGACATATTAATCGATAAATTAGTTAGTGTTATTGTTGACATATACAAGGATTATGGTGAGACCTTACACGGGTATTGTCCTCAAGAGGAAATATCACATTACCTAGTAATGCATATGCGGAAAGCTGTTGATAGTATTAAGGTGAGTGATAAAGTGATTTTCTATGCTCTTCTGAATGATAGAGTAGCCTTATCCGATAGTGCCTTAACGAACATAGTTAAGGAGTATATCAACTGCTTGATCAGCCTACTTAAAGCTTCTGTAGAGTACGTCATAGTACTTCTGTTAAGGGATAAAAGCTTCTTAAGGAAGCTTAAGACAGCTATAGCACCAATACGTGTGTGGCACCCGGAATATGCAACGTTAAGTTCCTCGTTAGTACTCGAATGTGTATTCAAGGCGGTAAAGCTACTGAATCTTAAAGTGGTTGAGGAAAGATTATCTTCGCTCAACGTAACGTCGTGTAGGAAGGCCTTAAAGGATATTAATGAGTCACTTAAGCATAAATCCTGAGTCTACGATCTCTTGATCTCCCTGTCAGCATTATTTAACTTCCAATCATCTATAAGATATTCATGCAATTCTTAACAAATCTTTTATACTTAAAAATCTCCTCTGATACGAATCTCTTAATGAAGGAGAGATTAACTCTAATGATGTGTTTCAAACCGCATATATTCATTAAAGGAAAACGATATTTTGAGGTTAATGATATTAAGTATGTGGGATTTATCTTGGTTTCATGGAGGGTGCATAGAGTTCTTGGTAAGCTCCTATGCTCTTTCCACAGTAACGAAATTGATCGTCTAATAGACTGCCCTAGGGGATGTAGGTCCTTAGAAAGTCATGACTCCTCCCGATACGACGTTGATACCTTAGAGAGGTTGGTCATACTTATTAAGCGTAAGTATGGTGATGAGGGATTATGTTATTTTGTTTTACATCATTATCTTGACAGGCTTGTGGATATCCTAGCTAGCTTAATAAGTAATTACTATGAGTCTTACGCTCTTGGATATTCTGCCAGTAAGATGAGCTTTGAAGAGATTTATGAGCACATAAGGACTGAGGCATTTGAAAGTCTACAAATAGACCCTAAGAACATATTAACATTATTAGTTTATGATTTGACTAGTGTACTTAACGCACTGTATTGGATGTATGGAGGTAAGCGTAAGAGGAGGCAGCGTAGGCATTTTGAGGAGGTATTAGAAAAGGCATATACTAGGATTTCATCCAATAGTAACTTGCAACAGCTTAGAAATATCGTATTAGAGGTTCTGAGGAATATACGTGATAATATTGACTGTGTAATATATGCAACATTAATCGATGAGGGCTTTAAGAGTAAGGGCACACTCAATAAGATTGCTGCAGTACTTCAGGTTAAGGTAGCTAAATATAGATATTATGCTAGAATGCGGGGGTCATATTATGATGAACTAGCTAATAAATTGCTTGACGAAGAAAACATAATAAGATTCATAGGCGGGATAGTGGAGGCCTCACATAATAGATGCAACTTATTAAGTAGGTAAGGTTTCCATAAAATACCTTTATTGCTACCTTATCTTTTCCAACGCTTCTTCCGCTGTTCTTACCTGCGTATATGTTAATATGTAGTCTAGCTTCTTATGCCCCGTTATCTTAGCTACAATGGCCGGACTTACCCCATTCTTTAGTAGGTATGTTATGTACGCATACCTTAGTGAGTGTGTATTTATCCCTAATACCTTTTCCGCATAGACCTTTATCCTATTGAGTACTTTAGGCTCATCTTCATTAAGTATGTCTATACATATGTGTAAGTCTTGAAGTTTAAGTTCCTCTGGCATAATCATTAATCTCTCATGGCCATCACTCCTCTTTCTAATCCTTACTTTAACTTTCCTAGATCCTTCCTTAATGAACTTCCTAGCTGCCTCTAAGGCCTCTGAAATCCTGGACCCGTTCCTTAGCTGTATTAGGAGTATGGTCACGTAGCAGAAGCTAGTGTAGGCCCTCCTACCTAAATGCTCCCTTAACCTCCTCAGAAGCTCCCTATACATCTTCCTATAATCTAACCCCTTATCCCAACCCAAATTTCTAACCCTATATATTAGTTATTGACGTAAGGTTAGATAAGAGTTTCTAACCTTAGGGCCGTAAGATTAGATTTA
>CAZQFL010000034.1:0-11482 GCA_964592745.1 uncultured Desulfurococcaceae archaeon
CCCTAGGTTTCGAGGAGAAGTTCGCTGTTAGAGCTCTAGTTAGGAGGGGTCTTGAGGTCGGTGATCTCGTAGTACTTGTTACGGGCCCCATCATAGATAAGGTAGCTAAAGCCATTAACTACGTTAAGGAATTCCTAAAATACTTTGAGGGTGTTAATGTTCAAGTATTTGAAGTATCTGAAGTCCATGAATTCACTGAAGCAGTACCTAAGATTAAAAAACTAATTAAGGAATTACTCGATAGGTATGACTTCATAGTTGCTAACTTATCGGGCGGTATGAGAGCGTTAATTATTGAGGTATTAACGTCCATCATACTATTACCTAAGGAGCTAAAGAGTAGGGTTATCGTGGAATTAGATACGGAGGATAGTAAAGCAACTATAGAGATACCTAAGGAGTTAAACATAATAATAAACCCACCAGAGCTTGGAGTTAAGGAGGACATAATTAAGGTCATAGTGGATGAAGGGGGTGAAGCAGACATATATACAATAGCGCGGAGACTAGAGAAGGATGAATCAACTATTAGGAGACAGTTAGAAGTACTTAGAGAGTTAGGACTCATAGAGCTAACTTACAGACCATTAAGAGCTAAAGTGAAGCCTATAGCTAAGTTAATAATAGTGTAGAAATGCTTTTCTAAAGCATTAATTCAATATCTATATGCATGCTATATGAATTCACGCATAGCAAATTATTCTTAAATTGTTCTTGAGGAACTTAGTAAGTATTAAGAAACTATGCATTAATTTTCAAGTATTAAATTAGTTGTCTTATAAGCATTGCATATATTATGCCTAGTGTGTGTAAGTAACATAAAAATTTATAATGTTAGGCTTGAGAGAACAGTGGGGTGTAACCTGTGTCCTCCCTAACGTATGGTGATATTCTGAAGAAGTTCAGAGGGATCATATCAGTGCTTAGGTACTTAGCAGCTACTAGACAGTTCAGTTATGTAGATAGGTTAGCAGCAGCTATGTCTGTAGATGAGGTTAGAGCTGTAATTACTGAGTCTCTAAGAACTATTAGATCAGCTATGGACTCATCAATCGAGATTAAGGATGCTGAGGGTAAAGTCCATAAGTGTTGTGATATTGATGAGGAGGGAGCCATACCTTCATACGCTGAGGGTGTAGCTATTGAAGTGAGGGTTAAGGAGTGTAGGGATAGAAGGGAATTAGAGGGTAAGAGAGTAATATGTTATGTATGTCCTAAGCTACCGAGTGAGTACGAGGTAGCTAACCTACTTGATTACTCAGCTAAGGACCTAGAGATAGCTAAGACCATAGCTGCGTACGCTCTAACACTATCATACGCAGGCACAAGGTAGGGGTGAAATCATGGTCTGGCTCTCACTCTCAGCTAGACTACTCATTAACGTTGAGGCATTAAACATGGCTGAGGCTGTAGGTAACTACACTAGACATAGGAGAGCACCAGTAGTTATACCAACTAATGGAGGGTATAGAGTAGTTTACGTACCAGCTATATCTGGTGAGTCTATAGCTCATGCATACCAGGCATGGCTGGTACATGAAGCAAGGATTAGAGGGTTACCAGTATGTGAACTCTGTGCTAGGGAAGAGTTCATTAAGAGAGGTAATGAGGTCGCTAATAGGGTTAAGGATATAAGTAGTGCTGATAGGTATGAGGAGTCAGTAATTAAGGAATGTGTTGTTGAGGATGTAGGGGGCTTCCTAGCACCTACTGCCGTGCCTGTTAAGAGGACTTCGAGATTCATGGTAAGCTACTTAATACCTGCTATTGAGGATATTAAGGCATCAACAATAACACCTCAACTACATGTAAGACACTCACCAACACAGAGAGCACAGGGTCAGCAAGCAGCAGGTCAGATGATATACTACGTTGAGACATCATCAGCTATCTACACCTTAACAGCCTCACTAGATGTCGACGGTATTGGTAGGAAATCATACATAAAGGTAGAATATGTTGTCGGAAATGAGGAGAGGAGAAAGAGAGTTGAAGCAGCAATCATGGCTCTATACGACACGCTAGCCCAAGGTCTATTCGGTGCTAAACAGTCAAGGTTTAAACCACATTATAAAGTACTAAGTACTGTAGTAACAATAACACATCCAAGCCCCTATAACGTGTTAGCAGGTCACAGTAAAGAATACATTAAGGAAGTAGCTAATAATCTTAAGAAATTCAAGGAATTAACAGGTAGTGAGGCATTAATGGGTTACTACATTAGTGAGGACATACCTAGACCTGAGCAGGACATTGCTAAGGAGTTTGAAAGTCTAGAGGATCTATTCAAATGGGTAATAAGTGAGGTCTTAAGGTTATCAAAACTAACATGACCATAAGGGGTAGAAAGTGAAGTTTAGAGCTCTAGTAGTTGATGGAGTGTTTAATTGGGGCTTTAGTGTTAGAGCTGTATATACCTCAGCAGCCTCACAACCATACCCACTACCACCACCAACAACCTTAGTAGGTGCTTTAGCAGCATCATATGTTAGAATTAAGGGGCTACCTGAAGTAATTATTAAGAATGGCATGATCTACAGTAGAGCAGCGGAACTATTAAATGACGTGTTGTGGGCTACAATAAAAATTCATAGTTATGCTATAATGTACTCTGATATGGGTAGACTAGTAAGAACACACTACCTTAGAGATGAGTATAGGAGAGACCCTAAGAGATGGTTTGGTATATCATCAGTAGGTAAAGTGTATAGTAACTCATCATTTAGGATCATATACATCTTAAGAGGGACTAATAAAGTACCCTACGAGACATTAGGTAGGAGTATTGTTAGTCTAGGTAGTAAGGAGGGATTGGTACATATAAAAGATTCAAGAGTTGTCGATGCTGTAGTTACGGGCAAGAAGTACGATATTGAAACCCCGTACTACACCTTTAGGAGATTAATTGAAGATTACGAAGTAGGGACTGGAGTTATTGTTAAGATGCCTCCATACCCACCACCAATCAGCTACTACAGGGTTAGGGAGGTTGTAGGTATAACTGAAGTTCATGAGGACTACGTGATACCTTACATGGAAGGTCAAGTCATAACTGGGAGACCGATAAGTATTCATGAAGTATCTGATGACGCAATGGTCATTGAGGTTAATATTGAGGGGGAGAAAGAGTATGTAATTGCCCCATCACTTACAAGGTGAGGTGGTAGTTGTGAGTATGAGAGTAAGGATTCAATTACCACCACATAACTACTTCCTTTACCATATAATGAAGACCTCCCTATGTGTTATTGCAGCATACACTAATGTTATGGCGGAGTTTAGACTACGTGAGGGTTGGGTTGAGTTTAAGGACGTAGTACCTGATATCTTCGCTCAAGGTCTAAAAACACTTATAGATGATGTAGTTAAGAACAATTACTTTGGTTTACCTGTAAGACTTCCGACAGGTGATGCTAGAAGATTAAAGAGTAAGCGAAGTGGCTACGTCAGTACAGTAATCTCTCCATGTGTTCGTAAGGAGGTTAACGTAGATTGCATACTTAACAATTACGTCGACTGGTTTATCGGGAACCCTAGTAGGTCTCTAAATGAATTAAGCAGAGCTTTAAGCATATTCAGGAATGGCTACCCTAAAGACCCAGGGACATACTCAGTTCTTGGTTCATTCCTACCCGAATTCGTTGAAGGCTTGAGAGTATTTGGAGCTACAGAAGGTGTTAAAGGGTCTATCAAACCTGATGCGGCCTTATTTAGAAACATGAAGGTCGGTGTTCACTCAATCTTCTTAGGCTTACTGGGGTTAAGGATATCTAGAGTCTTTTATGAAGCTCAAAGAGCTTACGCGATGCATCTAATACCGTCGGATGAAGTCATTGAGAAATGTGCAACGAAATTAGGACTCAGTTCCTTCGCGGGTAGGGATGGTAGGTATTCAAACATTATTAGGAATTTAAGGAAGTTACGGACACTAACATCTGATATAGTAACTCTTACCTACGTGGCCTTAATGCAGCATACAATGGGTGAAGTAGAGGTCTTCGAACTGATTGCAGGGGTCAATAGGTGGGAGATAATAGGCTATGGTGTTAGGGCACTACACCCACTACCCCTATTCATTGATGAGTTGAGGAACTTGGGTAGGAGGGGTGAGGTTGTTTTAAAGAAGCTTCAATCATTAATAGTCAATACGTTAAATAATGAAAGAACAGATATTGTTGAGCCAGTTATTAGATCGATCTATCAAGGACTTAATGGTATTATGGGTGTTGGTGAGGTATGTTACGTAATATCTAGACTTACCTACGCTAATGATGATGAGGAGAGACGTAAGTTAACAGGACTAACCCCCCTAGACGTAAGCACGATATGTGAGGCTATAGAGGGAACGTTAAGGAGGTTAAGCCATGGCGATACTAGTTAACATCCTCGGAGAGGCTGTAAGGAGTGGTAGGGTAAAATCAACGAGTGTTTTTTATGAATTACTTAAGGTTATGGAGGATTTACTTCTAAGGCCTTCCTCACAACGTAGTTACTCTAAAAGGAGGCTCATACTTCTTAACTTACCGACAGGTTACGGTAAGACTAGATTATCCGTAATCATGGGTAAAGCAGCTTTTGAAGGCCTTACTGACTCCTTCATTAGAGTGATTCACGTCATACCTACGAGAAACCTAGCAGAGGATATTTTAAAACATGCTGAAGCTATCAACCTCAAAGCCTCTGTTCAATACATGTTTGCTAATCCATCCCTTAAATCACCTTACTTCCTATCACCCTTTGTAGTTACAACACTAGATTCATACTCATTTAACTTCCTAAAGATACCTGTAGCTGAGGTTAAGTACGTAATTAGTAGGGGGTTAGGTCATGCAGGAATTCCGAGACATGCCATATATACTGCGTTGAACTTCATTGATGAGTACCACACATTCATATCCAGTGAATTCACTGATGTAAGGCACTTCGAGGAGGTAGAGGTACTAGGTTTAGCAACTACATTCCTATACTTCATCATCAAACACCTACTAATTAACTCAATAACTGACGTAATATTATCAACAGCAACACCCATATTAACACCTGATGTAATCATTAAGATCACGGGAATAGACCCTAATCAAATAATTCAAGTTAGTTACGACTTAGGCAGTAGAGAAGGTGTTAATACTCATGGGAATAAGATAGTTGTAAATGATGGTGAGTTTAATGATGACAGGTTCAATAAGAATATAACTACGAGAATATCATGTATGTCATTAGATGATATAGCTAGGAAATGTGTAGAAGCTTTTGAAAACAGTAGTAAGTGCTTAGTTGTGTTGAATACCATTAGTAGGGTTATTAACGTGTATGATCGTATTTGCAAGCTGACTTCATGCGATAAGAACGTAGTAGTGGTACATTCTAGATTCCGTGTTAAGGAGAGGTCACAACTCACTAATAAGATGAAGGCGATAGATAAGAGAGGTAAAGGTATTGTAGTAGCATCACCAGCTATTGAAGTTGGTGTAGATTTTGATGCAGATATACTTATAAGTGATGCTGCACCAATACCGTCATTAGTTCAGAGAAGTGGTAGGCTATTAAGGAGGATTGACGGTAAACAGCGTAGTGGTGAATACATTATAGTGTATGATGAACGTCTATACGATGACTATAGGAAGACATATACTGGCGTATATCCTGCAAGTATTACCTTAAGGTCTATTGACGCAATAAATAAGGTGATAGGTAGTGATGTAGTTATTGACTGGAAACTAACCTTTAAGGGTAGAATAGGCAACAGGATTAGTTACGTATCCCTCATAGACCCGATCATCCCTTCAAACTATATAGTTAAGAAACTAATTAACATAAAATACCTAAACTTCCTCACATCAGTAATATCACTAATAACTACGGTTAGAGATATCAGTAAGGCTAGAAGTATCTTAGGTAGTTTCATTAGGTACTACCCAATAATACCACTATTCATACCAGATGAAAGTATCGATTATGATAGTTTAGGTAAAGTTATTGATTCCTACGCCAAAAACTACATACATTACTTACTACCAATAGAACTATCTGAATATGTAATTTACTTAATAAGTGATATCTTAATTAAAAAACCCAATACTGATGAAGTAGCCATATTAGTTGAAGATTATGATGGATATCTAGACTTTATAACGGTTAATCGTAGTAAGTTAATCAAAGTATTTATAGAGAGTCACGTAACACACAATGGTAAGACCTTCTTTCCAATAGCTTTAGTATGCAATAATACACGTTACAGTCCTGCTTTAGGTCTTAACTTAACACGCAAGCTAGTTAGTAACTGAGGGGGTTCCAAATGACTTACTCATACGCCTACTCATACGCAAGAATTGAAAGACTTCATTACCACTCGTATCTAACCTACTATATCTTTAGAAGATCTAAATGTTTTGGTGATAGGTTTATAGGTGTACTTAGTGATTTTTTAGAGTCTAAGCTTAATGTCTCGAACATTAAGAATCTAATGAGGGATGTGATCCACTCATCCTTAATACTACATGACATAGGTAAGGCGTATAAAGGTTATCAGAGGGTAGTCCATGAGCTTTATGGTGAGGCGTCCTTCGGATACCATGAAATATTAAGTTCAATAATAACCTACTCGTACCTCAGGAGTTACGTTACCACCAGGATTAGAGCTCTGAATATTGACGGGGATGTTAAGAAAAGATTACGAGATTACCTGACATTACCTGCATCCATAGCTGTCTTAATGCATCATGAAGCACTAAGAAATTATGTTGATATATTAACTAAGCTCAGGTATGAGATGAGTAAATTCCTGAGAGTAGTTGTTAAGGAGGGCTTCATCGAGGGTGAAGTATTACTTATCGATAGGATACTTGAGTCTTTAGGAATTAAGGATGTTAAGCTTAGTGATGTTATTAATCAATTAATTAGTAGGGGATTTCAGAGAAGGTATGATGGGATTAGAGAGTATTTCATGATATACTCAAGGAATCCCGATGTAGAATATTTAGCAACTAATATTACAGCTGCAATACAGCTATGTGACAGGCTTGCTGCATCGATTACGAGGGGAGGACTTAATAGAAGCTTAAGGAGGCTTGAACACGAATTCATAAATTACTGCTTAAGTCCTGGAGATGCATCCATTAATGAATTCCTTACTAGAATTGGGGATGAGGCGGCTCGTGAATTAAGGAATATTATATCTAAATAGCTAGATGTTCTTGGTAGAGACTTAATGGGTGTTTCATGCATAGTCTTCTATAGCTTACCCATTGAGGCTTCTAAGACTGCCATCATTAGAGGTTTAGAGGTGTGTTGTTGTAAGAAGGTCTATGTATTATCTACCTCAAGGCACTCTAATGAAGTTAAAGAACTATGTAGGCTATTAGGTAGGCTAATAGGAGGTATAGAGTTTAAGGCGCTACCCATAATTCCCGATGTTGAGGAGTCTCCTGAGTTAATTAATGAGGTAGCCGTAAGACTGAAGGAACTAGGCTTAGGTAAGGAACCAGCATGCTTTATCGCCTCAGCTGGTTCTAGGCTTGAGGTAGCGTCTATGGCTTTAATACTCGATAGAAGTCTTACTGACGTTATCTACGTATCATTTTTATGGGGTCCTTGGGGAGGTACTTACTACCCGTTCACACCTAAACCTATTCAATTAGTTCACATATTACATCCAGGAATCGAGGCTTTCAATTCTTGTACTACAAAATTAAATATCAGAAATCTTGAGGATTTACTAAATTCAAGCACAACTTCAAGACTTCGTAAGGAAGTCCTAAAGTCGCAATTAGTAATGAATTGCGAGTTAAACACTAAATGTGTAGCTTACAAGAACGACATCTCCTGTAAATGCCCTAAACTCATGGTGAGTATTAGTTATGGTGGAAGGGAATTGATAAATATCGAAATTGGTGATTACTGCTCATGGGACGAGGTAATTAAACTATGTAGTGACTTAAACCGTGAAGTCACCTTCCTATGTGATTCAGTTAATCAGGATGTACTCTGTAGTACATTATCAACAATACTTAACGTTTCTGGGATTAGATTACTTACGATTAAGGAATGTATGAATGTTAAGTGTGTAAATACGGAAGGCCTAGCATTAATTGACTTCTTAAGAGATATTAACGACGTTATTATTATAGACACAAACCTCATCTATCAGGGAATCCATAATTACCTCTACGAACACCCCATGGCTTCTAACATAGTATCTATACCCCTAAGTACGTATGTTGAACTCTACGAACACCAGGTACATGCATCACATATGAATCTTTACGCTGAAGTTCGTGCTGAGCTATCTAAGCTACTACTCACTGAATTAAGTTACTTTAAACCTAGAACTGAGGTTAGAGCTACAGTAAGACCCAGTGAGGTGAGTATCGCCCTAATACCGGAGGGTGTTGCTGTAACCTCTGATCGTAAAGCATATGAAAGACTGTATAAGTGGTTAGGTAGGAGATCAATACTTACAGAACCTACGTCACTAAGTGATGTAAGGTTTAAGAGTAATGAGAGGAGCAGGAGGGTAAGCTACGCTTACTACTCAATAGCTCAGTTAAAGGCATTAAGTAAATTATTAAGTAATGTACTTAGAAAGTATAGACTAAGTATCGATGTCAGGTTGACATGATTCATTAGTAAGCTATTAATACCTAATAAGCTTTAATAACCATTTCCTTGGTTTTAAGTTCACTATCAACTTTCTCTCATGCTCCAGTTCTGCTGGATCTAGACCTGCTTGATAGCATAACTCCTCAAACTCCCCTCTATTAAGAGGGCCAGCCTTCTTGAACTTCCTTATAATTTTCTCGAGACCCTCATGAATTTTTAGGGGTGGTAATGGTAGCTCTACTACGTCTTTAAACGTCTCATGTATGTAGTATGCTGCTCTAGCACCAGCTATTGAAGCTGCTATTACCAGAAATTGAGTCTCTGCTTTAAACCCTCCAGTAGCATTTATGTATACAGGAACACCCTTTCTAGACCAATCAATTATCTTAGTGACCACCTTATCTAGGAGGTTTGCTAATGCATTATCAAATACTATCTCAGGCTTACCGAGACCCTCAACTCTTATGGGTTTCGGTGATAACATCATGTAACCCTCACTACTTAGGTATTCATGAATGACACTAGCACATAGATAGCAAGTACCTGTGTCAGTACTATATAGTAAGATCCCTACATCCCTTGGTGGTACGTGGGAGTTTAATCTCACATAACGTAGGAATGCATTAAGTTCTGCTGAATGCTTTTCCGGGTCTTTACTAAGGAATTTCAGTAATTCATTAAAGACCTTATCGCCACGACTAGCCCTTCTCATAGCTAACTCCTGAACCTTATCGTCGGGTCCTGCACGAGACCAACCCATAACACCTAGATTCTCAGCTAGTTTAGGTTTAAACCTCTCGAAGTTAGCTAATAGTGAAGTACCTACAGAAATTATGTGGACCCACCTAGGTCTAGAGCTCCCCACGAGTATGTCCCATATGTAATAATTCAAGAAATTTAAAACAATTTATCATGTATTTCTGATAAAACCTAAGAGGATGGTACCTCTTAGTATCCTTGAGGGGGTAGTTCTGGGTCTCTACGCTATTAGGTTCGATGTCAGCTTTACCCCTAGGGAGGTTATTGATGTTCCTGGTTTTAGTGTTAAGTTTCTTAAGTCTTTATTCATAAGCTACGATTCTGAAGGACTCATTAAGTCACTACTATTAAGTGGTGGTGCTAATAAGCCCGTTCAGCTATCACCAATAATGCTTGGTGATAGGGCTATACTCTCAACAGGTAATGTTAAGTTAAGAGTAGGTACTAATTACTGGTTCAGATTAGGTTTTGTGGGTGATGAAAGTAAGGTATCATATATTAGTGACTTAATTAACGATGTGGTTGAGAGATTTGCTGAATTGTTAAGTATTGACGTAGTAACAACATCTTTAGAAGTCTTTAGTGGTGCACCTAAGGAGTTCACTATTAAGGTATTAACGCCAGCAATAATTAAGGCTAAGGACTCAACACTAGTTAGGTATCCAACACTTAAGGAACTAATATCATCACCTCTTAGAGTGTTGGGTAGGGTCTTATGGGAGAGGTACACGATAAACATACCAACAACGTGGGCGTGGAGAATAAACGCATACTACATAATGACGGAATCACAAAGTAGAAGCTCTAAAGTAGATTTGGGTGATGGAAGAGTGGTAGAGGGTGTTACTGGTGTGTGGAGCTTTAAGAAAATACATAAGATGCCTAAATACCTAGAGTCAGTACTAAGTAAAGCATTAGCTGTAGCTGAAAGCGTAGGTATAGGGAAGTCAAGAGCGATAGGGTTTGGCGTAACCAGTATTAGCCATAAGTAAAACACCTACCTATAGAATTAAAAACTCCCTAACAACGATGGACACGGTTACGTAGTTATGCTTGACTTACTCCAGAGAATTATTGATGGTGTATTAGTAACGTTCATACTGGCATTACCTATCCTAGCAATGCTTTCACTCATCCTATCACCACCAAGGGAGAAAAGAGAGTCTAGGAAAAAGGATGATATCCCGTACTTCCTATTCATATACCTACCTCATTATATTATAAGGAAGGACGAGAGAAAGAATCATTAAAGTAGTGGTTACATCAATAACCTATCGGCAATGACTTAATGATCTGACTCAATGTAATACCTGATATTTAATACATCAACTTTAACTAACCTTAACGTTAACATTAATGCATCAGGGTCGGAAAGCGGAATATGTTTGGCATTTGGAGGCATGTTCATGATGTGTTCATCCTTAGCCATACCCTGTGAAATTCTTATGGAGTAATGAGGGCTGCATCTATAAGTTTAGCCTTAGGTACCTGAGAGTTAAGTTAAGGCCTCACGCAATAAGGCACAGCTACGCAATATCCATGCTTGAGGAGACTAAGGAATTAGAAACCGTTAGGAGGCTATTAGGTCATAGCGATTATAAGTGGCTTAAAGCATACCTAAACCGCATTCAGGAAGTCCTTAAGAATGAACCGAGGAGGGCGCGTTTAAGGGGGATGAGTTCTGAAAAATACCCGTTATCTCTATAGGGCTTCTTTTTAATCAAAGAGTTCAAGTATTATTAGAAATCCCCCTAAATGCCTTAAGTTGTCCTAATGCCTTCATCTCTTTCTTCCAAAAATCATAATGTCTCCCAATTTTGAAGTAAGCTATATAGCTCGACCCCAGTAATGTCTATAGGAAGTCTTATAGAGCTCTAATAGTCGGTAATGAAGTTACTAAGAAAAGAATATTAACATGGGTGTTTCAAGTCTATGGTAGGGATGCTTATGAGGTATAGGTATGGCTTCGGAGGTATAGATAACTTAACTGTCTTGGAGGGGCAGGTAATAGCGAGAATACTAAGTGGATATGGTATTGCAGACTCCCTGAGTATTATGTACTACGACTTTGCGAGAGAGTTAAAGAAAGGTAAGCCCGTGGGGGAGCTTCACGAAAAATACCTAC
>CAZQFL010000035.1:0-9329 GCA_964592745.1 uncultured Desulfurococcaceae archaeon
CCTAACTCAATGCTGAACCTCCGTAAAATCTCCTTAATCCTATCCTTGCCCGTAACTTCATGTATTATTTCAAGAAGTTTCCTAACACTATGAGTTCTTAGGAAATCAATCCCTAACTTAAGTAGGGAAGCTTTAAGGAATAAATAACTGTAATGACTGCTCAAGACTAAATACAGCTAAGTCATGAAAGCCTCTATCCATCTGCATGACTGCAGTCTCATAGAATCTCCTAGATCTCCTAAGAAGATACTCCACCTCCTCAAGCTTGGTCAAATACACCCCTACATATTATGTGTTAATAACCTTAATATTAACGATTTTAATAAGGAAGTATTCTCTATTAGGAGGTATAAGTACTAACATCACGTCATCCATGCTGCTTCAAAGGAGTATAATTAAGAGTAATAAGTCGTTAGGAGATAATAGCATGGATTGGTGAGTTAAGAATTGTTTAGGAAGGGTTTAGAGCATGTTAATGAGCCCTATAGAACAGTTATTGAGAGACTACTTAATGAACTTCTAAAAGTGTTTAGAGATGACCTGATCTCCGTAGTTGTTTATGGTAGTGTTGCTCGTGGTACTGCTAGAAAGGATAGTGATATTGATGTCTTAATAGTTGTTGAAGAGCTACCTAGATCTAGATTTGAGAGGTTATCGATATATATGAAGGCTGAGGAAAATCTAGACCCACTACTTAACGAACTTTTAAATAGAGGTTACGCTGTAACAATATCACCAATACTCAAGACTAAGAGGGAGGCTGAGAGAATTTCTCCACTCTATCTAGACATGGTTGAAGATGCAATCATAGTTTACGATAAGAACGGGTTCTTTGAGGAAATACTGAAGAGGTTAAGAGGTAAGTTAAGGGAGTTAGGTGCCGAAAGGGTATGGATTGGTAAGAAGTGGTATTGGAGGTTAAAGAAGGACTACAAATTTGGTGAGGTGATAGAGTTATGAATAATATTGAATTAGCTAAGTCAAATATTAGGCAAGCAAGGGAGAGGATAAAGCATGCTAGTGAGGCATTAGATACAGGTAATTACCCGTACGTTGTAAGGCAAAGTCAGGAAGCTGTTGAATTAGCTCTGAAAGCTGCACTAAGGATAGTAGGTATAGAGCCTCCTAAATGGCACGATGTAGGGCCTGTATTGAGGCGAGAGAGATTAAGATTCCCTAGGTGGTTTCAGGAGCTAATAGATGAGTTAGCTTCAATATCACGCTCACTTAGAAAGGAGAGGGAATTAGCTATGTATGGTGATGAGGAGTCTGGGATACCGCCTGAGGAATTATATACTAGGAGGGATGCGGAGCACGCTCTTAATGACGCAGTTAAGGTTGTGAGATACGTTGAGAAATTACTAGATGAGGTTTTAGGTGCTCATCGAGATTCCCCATCGTGAGGATTAAGCAACTTAAACTTATTAATTAACTATGCCCTTGCTTACCGTGTAGGTACTAGGTGTTTAGGTATCATGGGTTTTGAGGGTGTGATTGACCTACTACGTACTGCTCCATTAATTGTTAGGGTAGCTTTAGTGGCTTTACTACCTACTACACTCACTATGTTGGGGTCGGTACCTATCCTTATTAAGGTAAGGTTTAGTGAGGGCTTCATAGATGCTGGTATGGGGTTTGCTGCCGGCGTAATGCTTGTTGCTTCATTCACAAGCCTCCTACTACCAGCGATAAGTATTGATGGCGTATTGACAGCTATATCAGGCTTCATAGCAGGTGTTATACTCATCAAGGTCTTAGACGTTCTGATACCACACATGCACTTAAGAAGGGGTGGTGAAGGTGATCCTAAGCACTTTAGGTATGTTAGGAAGGTATGGCTTATGGCCTTAGCTATAATACTTCATAACATACCTGAAGGTATGGCTGTTGGTTCAAGCACGATCTATAGCGTTACTGATGGCTTAGTACTAGCTACAGCTATAGCGTTACAGGACATACCTGAGGGGTTCGCTGTAGCTCTACCAATACTAGACATAACTAAGAGTAGGGCTTACGCCTTCAGTATTGGTGTGTTAAGCGGTATTGCAGAATTCCTTGCAGCATTCATTCCTTTACTGATAATTACTTTCATAGGTACTGCACTACCGTTAATGCTAGCAATAGCTTCAGGTGCTATGGTCTACGTAGTGATACATGAGATAGTACCTGAAATCTACGGTCATGAACATGACGAGCAATCAACTATAGGATTCTTTGCGGGCTTCATACTAATGCTCATACTAGATACTATGTTTTAATGTAAGAACTTGGGGATTAAATGTTAAAAATGAGTTATGTTGGGGAGTGTTAACCTTCGAGCTTCTTCATTCCCTCCTTAGAGAGTAGAGTCTTAAATATTGTTTCATGCTCTACTTCATCCCTCATTATCTCCTCAATAATCTCCTCAGTTACTGGATCCTTGTTTGTTACGTAGTCGTATATCTCTCTATAATGTTCTAGAGCGCACCTCTCAGCCTTTACAGCAGCTACTAACCACTCATCTACTGCGTACGGGTCCTCAGGTAGTTCAGGGTACTTACACTTTGATAGATCCCATAAGTCCCTAAAGTCTGGTGGGTCTACATCGAAGTCCTGTAGTCTATCCATAAGTTTCTTAGCGTGATCATCAAGCTCATCCTTAGCTATATCAAGGAATACTGACTCCAACCTCTTAGATGCATGACCCTTAAGTGCATAAGCAGCTGTAAAGTACATGTAATATGCGAGAATCTCATCAGCAAACGCAGAGATGAGCATCTTAACGAGCTTATCCTTATCAATATCCTTAACCTCAGGTCTTAAGGGGTACTTCTCAGGTAAGTACTTACGCTTCTTAACCTCACCCATGATTAAACCTCAAACGTACAGTGTGTATGAATATATTTATACGTTAGGAGAATTGGCACAGACCTAAGCATTAATTTAATTAATTCATCACAACTTACTACCTATCAATTAATCTAGGAATAAGCAGGGCTACAGTTGAGCCGTAGAGAACGTAGTCACGATATAATATTAAAGTATCTGTCATTGACATATACGTTAATAGTTTAACGTTAAGTGATTTAAAGAAGTTAAGGCAGTACAGGTTTGTTAACCCTCTAGGTAAGGTTCGGGAAGCCCCTACTTAAGGATGTCATAATTAACTTCCTAGGCATTAACTCATTTAAGTACGTAGTCATTGAGAGTAAAGGTTATGTGAAGCTTAACCTTGATGACGTAATGAATGAGGAGAGCCACATAATTCTCGACTTCACAAGGAATGGTATTATTAAGTTGTGTAATAGGGAGGATTTAATCCATAGGAATAAGTGGGTTAAGGACATAGCTATAATTAAGATCTAAAGGTGATTGATATGTTACTATTCCTAGGTATTGATGATATGGATGCTAAGGTTAAGGTGGTTAGGGGAAGTAAGCTAGATACTGGTAAAGTTGCTAGTGAGGCTGCTAATGAGTTAAAGAGATATGGGTTTAAGGCGTTATGGATTATTAGGCATCAATTACTGAAGTCAGGTACGAATACATTAAGAGAAATAGTGCAAGGTTGTTACATTATGGGTTAGATCCACTGACGATACACGTTACGTTAAGGAGGTAGCTACTAGAGTAGTTAGTGAGTTCATAAGTGGTTTAAACAGCGTAGATAGCCAGGATTAGTATTACAGTAGATAGGGTTATTATAGTGGAGCATGTAGTGATCTTTAAAGCGTTAAGGATATCGTATTCGCATGGCTTCCTACCCTCAGCATTTATCTTATAGAACCCTGGTTTCTCAAGCCATATATTCAAACACCCTGCCATAGCCGACATAGGGTGTCCCGCGTTAGGACTCTCCGTTACACTTGAGTACTTACTCCAAGATCTCAGTAAGCCCTTAACATCATACCTTAAAATAAGTGATGAGAGAAGAAAGAGTAGTACTGAGAGCCTCGCTGGTATGAAGTTAATTATATCGTCAACCTTAGCTGAGAAGAAACCCTCCTCTCTGAACTCCTCTGACTTAAACCCTAATGCACCATCTAATGTATTAATTAATCTTTGAGCTAGAGCACCTAGGGGTCCGAAGAGTATGAAGTAGAATAGAGGTGCTAAGAAACCATCAACAAAACTCTCAGCTAGTGACTCTATAGTTGCTGAGCATATATGTTCCTTCCCTAAGTTACTGAGATCCCTCCTAACTAATCCTTGAGCATACCTCCTACCGCACTCAATATTGTCCCTAACTAAGCACGAATAGACATTATAACACTCCTCAAGTAGCAACCTTATGGAGAAGCTTACCTTAATTATGAATGATGTAGCAACTATCTTAGCAATTAGTGAGACAACGTTATTAAATAACGACGTAATCACGTAGAGTAGCACCCACGGCATAAGATGTGCCAACATACAAGCTAACCATACAAGTAAACCATAAGTTTTGCTTGAGTATGGCTTATGCAGTCTTAACGCCATGAAATAACATGTATGAACTGGGTGTATCTTAAGTAGTAGTCCAGAATGTTTAGGGTAGATGAGATCCCATATTAAAGCGATAATTAGTGACGTAAGGAGTATTTCACTATCATTAATAATAGTTGGTATCAATAACTAACACCTAAGTAATTAGTAAGGCTAAGATGAGTAATGTTAGCGATCTACATATCTCAAGATTAAAGCCTAATACATCACCACTAACATAACCTATAACCCTTTTAGCTAGTTTTAACGTTATTAATGATGTGGAGATTGATGAAGTTAGCGATAGTAAAGTAAGCCTTATGGGTAGCTCTATATCAATTCCTAACATTAATGCATGGAATGCTATAATTACACCCATTAATGAACACATTAAAGTTACTATGTTCTTAAGTAGTGAGTGAGGTCTCTTAGCATTATCTATGAATACCCTTCCTAGACCTTTGTGGTTAGGCTTAGGAGACATGATTGCCAGTATAAACATTGATTCATAAATCATGACATAGGAAATAAGTATAGCTAGAGGTAAGCTTCGTAGTTCAAGTATTGATACGTATGTCAATAGAATACACAGACTTACCGCTACTACGGCGTACGTACCTCTCCATGGCTCCTTCATGACTTTAATAGCATTAGTACCTCTCCTACCTGACGCAAGTGCGTCCATGAAGTCTGCTAAGCCATCTAAGTGTATGAAGCCTGTAACTATGTAGGTTATTGAGGTAGCTATTATTGCTGACAGCATTGGCTTATCTATGAAGATTAACGGAAGTACCGTAATTACACCGGTGATTAGACCTATCAACGGTACTAAGTAGAACGACTTAGATGCCTCCTCAATATCATGTCTTCTAGCAGGTATTATTGTTAAGAATGATAATAGTGATGCGAAACCCCTTAAAGACATTTCAAAACCCTCCCTAAAGCTACTACTAATTTATTAACATCGTCAGGACTTCTGACACATAACCTTGAGAAGTACTTACTGAGCCCTATGAATGTATCAGCCCTCCTAATAGCTATACCCTCCCTTAGAAGTCTCGAATATAGCTCACTTGATGGGATATCTTCGTGCTTAACTAATACGAAGTTGGCTTCCGAGTTATACACTACTAGACCTAACTCCCTAAGCTTAGTTATCATGTAGCTACGCCAGTCACTAATAACCTGCTTAGTTCTAGATATGAAGTACTTAATGAAGCTCTCATCACTCAATAACTTACTGTATACACACTCACTTAAGCTATCAATATTCCATGTCGGTCTAATGTAGTCAGCTACCTCGATAAACTCCTTGTTGTATGATATTAACGCACCAACCCTAAGTCCGGGTGCTGCGAATATCTTCGTTAATGTCTTAACTACTAACACGTTATCCATACCTAAGCGTGTGGCACTAGATTTATTCGTGAATTCTAGATATGCCTCATCAATTATTAAGTAGCCCTCCTTTACTGACTCAGCTATATACTTCAATACTTTAAGAGGTACGTACGTCCCTGTCGGGTTATTTGGATTGGAGAGTAGTATTGCTACCTTCTTACTTTTTACAAGGTTTACGACCTCTTCGCAATCCAGGACGAATTTGTTGCCTACATCCTTCATCAGGAATGTAAGCGTCTTAAAACCTAATGCTTTAGCAGTAATCATTAACTCCTTATCACTAAATGTAGGAGATATCACTACTAAGGTGTTAATGCCGAATCTCATAACAGTCAGGAGTGATAAGGTAAGTGCCTCAGAAGCTCCATTAGTTACTACCAACTCATCATTACTCACACCGTAAAGCCTAGAGAGTAGCTTCCTTAATTCATAATAGTTAGGGTTAGGATAGAACCTATACGCTTCCTCACTTACGCATGACTTAATAGCATCTATTAACTCATTAGGTGGACCTAGGGGGTTAAGATTAGAGCTGAAGTCTATCACTTTAAATCTCTCATGCCTTCGAATACCGCCATGTCTTCTCCACATATATGCTCAGCCTCCAAGACATCACTCCATGTGTCTATATCTAGAAGATCTGGATAAGCACAAAGAGGTATATCCTCCCAATCACCACCTACTGACTTAAATAATGCTATACCTCTAGGACCCTCCCTTAACATATTACAATTCCTAACCATTAAAGTTACCACTTGCTTTCTGCTCTTTAAGGCCTTCTCAAGGAAATCTCTCACAACCTCTACGGTGATGAAAGGCATATCAGCTGGTAGTGTAAGTACTGGAAACCTACCTATGATGTTAAGTGAGTACTCAATATCTTTAGAGTATCCCTGACCAGGCGTTTCCACTACGTAGACATCTCCTCTACGACTTACCCATTCCTTAACCTTCCTAGTATGAGGTGATACAGCCACGTATACATCTCTTGAGAAGTTCTTAGCAACATCTATAACTACATCTATGACTACCTTACCACAAATCCTTAGTAACGGCTTCTCAATACCTCCAAGCCTACTTGCTCTACCACCAGCCATTATTAATGATATCATTGAATCACTCCTCCCTCAATATACGATCCAAAACCTTACTTATTATGGAACCCATGAATGATGTTAATAAGTCATCACTAAATGGCGCCTTACCTCTTATCATATCAATCTTATCCTTAACTCTATCAAGCCAGTAGTAACTCATTAATCCCTTAACACCATTTATGTATGTAGATAAAGACATACCCAGTACTTCATCAGCTATTATCTTTACAGAATCTCTCTCATACTCCACCCTACTTAACCTTGGAATCCATCCTATAGATGAAAGTATTTCAGGGTACTTGAATGATGCTAATAGCATCCAAACATTAGGATCACTTAACTCCTCATCAATAACCTCATTAATGACTCTCTTAACCTTAGAAACGCTAACATTAGATGTCTTCAGTAGCTCCTCATATATCCTATATATGAATTCCTTAACTTCATTAATACTGAAACCCGTGAGAAGTTTAAATTTTGTGTTTTCATCTAGATCCTTCAATGCTAACTCAACTATAGACTCATAGATTAGTACTGATACCGCAGAACCTATGGGAGTTACAGGACCCACGTAGGTATCAATGAATCTCCCTGCTCGACTCGCTACGGCAGTAGCATCTACGGCAGAGGAGTATGCTCGCCTACTCTCATTACACATCAAGCAGAGGTCACTAAGTGCTAAAGCTTTAACGGCTGATGTCAGCATAAGTAATTCAGCTAATGACCTTATGTTTAAAGGTTTATTCACAGCTATGAATATATTGATCGTACCATGATGCTTACATACATCACCAACCTTGCTCTTTACCTCACGTGTTAGACCACCAACGCAAGCTAGTGGGTCAATACCTAAAGTCATGACTAACGTGATACCTACATCTCTATTCACCTTAACTACGTACTTACTATGTATATCAGTAGCTGTGAGAAATACTATTGTTTTAGTGAGAGGTAATGATAATCTCTTTAGTAAGTTCCTCGAGTAATCTATAGGATCCTCATTAAATTGCTTACTAACTTGCGTAAAGACGACTGTATTAATTAATCTTAGACCCCCGCCATAGCTTGTTGTGGAGAGTGTGAGGTAGTCTCCCTCAAGTTCTATGATTAATGAGTTATTAATGTGTCTTATCCTCACCATGTAATCCACCCATACTTAAGAGTCTTGAATACTCCTCATGAACTTCCCTAATAATGTCTTCAGCACTAACGCCGTTAATTACGGATGCAGCAATAGCTGTTCCTCCAGCACCAACACCTTCCTTCACGTACCCCCTCTCGTAGTATTTAAGACCTTCATACCTCGATCTTGAGAAGTCAAAGTTGAATGCAATTATGGGTACGTCATACGTCATTGAGACTAACTTGATTATGTTGGAGGTATCATCTCTAATGATCCACTTAGTAGTACCTATAACTAACCTGTTTCTCAACTTAACGTTTAATGACTTAAGGATTGCTAGTACAGCACTCATTTGCGTCCCCCCAGCTAAGATTACTTTAGCATCATTACTGACTACACCCTTAACTAAGCCAGCAATACTGACATGTACTGGATCCCCTAAACACTCAATAACTCCAAAGATATCACTCTTAACATCACCTTTCCTTAAAACTTCGAGACCTTCCTTAACAATCTTCTCCTTGAGTTCATGAGGATTCCTGGGTCCACTACTACTTACTAGACCCCAAGCCTCATAACCTAGACCTGCTAGTATACCTAAGGCTGTCGTAGTACCTCCTGGGATGCTCTCACCAATGATGACGACATCTACGCCCCTAGATATTGACTTACCTAAGCTCTCAGACTCCCTAAATAACTTATTAGCTATTCCTTTAGGTAGGCCCTTACACTCATTAATTAAACCGCCAACACATCTTGATGGTAGGACTATGTGAGGTATTCTAGGCTCTATATATGAACCACTATTTACTACTAAGTAAGGTATGTCCATTAGTTTTAGGGATGCCCTCGTTATGATTGCTGGTGTAGGTATCCCTTCAGGTGTTACAGGTACTACATCCATACTTAAGGGCTTACCAGTAACTAGGTATTCAACATCAAGTGTTGGGGTATATAGAGTTGCCCTAGGTGATGCACCAGCAACACTAATACCAGGTATCGTTGATGTTAGTGTCGAACCTATAACGTATAGAGCTATAGCTCTAGAATCCTTAACCTCTTCAATGAACCTCCTAGCCTCATTAGGTTTATGTACAAGTATTAGATCCCTAACCGTACTACCACCTGGATAAGGTATCCAGGTACACATAAATACTTAACCTGATAATTTGATGGGGGATGTACATGCGTATAGCTGTGTTACCAGGTAGTAAGGACTCTCTATATGCAGCTCTTAAGGCATGGCCTATAGACTTAGGTATTAT
>CAZQFL010000036.1:0-8434 GCA_964592745.1 uncultured Desulfurococcaceae archaeon
CTTCGGATTAATAATAGCTGATGAGTGCCATCACGCCGTTAGTCCCAACTATCGTAGAGCTCTAGAGAACTCAACAGCACCCTACCGTATGGGCCTCACAGCAACACCATTGAGGAGTGATGGCCTACATAAGTACTACGGTGAGGTATTAGGTCCCATAGTTTATAGCTTAGAGCGTGAGGAGCTACAGAGGGAGGGTTACTTAGCTAGGCATCGTGAGGAGAGAATCTATGTTACCCTTTCGAAGGAGGAGCTTAAGGAATATAGGAGGCTCATGAAGAAATACCTGGATTATTGCAAAAGGAAGTTCCCCGAGATTAAAGACCCTAGGTTAAGGTTTAGGAAGGTACTAGAGCTTGCTAGTAGAGATCCTGAAGCTCGTGAGGCTTTAAGAGCTAAGCATAAGGCGAGGCAAATAGCGCTTAGTACGGAGAGAAAGATTAAGCTTGTTGAAGAGTTACTCACTAAGTACCCTAACGAGAAGATACTAATATTCTCTAGATACACTGACATCATTCGAGAAATCTCACGTGAGTTCCTAATACCTAGGATACTCCATGACACACCAAATGATGAGAGGAAGCAGTATCTGAGGCTATTCCGTGAGGGTAAGATTAGAGTTTTAGCTACCGCTATGGCTCTTGATGAGGGTGTTGACGTACCTGACGCATCTGTAGCGATCATAATTAGTGGTACAGGGTCTCATAGGGAATATGTTCAGAGGTTAGGTAGGATTCTAAGACCTAAGGAGAGTGAGGCGGTACTTATAGAGTTAATAACTAGGAGGACTTTAGAGCCATCACTAGCTAGGCGTCGTAGGAGGTTCGAAGTGTTTATGGAGGAGGGTGAGGAGGGTTGACTTACGGTAGGAGGAACTTGAAGCTAACCTTCATGAGGGATTACGCCATACCTCACTACCTAAGCTCAGTGAAGCACCGTAAGTTAGTTGACGAGGTGATAAGGTTTTATGAGGGTAATTTGGGTAGGCCTTACGGTAGTATTGACTGGGATGAGCTAAGGATTATAGTTAGTGATGATAGGCTCTATGAAGCTTTAAGGAAGGTCATGACGCTATTCTACAGGCCTGGAGTCACTACGTTAAAGCCTGTAGTGAACCCTAGGACTTTAAGGTTGAGGGTCTTTCAGTTAGTTAATGAGAGGTATGGTGGTTTCGTACCATCTGATCGTAGGGAGGATGTATTGAGGGAGATCGTGAGTGAGCTTAAGCTTGGCGTAGACCTTGATGAGGTTTTATGGTGTGATGACGTTAATGAGCAGCCCTTAGTGAGGGTTAAAGCTGCTACTGTTGAGGGTGTGGTTAAGGTGTTTAATTACGAGACCATAGATACTGTCTGTGTTAACTCATCACAGGTTAGGCTGCTTGTCTCGAAGTTTGAGGGCGGTTTGGGTAGGCTTGCTAGGGATGTTGGCAGGTTCTGTAAGTTTTACGGCTTAATCTACGATATGAGGTATGTCGGTAGGTGGTTAAGGATTAGTGTTGAGGGTCCTCGCACAGTCTTTGGTAGGCCTACAAGGTATGGTGCTAGACTATCCATGCTACTAATGAAGGTACTACCGAGACTTTACGGGATGAGTGAGTGGTTTGTTGAAGCCACCATGCATACACGTAGGGGTAGGGTTACGGTGAGGCTACTATCCAGTAAGTTAAGACCTGAGTTGGGGGTCGTTAGTACCGTTAGGGTGAGGGAGGTATTCGATAGCTCTATTGAGGAGTCCATATATAGGTCCCTAAAGTCTCTAGGACTAAACATAGTTCGTGAGGAGGAACCCATAGCTCTCGGAGACATACTATACCTACCAGACTTCAAGATACACACGAAGCGAGGGACCTACTACCTAGAAGTAGCAGGGTACTGGAGGAGGGAGTACGCTGAGAGGAAAGCCTACAAACTACACGAAGTATCTAAAGCAATCAAAAACATAATACTAATAGCAGATGAAAAACTAAAACCATACTTCAACAAACTAAAAATACCGGTAATATACTACAAAACACTATACAGAAAACCAATACTACCATACAGAAAAATAAAAGAAATAATAGAATGAAGATAAATGCATGGTAGCAGTAGAAAATTAGACTTAATATAAATGAAATTAAACATTGTATTCATAGATGAGGTTATAACGGCATAATCACTATAAACACTTTAGCATAAGAAGCTACTAATCATAAACATAATCAAGCAAGTGAAATATTGATTTTGCTTTACTTCTTATATAGGAGAACGTTACATTAATATTTAACTAATCTTTTCAACCTTGTCTTAATAAGTTAGATTATGTTTAACTCCCTTAATACTTTCTTTAAGGTCTCACTATCATATATTACTTCTATAATTCCCTTTTTCGATATCCTTAACGACTTAACAGTCCTAAAGTCAAGTCCTGAGTGAGCTATAAAATTCCTAGCATCAGGTGAACCTTGAAGTTTTTCTACATCACGTACTAACTCTTTAATCTTATTAAGACTTACTTCTGATTTCCTTAAGTGCCATAGTATATAGTATACCTCAATAGGTAGAACTACATCCTTAGGAGACCCATACCATATGCCAGTAATAGCCTTCAACTCCTCCTTAGTTCTATTAGTGATTTGACTCAAATTATAGAGCTTTAAATCATTGTATAATTTGGATATACCGTCAAGGAACCCTAAAAGGTTATCAGAATTTAGACAGTAACCCTCTTTCTCATTACAGCTACATAACTTAGTAATCACGTTATTCAGCACGTTCTCCAGTAGGTACCAAGCAGATGTGCTGTCATAGCTTACAGTCATGCCTGTATGGTCTATCTTAGGCACTAGTTCACGATTTACCTCATACTTAGCATTACTACTTAAGCATATTCTTAGGTCATAATTGTCAAGGTAATACTTAGACCCATTAAATACTGGAACGACAGCCCCAAGTCTTAATGCTTTGATGGCAGGTAATACATTCCTACTTAACCTCTCAGCTAATCTTTGAGCCTCATCCTCTTGATACTTCCTTAACTCCTTTATGCCCTCCTCAATACCTAAGTACTCTAACCTACTTAATGAGATAATGGCATATATGAAGTTAAGTATTGTGTGTAGTCTCGTAACATCAAGTATATTAAGTTCACTAACTGCTTGAGGGGTAATATCATTTTTAGATACTTTAATGCATAGCTCACCACCCATAGCAGGTTCTGAGTTTAATATGAAAGTCTTAGTTAATCCCTTAATACCTAGCTCACTTATCACAGCAGCTAAAGACGCGTACATAACTGAGATCGTCTGATAGTTAATCCCGTGAGTTATATCTATAAATATCCACGTCCTATTACCTAACCTTTTAAGCTCATCCCTAACTCTTAAGAATGCCTTTACGAAGAGATCATCAATCTTAGCTAAATACCTCCAACCATTAAACATCCCTATACCTGGCAGTACATCAATTATAAATAGCTTCTCAGATATACCCTTGCAACACCCATGTGTCCTACAATCGTTTAGCAAGTTCATTAACCACTCTTCATAAATCCTCTTAACTCTTTCTCTAAACTTAGTACCATCCTCATGATCTTTAGGTTGAACTGCGGTGTCAAGTCCTAACACTAATACCTTAACCTCATTAAACCTGCTTGTCAACTTACTGATTGCAGAAACTAAAGCTAACGTTGATGAACATGTAATACATTTGTCAATTTCAATAGCGTCGAAGCCCTTATAAGTTACCCTGACACTATACGATACTCTTCTCCATTGGGGAGGGTAACCCCAAGGAGCTATAATTAATGCTTTTAAATCCGTAATTCCTAACCACACCCCCTTAACTTCCTGATTAACTCTTCCATATTAACTCCATACTCTTTAATGTAATCTATAGGATTAGCTAGAGCTTTAATAAATTCCTTATCACTTATGTTTTCGTAATCTATTAAGTAGCCCCTTGATTCTTTAGTGTCAAGTAGGTAATGACCTATGCCTGAAGACTTCATTCCACCAATACTTAGACCTATATTCGCTAACCACTCTAGAGTACATGCAATGATGTATGCCTCAGTAGTCTTTGGCTTTAAATCGTCAATAATTATAGTTAATTCAAGTTTAGGTATTACTAACGCTTCAACTGAGAATAAGGATCCCTCCCTAACCTTACCTGTTACTCTCTCAATGCTTGTTCTACTGATGACAGCTACATTACCATTCTTGATAACAATATCCCTAATGTATACCTTACCGCCTAGACCACTACCACCATAAAGTCTACATATGGGACACTTAATAGTTACTATTGGCTCAACCTCAATAACCTCCCTAATACCTCCCTCCTCAAACCTACTACTTACCTCATCTATTGAGTCCTCAGGTATGTACCTCCTAGCGAGAGACCTGTCCTTAAGTATGCCATCTATGTAGTTGTTAATCATACGTAAGTCATCATTAGAGCTACATACATGTCTAATACCCTCATTCTCGACTTCACAATGAGCTCTGATTAAAGCATGTTCGAGCTCCCTATTAGTAGCTGATGCTTTAGCTACATATTCACTAATACGCCTTAAAACCCCCTTGATACTGTGAGAGGGTATTATGTACGCAGTACCACCATCTATTACACTCACTTTGAAGACTTCAAGTAATCCTCGCTCTAACCCAGCCCCCATACCCACGTGCACGAAGGGAGTCGTGATGGGCTTGAATATGAGATTCATTACAAGCCTAGACATAAGGTGCTGACTCAATAATTATCACCTCACAGACTAGGTAGGAAATCAGTTATTAATGGAAATACTATGTTGAAGCCTTGAGATGAGAATTCATTAATACCTACGTAGGGTAGTATACTAAGTAACCCTACATTACCTCTAACCTTAGCTATTATTAAGGATCCGTAATCCAAAGCCTTAATAGTTAACTTAGGTGTATTCGTTCTTAAAGACCAACCACGGAACACGTTAATACCGCCTAAAACCCCAACTACTTTAAGCTCTAGAGACCCGCTCTTACTTCTCACAATAATCTCATCGCCTAATGTCAAAGGTCTTGGTATGGGTACTGAAGTACCTGTATGCGGTTTTAAC
The DNA here is from genome assembly GCA_964592745.1 of uncultured Desulfurococcaceae archaeon. Taxonomy (GTDB): domain Archaea; phylum Thermoproteota; class Thermoprotei_A; order Sulfolobales; family NBVN01; genus CAZAMI01. Next base: position 5,077 of record CAZQFL010000036.1, read on the forward strand.
GTGAATGTAGGCCCTATTACCTCAAGTGCAACGTAATCACCTTCCTTAACATTACTAACTATTTTAGGACTTAATTCCCTAATATCAAGTACTTTAGCTAAGCCATAACCCCTACCAGTGCCTTTACCTACACTAATAACTACATTACTTTTCCTTAATGCTTCCACGATCTTACACATTACTGAATCCTCACTGCAAGACACAATACCTACATATACAGCACCGGATTCTACATACTCGTAACCAAAGAGGACACCAGGAGCTGAAGTCCTCCTCAACCTATCAATACCTACACCTACATAAGAACCACTCACATAATCTATCAAGTCTTTAGACAATCTCCATGAATCATTAACCCTAGTTAGCGAGTTACCCATTACTCTCTCAGTATTTGCTGAACATTTAAGCTCATCACCTTTGACGTCGATTTTCTTCATCACTTCATTGATTAACTCAGTTAGTATGTCCTTGGGTGTTAATATGGCACCCTTACTCATGTATTTATTGATTAACCTATCTACACTTAGTGAGTATATAGTTCCATTCCCTAAGCCCTTCTTGAACATTAGTGATAGTGCGTGAGCTATCATGGTGTCTTCATACATGCGTGAAGTCTCATGTGTTAAGAGGAAGGTAGTTACTGAGTGCTTAGGACTTAAGGACTCCTTTACTGCTTCATCTTCGCTAATGATGCCCTCTCTAATGCCCCAAGTTAGTAATGAACCCCTAATAGTGGAACCTGGCACCTTATCAGCTACCCCAGAGTACATCATACCTCTATAACCCTCCTTAACTTGTAGCAAAGCGGGTGTTAGGAACTTAATCACTATATTGAATATCCTCATTTTAACCACCTAATGATCTCCTTAACTACATTATCTTGAAGTAAGTCTTCAGGCTTTAGACCTACAACTTTAACACTTGCTACAGTACCTGACCTACCAGGACTTGAGATATTTAACTGAGTTAATGATAGTAATAATAATCTAGCTAGGTCTAGGAGCTCGTCATTACTTAGGTCCTTGACAACTAATTCAAAGTAGAATGGGATTCCTAAAGGTACTTTGACCTCATGGTATAAGGCGCCTACAGCTGCTTTCCCACTAACGTCATCTATTCTTATCCTTGTAACTAACCTAGTACTTACTTTAACGATTCTATCACTGTTATCCATTAGATACGCGAAAACCCCCTTCTTAAAGAGTTCCTTAGCATGCTTCATGCCCTTCACAGGATAAGCATCACCTACATAAGTACGTGATGGTAGTGATGTAGGTTCTGCTTCGTTAACACTACTGAGCACTGAAGGACCGAAGACCTTACTTATTATCTCCTTAGTCTTTATGAGATTTCTACTTAAGAGTAAGGGAGCTAGTCTTTCACACCACCTTCTAAGTAAGCCCTTAATGTACTGCCCCCTAATACATACTAAATACTCATTAAGTCCTGCATGCTTACACATTGATATACCGGAACCTAATGTTGGTTCTCTATATGCACTGCCCCAGTGAGCTAATCCCTCAATACATAGTAAGGTACCTAATCTTAGATTCCCCACGGCCCATCACCCTTTATTAAGTAAGATATTCATTAACACAAGCAAATCACGTATTGGTGGTAGTAGGTGCTTACCGTAGACCTTATATTCATTGAGCATAAGATTAGCTAGTCTCCTGAGAACCGCTGCTTCAACCTTATCTCCAGCAAGACCTGATTCAGTTCGCGCTACTCTCCACGACAACCTAGTAGCTAGTAATGCCCACACATTACTTAGGGATGTAGTACTTAATAATGGTCTAAGTGAAGTTAATAACTCAGCCATTAAACCTCTGACCTTCTCAATAACTGATGAGTTCTTAATCATCGTTAGGAGATTACTGAGAGCATTCTCAAGGTCAGTCTTACGTCTTAAGTCATACTCTGAATTGATAATACCTAATAATTTAAGTGGTAGCTCTAGTGAGTCTCCCCTATTTGATGGCTTAGAAGTTAATATGTAAGGTTCCCTATATAGGCCAGTGCCTCCATAAACTTTAACTACGTCATCAACCACGCTAGGAAGCAATTGTTGCGTTCCTAACTCGAAGTAAAGGTACATAAGTACATCACCGTTTCGAATCCCCTCACTAGCCTCCTTTCTAAACCTCTCCTTAGATTTACTAAGCAATCTATTTGCAGTATCGATTAAGAGCCATACGTTATGCTTAGGCTTACCACAGGCGATACCTGCTGATATAGTTCTAGTTCCTGTTAACCTCCAGAACCAATAGGCAACCGATAGGCACAGCGGTATGGATATATTAGCTGGAACTAAGGCTAGTAAGTCATCACCTCCTGCATAAAGTATACCAGAGAATGTTCTGATAACTAGCTCCTCGAGAGTGTTTTCCCTTTGCTCCTGCGCTTTTCTAAGCATTAATTCAAGTAAAGTGTAAATACCTAACTTAGTACTTAGGTCTACTCTTATGGATCTTAAGAATGCTTCAGCAGGTGTTAGGGAGTAAGCCATATATGACCCGATAGCGTTACCATCAATCTTAATCACACTTAGGTATTTACTCTCTCTAGTGTAGTCCTCAGCACCTGATAGCCACCCCATTAAATACGTGTAAAGCTTACGTATACCATTCTTATCTTTTAAATACTTACTAACACTTGTATAGCCTAAGGTATTAAGTAGCTCAAGCTTATACTTAATGTACATGCTCCTACCGAACCTAAAGAGTCTATAGCATTCCTCACAGAGCTTCTCACGAGATTCTAATTCATCCTTAATCTCTATAGCAGGTTTACGTCTACATGACTCACAAAGAACCTCATAACCTAGTAAGACGTCCTCTACATCAGCATCAACGCTCTCTATAGTGATCTTAGCAGCTGCTAACCTACTTGTCAATTTTCCTTGAGTTACTATCCATGGTACAGTAAAGGGTGTTAGAGCAATTGAGAAGCCCACCTTAACACCTAGATTCATTTTACTTAAGGCTTTACCTACGTCATTCTCACCAACACGCTCAGGCACTAATGCTATGAGGTTGCCACCACCCATAAATATGAAAGCCTCGAGAGGTATCTCAAATTCATTCATTAATGTTTTAGGTACCGCATATAGCACTATTAAATCAATTAGAGTGCTAGCAGCAGCTACAGACCTTAAAGATTCCCTTCTAATAAAGCTCTGTATACCTCTTACATCAAGCATTAGTACTTTAACATCCTCGATAATCTCACGAGCCTCAGTAAGTCTTAAAGCTTCACTACCTAATCTCCGTGCTACCTCCTCACTTAACTCCTTGATCTCGTCATCACTAAACCTCTCCCAGAAACTCCAAGCTTCCGGACCCGTTCTCCTTAACGC
>CAZQFL010000037.1:0-8033 GCA_964592745.1 uncultured Desulfurococcaceae archaeon
ACACCACCAACTAATTCAGGCCCACCCCTCTTCACTACAGCAAGATACTTATTCCTTACATTACCAAGCATTAGTAAGTCGTTCCTTAATAGTAGTATATCAGCTTTAGCACCCTCACTCAACTCGTACCTTAACCCAAGTATAGTACCCGCATTAACAGTTAGCGCCTTTAAAACCCACTTAGGGTCATTAATACCTAAGTACCTAAGCCTAAGAAGCACCTCCTCAGCATCCCTCCATAAGTCAGGCTTAACCCAGCCAGCATTATCAGTACCTAATCCAACAACAATTCCTTCTCTATAAATCACGTCTAACTTAGCATCACCACTTAAGAACCACCTATTAGACCTAGGGCATAGTATTAATGGTATTCCGCGCTCCCTAAGCATTACTACATCATCACTATTAAGCCATACACCATGAACAATGGCTGTTGGATTACCAAACCTTAGGAGCTTCTCTAGATCACCCTCATCACGTACTTCCTTAACCTCAGCAATGTGAGCAAATACGTACTTATCCTTAGCCTTAGCGAGTTTAAGCATTGCCCTAAGTACATCATCACTAAAGTAAAGGGGTGATGATATACCGAAGCCATCACTCAACTCTATGAGCTTGCTTAACTCATCAATACTGACGTCATGGCCTGAAGGCATAGACATAATGTAGGTATTAACCCCATACCTCATACCTAGCTTTAACCCATTAATCCCAAACTCCCTAAACTCAACAACAAGACCTACCCCACACTTTAAGCTATAATTGTAGAACGACTCTAAAGCCCTAGAAAGTTCGTCCTTACTTAACCTCTTAAGTAATGTATACTTAAGCCCGTAAGGCTCGCCAACAACTGAATCGATATCTAAGTCCCAACCCTCCTCAGCTATAGCTAGGTCGAGCGCATGTACATGCATATTGGCTAGTGGTGGTAAAGCTATGAAGCCACGTAAGTCAGCACCCTCTACATGTCTCTCAATACTAACTATTACGCCATCCTCAATGGTTATAGCAAGAGGTCCATTAATGTAGCTCAACTCACTTCCAATAAAGGCTCCACTAACTGTTATTGTTAATTCCAATATCCCGCCTCGAAGACCTACTAAAAATTTAATTCTTAAAGCTTAAGTATATCAAGGATGATGAAGCACGAGCGGGATGACTAAATGATTAGTAGCAAACCGGCTGATACATTTCTAGATCATGACCATCTAGAGGACATCCATGGAAATATATATGTCGTTATTGGTAATGTTCACCCACCGAATAAGGTGATAGCGTACCTGAAGTATGTACCAGTTAGTGGTAGGACTATATGGTGTAGAGGTAGTGTATGCTATGAGAGAGTAGTTAAGAAGTATGGAGTTAGAAATGTCATGAGTACTATAAAGCACTATCAAGAATATAGCTACGATCCAGTATTTGGAGCTAAGACACCTCAAGTAAGTCTTAGCAAGATAATTAAGGTGTATAAACCCAATGAAAGGTTAAGGGAAATTATGAGGAAGCCGAGAGATGGCTTGGAGTTGGAGGTTATTGACTTAGTCGGGGAGATTGAGAGGTATGTAGGTATTGGGGTTAATAATATAGGTATTGATGGATCAATACTTGCAGGTATACATAACCCTGAGTACTCAGATATAGATCTAATAATCTATGGGTGTAAGGAGAGCATTTACTTCACTGAATGCTTGAGCAGTATAAAGTCATTAGGGAGGCTACCTCCTAACAGGGCTTTAAGACATCTACTTAGTCAATCGGAAATATATGGATTAAGCGTGGACTTAATTAAGAATATTCAACCACCATATAAGAGGTTATGGTTTAGGGGGAGAAGAGAGGTTAATGTTACCTTTGTTGATAGTTATACTTACAGGTATGGTGACGTAGTATTTAAACCATTAACTCCTGTAGAGGTTACCGTTAATGTTGAGGGTGGGTCATGTACATCGTTATTTTACCCTTCATATACTTATGTGAATGAAGTTAAGGATGTGAAGGGAGTGACTAGCTCAGATCTTGTACGTGAGATTAAGAATAGGCTAACATATGTGATTAGTTATGAAGGTATTTTCTCCTATGTACTCTATAAAGGTGGTGAACTCCTAGTTAAGGGGTTATTAGAACTTGTCTTACCTCAATCCTACTACGTAGTTGTTGTTGGGGCTATAGAGAATCCAGGCTACGTCATACCCTTAAGGTATCAATAAGAACCGCCAGTCTTCTTCAACATCGGGAATGGTATAACTTCCTTAATTGAGTTCGTTCCCGTAAATATCATTACCAACCTATCGATACCTAAACCTAAACCACCTGTTGGTGGCATCCCATATTCTAAAGCTTCAATGAAGTCCCAATCATACGGATGTGCTTCTAAATCACCTAGTTTCCTTCTCTCCTCCTCCTTTCTGAAGTACTCCTCCTGTAGTACGGGATCATTGAGCTCTGTATAGGCATTAGCTAACTCGATACCAGCTATGTAGAGCTCAAACCTCTCAGCATAGCGTGGGTCTTCCCTATGAGGCTTAGTTAGTGGTGAGGATGATGCCGGGAAGTCTATGACAAATGTTGGCTCAATTAAGTGCTCCCTACCAACTAACTTATCGAAGAGCTTAACAATAGCTCTCCCCCTATCATAACCACCACTCAAAACAATGTTATTCCTCCTCAATAACTCCTTGATATCCTCATCACTTAAATTCTCAACGTCTATTCCGGCATACTCCTTAAGACCTTCAACTAACTTGATACGTCTATATGGGGGGCTTAAGTCTATCTCCACCTCCTCATCATCGACTTTATACCTCACCTTAGTAGTTCCTAAAACCTTCCGAGCCACTGTACTTATCAAGTCCTCAGTTAATCTCATAATCTTATTGTAATCAGCGTAGGCTTCGTAAGCCTCCATCATGGTGAATTCCGGGTTATGCAATACGTCTATGTCTTCATTCCTGAAGTTCTTACCTATCTCAAATACCTTATTGAATCCTGCAACAATGAATCTCTTCAGGTAGAGTTCAAGGCTAATCCTTAAGTACCACTCCTCACCTAAAGCCCATATATGAGTCTTGAACGGCCTAGCAGCTGCACCACCGTAGACAGGCTGTAGTATTGGTGTCTCAACTTCTATGAAACCTCTATCCCACATAAACTTCCTAATCTCCTCTATGGTTTTAAATCTAATCTCAAGAATCCTTCTAACTTGTGGCGTCATCATTAAGTCTAAGTACCTCTTCCTATACCTTACCTCAGGATCCAATATCCTATGACCCCACTTAACAGGTGGTGATCTAAGAGCCTTAGTAAGTAGTTGGTAATCCCTAACATTAATTGTTAACTCACCTCTCTTAGTGTAGAATAACTCACCGAAGACGTTTATGAAGTCACCTAAGTTTATGTACTTTAAGAACCACTCAAAACGTTCCTCACCTATTGTTGCCATATTAATCATTGCTTGAATCCTGTAACCATCATCTATGATATCGAAGAATACAAGCTTACCGTGTCTCCTAATAGAGGCTACCCTACCAGCAACTGCAACATAGGAATTGACTTGGGGATTACTGATTACCTCCTTAACGGGTGTCGGCATGTATTTAGGGATGTGGGGATATGGATTTATACCCTGACGTATGAGTTCCTCCCTAAGCTGTTTTCGCTGCTCTCGCTCAACACTCACTAATAACACCTAAAGGTGAGGTAGATATGAGAAATAAAAACTATACTATCTTTCTTTTTTATTTAAGAAGTTACGAATGTCTTAATCCTTAGGTATGAGTATCTTAACGAAGCGTCTCTTCTTAATTATCTTAACTCTTGAGGGATCAATTCTCTTAACTGGTACCTCAATTAATTCACGGTACTCAGTAAACCCTATCTCACCGCCCCTACCACTCCATGGCTTGAATGAAGTCTTCTCCTTGAGTTTAGCCCTTATCAATACCTTATTATCCTTAAATCTAACATCTATGGTGCCTTCATCAGCTTTAGGTAAGTCTATGTATATCGCGTAGGCGTTACCCTCATCCCTCACGGAGTAGAGAGGTTTTAGTGATCCATCATGAGACCAGCTAGGTGATAGCATTCTCTCAATACTTTCAAACTCCCTCCTAACCTCAGATACGGCTCTCCTTAATTCACGCTCAACATACTCCCAAGTCCTTCTCTCAAGCTCTTTAATCCTCCTCATGAATCTCTCAAACTCATCCTCAAAGTTTGAGTAATTCATAATCACACCTCATAGTTATATGTGGAGTGGTACTACATACTCATAATCCTTCCTCATCTGGGCTAGATTATGCATTGTATTCCTCATAGCATCCCTAGCTTTAATCCTTATTACTTCAGCTTGCTCAAGTAACTCCTTAACCTCAATCTTAAGTCCGGTTAGCTTAGAGAACACCTCTATGTTCTTAGCTGATGCTTCAGGGTCTGGGAACTCCATGAATGACTCAGTAAGTAGTACTATGGAGTTAAACCTATACCTTATAGACTCCTTAAGTAGTAGAGCATAAGGACCTACTAAGTAGCCATTCTCAAACGGTACTACATCAACGTTCTTTACCAGCTCCTCAGCCTTAGGTGTAGTTGCTATGTAGTATGTCCTTAACTTCTCAACATCAAACCTATTAGGTATTGGTATACCCGACATAAGGAATAAGTACTCAGCACCCTTCCTCTCAACATAGTGAACTAAAGCCCTAACTAGTTGTGGTAACGCCTGTATTGGAGGTATGAACTCACTATAAATGAGCATCAAGTTCTCCTTATAGAATATCCTAATGGGTAGCTTAACCTCCTTACGACTAATAACAGCTATTGGCGGTAGGTATATATACGAATCTATGCCCCCAACCTCCTTCATACCTAAAGACTTAATGATATGGCTAGCACCAATAACACCAACAAGCCCCGCATCAGGTACTGCTATGATCGCGTAACCAGGACTCTTAAGCCTAAACTCATCATACTCTCTAAATATGAAGTCACCCCAAAACTCCTCTCTAAAGTAACCCATAGAGATCCCAAGCTATCTCTATCCTAAATACTTAAAATATATCAAGCAACATGTAAATCATGCAAGTATATGTAGTAAAGGGGTACATCACAATTACTTTAATTTCACCATAACAATATGTAAGCACTTTAAGATAATCATTACTTAAAATAAAATGCCTTTCCAAAGACTCCTTAATTATTAATAAACTAATCAGGCAATTTGTTATACTTCAATGGTTACAAAGCCGTCAATGGGGTTAAGGGTTATTTTAAGTTTATTTAGGATCTCCCTACCCACAAAAACTTCATCACTTACGAATTCAGGCTCTATAGGGACATAAATATTCACGTAACCTAAATCGATATACTTACCTTCATAGTATAGGTATCCCCTAGCTTGATATACTTCAAATTCTTCAATACCAAGTAGAGGATGCTCAAATTCTACTCTTCTAAGAGGCTTTGTTCCCTTAAGAAGTTTTATAATTTCAATATTGGGATAGACACCACCATCAAAGCCTGTATCGATTAAGGCAGGCCCTCTTGCTATATACCTTCTAATTCTTAGAGCTAAGTATATTATTGGTATATCGGGAATTTTATAACCGTACTCAGTAGCTCCATTACTTAAGTACGCATATTTAACTATCAATCTTCATTAACCTCCTCAACAATCCATCTACCCTTAATTCTTCTACCCCTATATCTAGGTGACCTAGTCCTTAAGACACCGTATGTACTCAACTTCCATAATACTGAAGGGTACTCGCGACCTTCCTGATCAATCATTCCAAGTCTCTCCTCAAGAACCTTAGTAATGAATTCACTCCTACTAACACCTAACCTAGCGCATAGGTTATCAAGTTTCTTGAGCAATTCCTCAGGTATGCTAATACTTATCTTCTTCGTAGCCATGTTACTACCTCATACTACTATATGCTACCATAGGATTTATATACTTAGCTAGTAATTAATTTAACCAATTTTAATAAATACTAAACTTAAGGAGTATCTCGGGTGATGAGGGCTATTGGGGCTGATTATTGATGAGACGGCGGATTACTGATTACTCTTAAAATACTCCTTAATTAACTTAGCGACATACATGACATCCTCATCCTTTAATCCCGGATGCATAGGCAGTGACAAGACATGTTTTGAGGCTCTTACTGCGTTAGGGCAACAGTTAGGATTACTTATTAAGCCCTTAAATGCTGGTTGGGTATGTAAGGGTTCTGGGTAATGTATTGATGTCTGCACACCGTTCCTAGCGAGGTACTCCCTTAGCTTATCTCTCGATGCCTCCTTCTCAACCCATATAGTGAATTGGTGATATACATGTTTAGCCCAAGACCTTTCTACGGGGAGTCTTATACCTTCAACATTACTTAGTTCTTCAAGATATAGTTTAGCTATCTCTCTCCTCCTCTCATTCATTCTATCAAGCTTCCTTAACTGTTGAAGTCCTAGAGCTGCCTGGAGTTCAGTTATTCTGAAGTTCCAACCTATCATTATGTGATGATATTTCCTGGATTGCCCATGATTTCTAAGTAATCTAACCTGTTCAGCGATTTCATCACTTGATGTAGCTATAGCGCCACCCTCACCCATAGTTAAGTTCTTAGTAGCGTAGAAACTAAATACACTTAAGTCACCGATACTACCGACCTTAATCCCTCTATATTCAGCACCGTGAGCTTGGGCGCAGTCCTCAATAACGTATATATCTTTCTCCCTAGCTATCTTGATAATCTCATCCATAGGTGCTGGATGACCGAAGAGATGTACAGGAACTATGACTTTACTCCTCTCAGTAATCTTCCTCTCTAAGTCGTGAGGATCCATAGTGTAGGTTTCAGGATCTATGTCAATGAATACAGGCTTAGCACCATTAACTACAGCCATAGAGGCTGTAGCTATGAATGTAAAGTCAGGTACTAAAACTTCATCACCTGGCCCCACACCTAATACCTTATATGCTAAGTATAGAGCTACGGTACCATTACTTACCGTAACTACATGCCTTACATTTAAGTACTTAGCGAATTCACGTTCGAATTCCTCAGTATACTTACCACTCGTTAAGTAGCCCGACTTTAGCACCTCAATAACTGCTCTTACTTCATCGTCCTCTATAAATGGTTGATTAACTTTAATCCTATACATTCCCATACCCTCGTTAAAGTATTAGTACAGGTTTTTCACACTTAGCGTTAGGTACACTACACAGAACTATTTCCACGAACTCCTTCAGTGCATCCAATAACCTATGTTTAGGTATGCCTTCAGCACCATAAGCTACCGCGACAACATTTCGAGTGTCTGAAGTAATAGCTGACTTAGCAGAGTCTCTGTAAGGGTAAAGATGTATTATAACCCCCTTACTATCTGATAGCACTACCTCATTATCCTTAAGAATCCTGACCTTACCACTTAGGTCAGTAAATTCCTCACCACTCTTAGCGAATCTCAACATTAATGGTGGGCTCACCTTATCTAAGTCAATAACACTTATCACTACGATATTCTTAGCACTAGCTATATTGCATGCATCAACAATATTATTTATGGATGGTAGGTAAGACCTCCTTAGAATCCTCCTAAGTAATGCCTCACTCGATGGTCTAATCTTCGTTGGATCAATACCTAGCCTCCACATAGTGTCTCTATAAGCTCTAACTAATGGATGATCCTTAAGTCGCTCTATATCATAACTCTTCATAACATCCTTAACTAAGTCATCCAATAATGATTTAACGTAACTATCTTGCTTAACCTTGACATTTCTACATATAGTTAATGCTGCATATATGCCTATGGATTTAACCCTATCCTCTATTATGAGCATGTCTTTAAGATTATTAATTATAGCTATTCACCTCATACTTAAGTAATGTAGCCTCTAGCTTTAAGTGATTCCTCAAGTGTTATCATTCTATCTATAGTGTTTACTAGTATCGTTATTAAGGGGGGTATCGTCCGCTTAAAATTAATGCCTATTTCAAAACCACGTGCTTTAAATGTCTCATAAATCATTA
>CAZQFL010000038.1:0-7666 GCA_964592745.1 uncultured Desulfurococcaceae archaeon
TAGCTAATGAACTTAATATATCACTAGGTAAAGTACTTCATGTAAGTATAGGCTATACAATACCAATAGTGAGGACATATACGCAGATGCTTGAGTACAAGGTGGTAGCTGAGGGCCTCCCTGAAACACCCATAGAAGTAGGTAAAGGATTAGCAATAACTGCGACGGTAACCGCAGTATTTGAAATAAGCTAATGGTAAATATAAAAATCTTTTTACTAGTAATTATAAATAACTAGCATTCAATGCTTATCCACTTCAAGAACTTCTAATGCCTTACTAACTGCTTCTACGAGATCCTTAGCTTCGTAGTCTGGTTTATAAGGAGATGACCATTTAGCCTTACCTGATCTTAATAATAGGACTACTCTCATACCTGCCTTCTTACCTCCTTCTACATCCCTCCAAGAATCCCCTATAACAACACACTTCTCAGGTATTACGGAAAGTCTCCTTGATACTTCAAGGAAAAGTCTTGGATCAGGCTTTCTAATGCTTAATTCCTCACTACTGACTACAGCATTGAAGTACTTTCTAATTCCTAAATGCTCTAGTATTGCATCAACTACTGCAACATCCGCGTCTGTAACTAAGCCCAAGATGCCAACGGCTCTCTTAGCAATTTCCAACGCTCTTATGGCATCATTAAATAATGTTGAATATTTAACGTGATACTTAATATGTAGTTCTTCAATATCCTTCATGCTTAGCTTAATACTGAAATTATGAATACACGCTAACTTTTTAAGAGCTTCCCATACCGCTTTAACACTACTTAAACCCTTACTTACATATTCATGATACAATCTTAAATGCTCTTCAAAACTGAAGGTGCCATGAATTAATGACAAGTACTTAGAGAGTTCTTTATGTGCTAATTCATCAGATCTTAAATCAATCAATGTACCAAACAGATCAAATATTATTGCCCTCATAAACACACCTAAACGTTACTCTCAGATTTAATATTAAATCATTAGTTAGAACTGAAATTTAGTCATGATTAAGATTAATAGACTAACATGTATTGTTTAAACAATTACCCTTAAGCAAATGTGAATTCCTCATACCTACCTTCATAACCGCATCTAGGGCATTTGACGTATCCACATTCACCGAAAGTTGACATAGGACATCCCATACATGAAGCTGTTCTAGCATACGTTATGTCAAATACCATCCCACATTTAGGACAGCGGAGCTTATTCATAATCAGCACCATATGTAGTTGTTTACCTTCACTTCCAATCATAACTTATCATCGCCTCTTTAATATATTAAGTTTCGATATTATTGAATAATCATCAGAAGAAATCATTTTACTTACTAATCTCACTCTTTGTATGAATAATATATAATTTCTTAATCAATGTTAATACTTTTTGTTATACAACCTAGTCACATTAACTTTTTACTCGTACAGACTATTTACTGCTACATATTTTTCAGATGAATTTAAGTTAATTACTCCATAAGGTTTTTTAAATAGTTTTGCAAAGAATATTCGGAGGTATTATCAACTAATGAATAAAATAACTTTACTAAAGATTATAGTCGTTCTTGTAGTCATAATAATCGCTTTAGTGGCTTGCGTACCGCCTAACGCACCATTTATGCCTGAGGAGAAGAGGTTTGCTTATCACACATTCCCTCTATTACCGCCATTATTAGCTATAGCGTTAGCTATAGCTACTAGGCAGGTATTGATAGCGTTATTCGTTGGTGTATGGGTTGGCGCCTTAATGGTTGCTGCCTATAACCCCATTTCAGCCACTACACAAACACTTTCATGGATTGTAGAAAATGCCACTGATTCATGGAATGCCACAATACTACTCTTTGACTTCATAATTGGCGCCTTTGTTGGCGTCTTGTATGCTTCAGGAGCAGTACACTCAGCCGCCCGTGCTATTGCTAGAAGAGTTAAGAGCGCATTAGGTGCTAGTTTTGCTGGGTGGCTATTAGGTTTAGCTGTGTTCTTCGATGACTATACCAATACTATAGTCGTAGGTAACACAGTTAGACCTTTATCAGACAGGTTAAGAGTTAGTAGAGAGCTCCTAAGCTATATAGTGGACTCAACAGCAGCGCCTGTAGCTGGTATTGCATTAGTCTCAACATGGATAGGTTACGAGGTTGGTCTTATCAAGGATGCCATTGAGGGTCTACGGGATCTTGCATCCAAAGGTGTGATACCGGCAGCTCCAGATATTGGTGCCTATCTAGCCTGGCTTAACTCAGTACCATTTAGATACTACTCGATACTAGCAATAATACTCGTTCTAACCGTGGTCTTAACTAGAAGACACTTTGGGCCCATGCTTCAGGCGGAACATAGAGCTTGGAGAGAGGGTAAAGTATTAAGGGATGGTGCTCAACCTTTAATGCCTACAGAGAGTGTCTTAGGTGTTGAGCCAGTAGCTAAGAGACATATCTCGGGGTGTGTATTCGCATTATCACTGATTGCGTTAGTAGGTGTGACATTACTGGGCATGTGGGTAACGGGTGCTGAAAATCCCGCAAGGTGGTGGGAGACCCCATTCATCGATGCATTAATGAATGCCGATTCGGCTACGGCATTGCTTTGGGGAAGTTTTACCGCATACATCATAGCTTTAGTAGGTGCTTTAGTATCACGTTCATTAACCATCACGAGAGCTATGGAATACACGATTAAGGGTATGTACCTAATGGTGCTAGCTAATGCCATACTGCTTCTAGCATGGAGCATTAAGTCAGCAACAGATGCTATAGGTACGGCTGATTTCGTAGTTTATAGTGCAACAGCAGGCGGAGTTCCTGCTCTTGTTGTACCTTTAATAATATTCTTGGTATCTATGTTTATATCATTCACAACAGGAACTAGCTGGGGTACTTTCGGTGTAATGATGCCGATAGCTGTACCCATGGCTTGGAGATTAGCGGTAATGCAGTATCCAGGAAACTTAGATATAGCATACACGGTCATGTTTGCATCGATAGCTTCGGTATTTGCTGGTGGTATATTTGGTGATCACTGCTCGCCAATAAGTGACACTACAATCATGTCATCAATGTTTAGTGCATCCGACCACATAGATCACGTTAATACCCAAATACCGTATGCTGTACTAGCTGCCTCAGTAGGTATAGTGCTATATTTACTATTCGCTGTAGGTATCATGAACCCGTTAATACTCTTACCAATAGGTGTTATATTATTAATAATACTACATTATGTATTAAGTAGCATATATGCTAAGAGGGTAAGACTACCACCTAAAGTACCTAACTATGTAGGATCCTCATCAAGTGAAGAATGATTTTAATAAAAACTATTTATTTTTATCGTGTAATTATGTTTCACTTCATACCTGGAGGGATAAGAATTGCAGGTATTATTGCTAAGGCAGTAGCTTGATCAGTACTCAATGACCTTAGCTCATCCTTAACTAGTTTTAATATATCGATATAGAGGAGAAATGTTTTACCAGTGTCAGACCTTATTCTCCAGTATCTCAACATGTCCTTAAGCACTCTTACTTCACGATCTCTTAGGATGTTATTGATGATATTCTCATTTCCTTCCTTAGCTGCATTAATAGCTTTAATACCTTCCTCGATACACTTCTCATAGGAGTCTAATATACTATAGTCTGCTATCCTCATATGAAGCTTCCACTCTTGAATATTCAATTCTCTAGATACTTTAATGTATGCTACTCCTAATTTCTCAAGCACTTGTGCATACTTATTACCTATTACCATAAGTGGTGATATATATGTTGAAGCAAGGGTTAATCCTTCAGCTAGTAAGAGCTCTATTCCGACTGACTGAAGAATTCTAGTGAATTGGAGTAATTGAGGGATGGGGTACGTTAATTCACGGAAAGGTTTACCTCCTAAGTATCTAGCTAATTTATCATGAAATAAATTGAGCATATGAGGACCTATACCTAAGTTACGATACTTAAATCTTGAGACAAGCCAGTGAATGGAACTCTCAACACCTTTTTCATTTAAGTCAGCTATGACAACACCTCTAAGGTTCTTCACTATTGCCGCATATTTAGCGAAGTTTACATACATGTGCATCCCTGTGACTATATTTGAAGAATTTAAATGCATCGCAGAACTATTCAATTACGTATGTAATTCCTCTAATTTAACACCTTTCTTTAATAATTCATTAATGATGTATTTGTATATCGCATCATCCATACCTAAGTACTCAGGAGGTATAACCCCGTAATCAAGCCTATTTGAATAATTCATAACCACCCTAGCTATGGAATAAGTTGTGAAACCCGTTATTTTTGACATGGCACTTAATCCTCTTGAGACATCATATTTCGACCATACTAAGTACTGAAGTTTAATCTTACTCGTATACTTACTTCCATTAATACTTAAAAAGAGTATTGCTATGTCCCTTACATTAGGTAATAATAGCTTTCTCTTTAATATCTCTGAGAGGAACTTTCTAGGAATTACCTTATGTCCTTCAACATTTAAGGGCTCTTCGTCCATGAAGCCTAATTCACGTAGTAACTTCATACCCTCAATATGTCCAGGATAACGTAATGTCTTCTCGAAAGCGTTACGTATCTTGCCCGCCATACTATATAACATTGTCCTTAAACCATCAGTATAGAAAGCTTCGAAAACACCAAATCTAGGTATTTCCACAATTTCAATAGATTCAAGAGGATCTAAGTAAACTATGTTGTAATCTCTAATTATCCTTGCCTTCCTTAAATACTCATCTATTAAGTCATCAACAGACCATGTAATTACATACTTTAGCGGTCCTATGGGCTTTTCTGGTAAGCCTCCAACATATATCCTCACGTCCTCAAGTGAGTCCAAAAGTGTTGAAGCATGACCTACTAAGATATTGCTAATACCTGGAGCAAAACCTGCATCTGGTATAAGAATGGATTTACATTTCTTAAACTTTTCATGAAGTGCTAGGGGATTTTCAGGCGTATATGATACGCTTACAGTATTTACACATAGTTCTGAGGCTAATCTCATCACTTTGAATCCTAAGTTACCTGGTAATGCCTCAATAATTAAGTCAGATTTCTTCAATATTCTCTTAAGAATATCCTCAGCAGAGAGATCCGCTCTTTCTGCTTGAGTGATATTTAGCGGTAAGGACATGCAGCGTCTTAGATTCTTAGTGGAGGAGTCATATAAATTGAATTCAATGTTACTTAGATTGTCCTCAGCGAAAGCGTATGCTATAGCGTATCCTATGAGACCACATCCAAGTAATGATACTCTCATATTAACACCTAATCCGTGAGTAATAGTGTAACATAGTTAAATTAGACTAATAGCTATTGATATAATCAAGTATCTTGGTACAATTACAGGCTTATGAGTGATCCTCTTCACTAATTCACCGTGCCTCGTACTAAAACCAACACAGTCCATTACTATCATATCGGTATCTTTAAGCCTTTCAGCTATTGCCTTAAGTACGTCTTCACTATCTGTATACGGAGACCAGGCAAATACTTTAACATTTCTCACAACTTTAGCCCACCTATTATATGCCATACTCTCTTGACCTTTACCTGGGACTAAGACTCCTAAGCTGTTGAGGGATAAGGACTCTACTACCTTCATGATAATTTTGCTAGGCAATAGTAGTGGCTTCCTTGATGATACGTTGAAATCCCCTGTACACATTATAATTATTAAATCGACATATTCTTCAACCTCCTTAACTAATTTCGCCATCATTTTATCGGCTAAACTCTTAGATATCTTGACTTGACTCCCATCCCTTAACCGGGTAATGTAGAAGTCCTCGTTTAGTTTTGGTGCTAATTCTCGCTCGATATACTCCTTACTTAGCCCATCAAGGATACCTCTCTCAATATAATCAACATTTCTAAGTAGATGTCCGACATCATTCATTATGTCGTATCTAGGACTTTGGCCTATAGTTAGTAATGCTAATTTCAAGGTGCGCCTCTCCTCATTATACTAGAGATATTTCCATGAATCTCAATGATCTTCCTCCATTCATTCTCATCATAGAATCTCGCCTTCCCTGCTGTGAAATCTTTAGCTACCTCAACCACGAATCTTGCTGCTTGCTCTAACGCCCATACATTAGTTGCTCCACTAGCTGAACCAGGTATAGCCATTCTGGCAGTTATTGCTACACCAACAACAGGTGCTTTGGTATATATCCATGGCTGCATCATACTATTAATGTGATACACAGGTGTTGTGTAGGGTAAGATGTCTTGCATCGTTATTGGAACAATAACTGGAGGTTCACCAGTAACTCTTACGTATATGTTTATGAGGTCAGGGCTCACCTTTAAAATCCATCCCTCCTTAACTGTAGGTGTTATAGCAAATCCTGTATGCTTTATAATCCAATTAGCTTTCGTCGCATCAATGCTTAATATAGCATCAGCTCTATTATCAACTTCTAACTTAAGCAATTTGAAGATATCAACGGGAGTATCCATCATTGGTATAGGCTTGTAAGGTTTTGATGGCGCATTGGGACATATGTGAGTTGTTATTACCACATCACCAAGTATTCTATCGCCCTTCATGCTCATTTCAAGTAATTTATAGGCTGAAGCTAATGCGACTATAGCACCATCAGCATCGGATACCATTCCTATTATCGTAGGTCTAGCACCAATACCTCCTAACCTACCAATAACCCCTAACGTAGGTGCTGAGTTAGCGTAACCCACATATTTACCTCTTAGCCCTGGTATTACTATCTTTATGAAATCTGTCTGACCTTTAGAATCCTTAATTCGTTTTACATCTATCAATTTACTATCTAATCCCTTAGATATAAACCAATCTTTAATTATATAACCATTAACTCTCGCATCATCAAGTAAGTCTATGATTTCAAGTATATGCTTTAAGGTTGACACACTTATCACCAAGTAATCATTAATGAATCATAAGGCATATTTAAATAACTTTGCGTAAATGTTTATGAATTAGTTCTTTAGTTCATTTATTAATGCTATGACCTTCCCCCATTCAGTTGGGTATATACCTCCTCTTCTACCCCTTTTAATTATTAGACCTGACTTATTTAACTCAGTTACAATGTTCCTTACAGTCTTAACTTTTTTGCCAATTATCACGGCTATTTCTTCATCAGTTATCCCCGGCGCTTTAACTATTTCATTTAATACCCTTAATTCAGCTTCTGTTGGTAATCTCCTTAAAGTGGTTAGTACGTATTTATCAATGAGTATTTCAGGTATGTTACTGCCTTCTGAGTATATGTATATTTTTGCATTTCTACCTGAAAGTACTAAAGCTATTAGTGTGAAAACTATGAGATATCCTGTACCCCCCGAGAGCCCCAAGACGTACTCTGCATCATAACTAAATACCTTAAGTATCGTTGAAATTCCTTCATTAACTGAGGGGGGTACCTCAACAACTAATGGTTCTCCCATTCCCATTCTTGTTGTAAACGTCTTTAGACCCTCAATGGCTTTTTTAGTAGCCGTAATTAAGGGTGACCCTGTGAGAATCACAACTTTATCATCGAAACTAGCGCTTGTTGATGTTAATAACCTAATAGCGTGATCCTCATGAAATCCCAAAGTGAATACGAAAACCCTCAAGGCCCCCCAAACAAGAGATATACAAACTAGAGAAATAAAAGTATAACCTAG
>CAZQFL010000039.1:0-7609 GCA_964592745.1 uncultured Desulfurococcaceae archaeon
CGTAGGCCTGCGTGGGTTCAAATCCCACCCCCCGCACCACAAAATTAATTACTTCACACGTTTACGTACCAACTCCAAACCGCACTTAGGACACGTACCCGGCTTATCACTTACATACCCGCATACTTGACATTCATATACGTATTTTCGTGACTTCCTTAATGCTCTATATTTTATCCCTAAGACCTTAGCACCTAATGCCAATGCTACATTTTGAACAGATTTATCATCACTAACTAAATAAACCTCTCTACAACCTGAACTTAGTAATTGATTAAGTAATGTTAGTAAGTCAATATCTGTTTCTGAAAGTCTACCTAGCTCGCCAAGGCTTCGTGCCACATTAATGACTTTGGACATATATTTCCTATCAGGCTTAATTACAACGACCTTATTAGCGCTGATGGAGAATGTTAACATCTTTCTACTTTCACTATCTTTAACCTCATCTATTACACCAGGTACCGTGTACACTTTACCGGTCAAGGAAGTTTGAATTGACGCGAAGAAACCTACAGCGTCAAGTACGTACGCCTTACCATCCTTACATACATCTTTCAAATAATTTGACATAGTGCTCACCAATCTTAAATCGAACAAAGTATGCAGGAATGGGTGCTCTACGTATTAATACCTCATCACCTGGACTTAACTCTACCGTTACGACACCATCACCTATTAGTACAAGAGGTGGGGAGTCACGTAGCAATCTTACCTTAATTGTTGTATTAGGTGGTAGAATAACTGAGCGTGAACAGAAAGTTATTGGAGCTAATGGTGTAACTATAATCACCTCAAGAGTTGGGTCAACAACAGGACCGCCTGCAGCTAGGTTGTATGCTGTTGAACCAGCCGGAGGACATACTATCACTCCATCACCCACTAATGTATATATAGGTTCATCATCCTTATACACTATGATCCTAGCTACCTTAGATCTCCAAGGTCCTGTGGTAGTTATTACGTAATCGTTTAAAGCATAAGGCACTTTCCTACCTCGCACTTCCGCCTCAAGTCTCATGTATTTAACAATCCTAAATCTCCCGCTAATTAAACTATTTAATGCGTAGCGGTACTCAAAAGGCATAACATCACAGAGGAATCCCCTCTTACCATGTCTTATGGTGACTATTGGTATGGTCTTATCACCCAGTCTATGTAATGTCCTTAATACTGTTCCATCACCACCGATCACAACTATGTAATCAACATTGTCCTCACCTACAGTAAATCTCTTACTCCATTCTAGGTCTTTAAAGCTTGAATCAAGGTATGCACTAACGCCTATGCTCTCAGCATATTCTAGGACTTCCTTACCTAAGATAGTTGCTGATTCACTACCAAACTTTATCACAACACCTATTCTCAAATACTCACCAGAAATAATTTCTATAAAGAACTATATTATGGCTATGTATTCTAGGGCAAAGTGTGTTAAGGTAGTGAAGGATAAAGCCAATCATGTACTAAACATCCTCTCTAAACTTAGCATTAGGGATAGAAATCTTAAAGTTAAGCGTGTAGACGATTACGTACTAATACCTATTAAGGGCGATGTTAATCACCAAGATATAAGTAAAGTACTTGGTAATATAGGTTTTAGTATATGTATTGATGAGTTCGAGGAAATAACTAAGCATAAGTCGTATAAAGACCTACTTAAGGATAAAGTACCTAATCAGGTATTACACCTGCTACCTAGGTCCTTCGATATAGTAGGTGACATAGCAATAATTAAGTTAAAGGATAGAGCAGTGATTAAATATGGTGATGAGATAGCTAAGGCAATAATGAGTGTAGCGAAGAATGTAAGAGTTGTTTATGCTGAAGAACCAGGACTAGAAGGTGAGTTTAGGGTTAGGAAACTTACTCACTTAGGTGGTGAGAGAAGATCATGGACCATACATAAAGAATACGGCATCAAGATATACGTTGACATCGCTAAGGCATACTATAATCCATCACTAGCTGAAGAGCATAGAAGGATAGCATTGATGACTCACGACGGTGAAGTAATAGCAGATCTCTTTACAGGTGTTGGCCCATTTCCTTTACATATAGCCTCCATAAGATATTCCTTAATTTACGCAATAGACAAGAATATCGAGGCCATAAAGTGCCTACTTAACTCCATCACTATGAATAAGTTAAAGGGAAGGATAGTAAGTATAAATGCTGATGCTAATGACTTCCTTAATATAATTAAGGATGAGGTACTTGATAGAGTAATAATGAACTTACCTCACGCTTCATTAACATTCTTAGGTAAGGTGTTACCTAAATTAAGAAGGAACGGCTATGTACACTTGTATTTAATAGCGAGTAGTGAGGATGATGCATTGAATAAGGTATTAAATACATACCCTTCAAGTCATTATTCATACACTGTGGATAATGTGAAGAGGGTTATTGACTATAGTCCTCATAGGTATATTTATCGTGTAGATGTTAAACGTATATAGTTAGTGGTTACGATGGCCTGGCTAAGTATATATTGTGTTTGTTACTTATTATCTTAACATTAATTTTTGTTTCAAGGTAATTATGTTCATCATCCATTATTACAGTTATGGCTCTCTCGGGACCTTTTAAAGGTATAGCTAGCCACTCTCTCTTTAACCAACCTGGAGCTACAATCTTTACCTTAACTTTTTCACCGACTCTGTAAGCTATAGGTATAATTTCCCTCTTGACTATACCGAAGTCTCTAGTATTGAGTACTAACTTAACATTAAACTTCTTCTCCCAACGCCTTAGTAATGCGTAAAATTTGCTCCATGTCATTCTCTTAATATTCTTTGGTTTCCTACCATGTTTGTGTCTTAAGTAAATCTGAATTCCAAAGGGTGGGTATTTCTTTCCGACACCTATTCTTAGACCCCATTCTATTATCTTAGGTATATCATCATCATTAATACCTGGAAGGAGTAAAGGTGCTAGTAGTACATCTACAGGTGTACTCCTCACTATGTACTCCGTTACCTCCATGACTCTTTCAACATTGTAATACTTAACACCTTGTAAATACCTCGCTTTTTCAGGGTCTAATGTATCTATACTTAAATTTATCCTATCAAGACCTGCTGCAGCTAATCTGTCAGCTAGTTTATAAGTTAATGTTGATCCATGTGTTTGAAGACTAACGATACTTACCTCAGGTATGGACTTTAACTCATGAATTAAATTAGGAAGTTTATCATATAGTAAAGGATCACCAACAGTGTCTATGTGAGCTTCAATACCTTTACCCTTAAACTTAGCTATGATTTTAACCCAATCAATCATTAGATCTAGAGAGACATAATACTCTGTCTTCCTCCATGTAGAATGCGGGCCAGCATCCGTCGAGCAAAATATACAGTTAAGTATGCAATAACTGTTAGGCCTGACCTGAATTAAATTAGTACCTCTATCTATTATCCCAAATGCTATAGCACCTACTAACGGTAGATCAACGTCATAACCTACCCTAACAAAATCCCTACCCTGGAGTTTAATCTTCGTCAATGCACCTACCCACACTCTCGAAATATACTGTACCACCCTTAACAACTTCAATGTAGTCTTCAGGTATTACAGGTTTACCGTTAACCACTGGGAAGGCGTAAGGTAACTCTATAGTTAGTTTAACGTCATTCAATTCTATATCGATTGACAGTCCGTCCATTAACTTAATTTCATTTAATGATTTCCCTTCCCAAATAGTTTTCAATACGTACGCTGTACCAGCAATTGTTAGTTGCTTCTTACCTAGATTTCTAGAAATTACTTCTTTAGCCCTGACTCTATCAGTAATTAACTTCTTAGTTCTACCTCTTGGTGGATGATCACCCATTATACCTCCGATGATTGCTGCATCAGCTAGTTCTACATCTAACTTAGTTAAGCTCTTACGAGCTTGTGGATCAAGCACCACGATACGCTCTAAATTATTAATTGCTATGAACTCATTAAAGTCAAATCTATAGACATCATCAGTGAGTTTCTTCAGCCTAATTAAATCAGTCTCCCTATATACATTAGTGAAAACAACACCTACTAAGCCCTTAAATAGGTTTACAACGAATCTATACTCACTTAAGATCCATGGTGAAAGGCAGGGCTCTAGATGAGGAATTATTACATACCTCAACAATATACCCAGCGAGTAGTATGTTATAGGAAGTTATTAAAGTGATTAGGACTGTATTAGTGGTTAAGGAAATGCTTAGAGCTTTCGTAGCATTACTAATGTTAATGGCAGTATTGGTTTCATCCATTGTTTTAATCCCTCTTTCAACAACTACTATAGTGAATCGTAATCAACACTTAAAGTTGGAAGGTACTTTAACTGTTCTTGCAGTTATAGGTGAAGGTGTGAACGTTAAAGGTGTACCTTTAAGGTTAAGTATGAAAGTAACAAGAGGTGAAGGTAATATTTTTCTATCCTTAAAATCGCTAACTAGTGAAGATTTTCAAGCATCAGTTAAGTTGGCGATACTCATAGGTACTATGGTTGCTGGTAAGGATTACTCAAGCTATGATTATTACATGGAATTAGAGCCTTATGTAGGCTCAATTAGTGGGCCAAGTGCTGGTGCAGCTATAGCTACATTAGTAGTAGCGTTACTTAATGGGTTAAGCATTAATGAGTCAATAGCCATTACAGGTGTAATATTACCCGATATTACCATAGGTCCTGTAGGCGGCTTACTAGCGAAAATTAAAGCAGCTGGTAGAGCTGGTGTGAAGGTTGCCATTGTACCTAGTGGTCAGTTAATCATTAAGGACCCTATAACAAACACTACAACAAATGTGATGTCAGTAGCTAAGAAGTATGGACTCAAGGTTAAGGAGGCTTCAAATCTTTATGAAGTACTCAAAATTTTAGGAGGTAAGTATGGATACTTAGGTAACACATCAACTATAACGCTCAAACCATCATCAATACCTGAATTCAGGGAAAGCGTGATGAGATGGATTAACGAATTTAATAAAACCTACGTGGAATTATTGAATAAGGTACATACTGAACTAAATCTATGTAAGGATGAAACGTTATGTAAAATTGCTAATAAGATTATTAAGGAATCTAGAGAGAGGTTTAATGATGCATTCAAGGAGTTCCATAAAAATGAACTCTATGCTTCAGTTTCTGATTTATTCTCAGCTATTATATCATTAACTACAGCGTATTGGCTGCTTAAAGGTTGCATTGAAGGTTGGGGAATACTTAGCACATTGGTAAATAATGTCAGTAGTAAGGTAAGTACCATACTAAGTACGTTTAGATCCATTACAAGGGAACTGAATAACGCAAATTCAATAAGTATAAACAAGTTAAGCTTAGGTGTTGAAGTCCTTAAGAGAATACATGAGGCAAACATCACTCTTAGCATGGCATTATCGAAGTATAGAAACATCATGTATGAAAATATAAGCTCAATACTTAATTTAATTGAAGATTTATCTTATGCTTATTGGAGAGCGGATAGTGCATTGAAATGGTACGAACTATTTATCGTTATTAGGAGTTCTAATGAACCTTATATCGAATTAAGCACTTTAAAAAGAGTTGTTGAATTATTAACATATTATTCTAAAGTTACGCTGGACTATATGCGTACCTTAATTAGGGTACACAATACTTACATTATTGATCTTTATAAACTGATTGATGAAGCTTCAAAGCTGTTGAGAACTAACCCTATATATTCGTTATCATTAAATATGGATGCTATAGCTAGGATTTCAGCATTACTTAGCGCTTCATACTCAGTGAATATGACTAAAAAGGCTCTTACATTAAGAGCTATATCCTTGAATTTAGCCTATAATGCTTTAAGTAAGGGGTTTAAGCCATTAGTAACTTTAACCTATATTGAACGAGGGGATTCACTCCTTAAGCAAGATCCCTATTTATCTATATATTTCTACGATTTAGCACTAACTAACACTATGTGGTATTTAATGCTTATTCAGGCAATGGGTAAGGAGTTCGGTACTTCCTCAATTATGCAATTGTATCAACGCATTAATAATGCAGCATTGGTTACTGCATTATTAACACTTACAGCATTAATTGCTGGTTTCATTATCGGCTATAATTATTGTAGAAGAGCATGTAGGAGAGTTTAAAATTAAGTTATAATTTTAATTCATTCTTATTAGCTATTATAGCGCCTAATCTAACCATTTCTTCTAGCGCTCTATCACTTGACTCCTTACTAACACCTGCTATAGCATCACTCAATACTATGACCTCATAACCTAATCTTAAAGCGTCTATTACTGAAGCTTTAACACAGTAATCAGTAGCTACTCCAGTAACGAATAATCTCCTAATACCTCTTAATGTAAGTATGTAATGAAGTTCAGTACCATCGAATGCTGAGTAAGCTTCCTTATCAGGTAAGAAGGCTTTAGAAATGATCACTACGTCACTAGGTAATTTAAGGTCGGGATGGAATTCAGCACCCTTACTACCCTGAATACAGTGTGGTGGCCATGGACCACCCCTATCCTTAAATGATATGTGGTTTGGTGGATGCCAGTCACGACTTGCTATCACTGTTAATCCTTTATTTACGAACATATTTATGTATTCATTAATCTTAGGTATTATTGAGGTACAGCCCTTTACGGGTAAGGCCCCATCTTCGGCACAGAAGTCATTCTGTACGTCAACTATGAGTAAGGCGGACTTGCTGGTTATACCCACTATCATGCTAATACCCAAGTAAACACTATACTACTCTAAGTAATTTAACGTTAACATGTAATACAAACCTCAGTAAGGCAGTTATACAAACTATAATACATAGGTAATTAATTGATATATGGGGGCAATCACCTAAGAGCTTATAAGAGCTCCTTACAAACCTAAATACTGGCACTGATAATTAGTAATCGGCGCCGCAGCCCCTGGCGGCGGCTGGGTAGGACTCGGGGCTAAGCCCCGTGGATGAAAAACCGTCCTCCGGCTGCGGCGACATATGCGTCATACTCATAATATGTAGTCGTGGGGGCCCGAATAAGCTGGGGCACTAACCCCAGCACATTCGGGCCCGACAGGGGCTACCCCAGGGCCACGTTATAGGCTAGCTCCCGCGTCCCGCGGCCTTGCGGCCGCGATTCCGGTTGATCCTGCCGGACCCGACTGCTATCGGGGTGGGGCTAAGCCATGGGAGTCGTACGCCCCGGTTACCGGGGCGTGGCGGACGGCTGAGTAACACGTGGCTAACCTACCCTCGGGACGGGGATAGCTCCGGGAAACTGGAGCTAATCCCCGATAGGCGGGGAGGCCTGGAAGGGTCCCCCGCCGAAAGGGTCCTGCGGGGATGCCCGCAGGGCCGCCCGAGGATGGGGCCACGGCCCATCAGGTAGTTGGCGGGGTAACGGCCCGCCAAGCCGATAACGGGTAGGGGCCGTGGGAGCGGGAGCCCCCAGATGGGCCCTGAGACAAGGGCCCAGGCCCTACGGGGCGCACCAGGCGCGAAAACTCCGCAATGCGGGCAACCGTGACGGGGCCACCCCGAGTGCCCCGAAGAGGGGCTTTTCCCCGCTGTAAGTAGGCGGGGGTAATAAGCGGGGGGCAAGTCTGGTGTCAGCCGCCGCGGTAATACCAGCC
>CAZQFL010000040.1:0-6657 GCA_964592745.1 uncultured Desulfurococcaceae archaeon
TTGTGGTGCGGGGGGTGGGATTTGAACCCACGCAGGCCTACGCCAGCGGGTCTCTTACCCAGCTGGAAGGTCTTGAGCCCGCCCCCTTTGACCTGGCTCGGGCACCCCCGCACCGTTCACTGAATCTATGTGGAGGCTTATTAATGTATAGATAAGTGGGCTTAAACGTTACCATTTAATTCGCGTACCTACTTTCTCACCTTCTAGTACTCTCATTATATTCTCAGGCTTGAACGCATTAATGAATACTACATTAATTTTTGACCTCTTAATTATATTTAATGCTAAAGGGTCTATGAGTTCGTAGTGACCAGGTAGGAATTCTTGACTTAATATCTTCTCTAATTCCTTAATACTAACCTCACTTAACAATTTAGCATCACTATATTTTAAGGGATCCTTATCGTATACTCCATCAACTACTGTAGCATTTATTAACATATCAGCTGATATTAATTCAGCTATTATCGCTGCAACAGCATTAGTTGACTGAGCTGGTTGTAAACCCCCTAAAACTACAATCTTATTACTTGACCAAGCCCTCATGAATTCATCGATATTCCTAGGTATTGGGGTATAACACTCATCACCTAACAATGAGGCTAGAATTAAAGCATTAATTCTTGAAGCTTCTATACCTATAACATCAAGTTTAGAATTATTAAGTCCTAATTTCTTACCTAATGAAATACATTCCCTAGCTAATTTACCACCACCAGCAATTACTACGACTCTATCACCCTTTCTATGCATGAACTTTATTGTATCAGCAATTACCTTTAATGTCGTCACGTATTCTTCACTAAAAACCTTACCTGTTAACTTAATGACTACCTTCATTAATACCCTCAAGCACATCTATGAATAGGGCTTAAAAATTTATACATTAAATGACTTTATACTCAAGCCCTTCCTCATAGCTTATCCTTCTCAGGATGTCTTTAATGTCCTTTCTAACCTTCTTAAGTACTACAATAGCTTTAGTACTTGGTATGGATCTACTGATGGCACTCCTAAATAACTTAATCAATAATTCAGTATTATTACCGATTTCTTTTATAATATAGCGAGGCATTATATGGCCATAACACTCGGTATAATTTAAGGCTCTTTCACTAAATATCTTGGCATAATGAGGACCACCTACACCAAATGATGGTGTACACTTAGGTAAATCTTTACTTAAGGTATTTAGAACAGCCTCACACAATACTTTATGAGCTTCCTTAAGAACCCATTCCCTTTCACTGGATCCTATTTCTACAAATGTTACAGGCTTTTCTAAACTCGTTGGACCATGATGCGTGACTTCATATGTAACTTTAAAATCATTTAGACCGTATTTACTGCTAACCTTAACTAACTGTCTTAATAACTCATATGCAAGTGGAGGATTGGCTATACCTAGTTCATAGGGCTTACCACCATACAACGCCTTATCAGTGAAATTACCCGTATGATGAACAGTTAATGATTTAATTCCGGATGTTGCTGAGTGCCTAGATAGGATAATATAGTAATTTACTTTAATGCCTGCTATACCGAATACGTCGTCAAGAAAGTCAAAATATAGTACATCCTCAATAAATTCAGCCAAAATAATGCTTAACTCCTCATTAACGCAAGAGAACTTAGACTTAGGAATGTTAATAGCTTTACATGTGATTGATTTAAGTATTTCACTTGCTATACCTTTACCTGCAGGATCGAGAGAACTATAAACCACCGCTCTCATACTTCATCGATTTAATGATTAGCGAAAAAAGTAATATATTATCATTAGTGTCTAGATTATTTTTAGAGGAATGAAATGAGTTGTATGTGTAAATTATACATAATAAAGTTAGACCTTGCGAGTGATGTCGTAGGTTTAGTAGTACCCTCCACTTGCTACGTTAACCTTATGAAGCAATTGATAAGTGATGACTATCTATTAAAGACTATACTAAGGAAATCCTCAATCATAGGTGAGGTAGATAATGTAGATCCTACATTAAGTGGTTTAGCCTTAATTAATGAAGGACCATATGGTAGTAACTACTCTTACATAGAGTTTGTTAAGGGAGTCTATATACCATTAAAGAGTATTAGACCAGTTCAATGTTTCTTAAAGAATGACGTAATTATAGGTTGTAAGATACCTAAACAACAGGTTTATATAGACTGTAAATGTGAAGTACATAAATATGATTCTTACGTCTTCAAAAATGACATAAGTATGAGGAAAGTTATTTCATTAATAAAGTCATATGTAAGACCTCATTTTAAAAGTCATGGGAAGTATCTATGGTTATATAGTGAGGGTAAACTATTTTACTGGTCGCTATAATTATAGCTTCATAGCATTCCTAAGCTCTTTAAACACCTATTTAGTGTGTCAGCTAATGTATCTACAAGTTCAAAGAGATACCTACCTAGTGACTTTATTAAATCTATATTTTCCGATATACTATCTAATGATATGTCACTAATTACTATATTTCTACCACGTAGTCCTAACTTAATTGATGAAGGAGAGAGTTCTAGGCTCACTTCTCCGTTAGTTATTAAGACCTTACCTTCATTTTGCACATAAGTTAGAATTCTCAACGGCTTTAATTTCTTAATACTTAACTTATCCTCCTCTTTCATTAAAATCCAATTGCCACATATTCTCTTAAATCCTCTACTCAATTCCACTTTCTTTTCTATCTCATTTACCGTATTTAGTACCTTTAATGCCTTATTAACAACGTCAAATAATATGTTGAATGCTGCTGACTTAACAACAGGTAATCTCTGGAGTGCTTCCTTTCTTACATCACTTAATTTTTCAAGGAGTTTATTTACATTATTAATAGCTTCCTCGAAACTCATCGTTGACCCTATACTCTCTGAATGTTAGGGTTTATTTTATTTTTACCTTACTCCTCAAGTACCTCTTAATGTAGGTAAGTCTAGGATACTTACTAAGTATTTGGTCAAGGTTTTCATAACACCTTATACACAATCTGATGCCTGGCTGTAACTCTATTGAACATGCTCTACATATGAGCTTCCCACATATAAGGCAGCTACCAACGGATAACTTCTTATGACATACGTTACACATGAGATCTCTGCATACAACGCAGATACCATTAGATATGTGTTTACTGCAAACCCATCGACCACATATCCTACACCTACTTGTAGCTTCACGTTTTCCACAAATCTCACATAGCATTGGAAACACCACTCAGCATTTTAAAGGTCTGTAGGGGTATAGCGTTAGGGGATGACCTGACGACACTCTCTGACCAATGATGTAGGTGGAGCGACGGGGACCCGTATTGCCAGTTACTATCGTGTTATCTCAATAACATTTTCAGTACTTGTTACGATTTTATTAAGCTCATCAGGATTTACCTGCTTAACTATGATGGTTGCAGATATGTTTACCTCTAAGACGCATCGAACACTTTCTATCCACTTATATAACGGCTCCTTACTAACGATCAAGAATTTAAATCTCTTCACACCCTTACTTAAGTATTCAAAGTACCTCCTCTTAACGTTCTCACATAGTGAAGTATAATCATCCTTAGGTCTTATGACAAAGACCATCTCCTCCACGGAGATAGACCCATAAAGTGATTTAGGGATGAAGTATTTAACTTCTAAGCCTCAATAGGTTTAAGTGGTGATTAATACTGAACAAATATGATGTAATCATAGTCGGTGCAGGCATAGCGGGCGCCTCACTTGCATATTTCCTCTCATTAAGGAATGTAAGAACATTACTAGTAGATATGAAACCTCCCGAAAGAGTAGGTGATAAACCATGCGGTGACGCATTAGGTAAACATCATTTTGATGAGTTAAATATAGATTATCCTAAAGGTGAAGAATTAGAGGGTATCGTTAAAGGCATAGATATATACTCACCTATGGAGGATGTTAAGTATAGGGTTTTAGGTGATGGTTTCCAAATCAATAGGGTAGCATTAACTAAAAGGTTTATTAATAAGGCTATTAACAATGGAATCGAGTATTTAAGCTTAACCTATGGTCTAGAACCTGTAATTAAGAATAATAGAGTTGTCGGTATTAAATTATGGAGTAGAGATAGAGGAGTATGGGAGGCTAGAGCATCATTTGTTGTTGATGCAACAGGTCTTGCTAGGGCTATAGTTAGACACTTACCTAAGGAATGGCCCATAAGGGATGATATAGACCCTAAAGACATGAATATAGCTTATAGAGAAGTAAGAATTCTTAGCAAGGAAATAGATGAGACTAATATTCATAGGATTTACATAAACAAGGATGTTGCACCAGGAGGGTATTGGTGGTTTTTCCCTTACTCAATGATGCCAAATAAGGTTAATATTGGATTAGGTGTACAGGGAGGTATGGGTTATTCTCACCCTAAAGATCTCTTGTATAGGTATGTATTAACGAGACCTGAATTTAGAGAGAGTAAGGTTGTTGAAGCAGGTGGTGCGGCAGTACCTACCCGTAGACCTATATTATCTCTCATATGGAACGGGATTGGCGTCGTGGGTGATGCAGCCTACGCTGTTAATCCCATTCACGGAGGTGGGAAAGGTTCAGCAATGATATCATCATACTGCTTAGCTAATGCCATAATTAATGGATTAAACCGCGGAGAGTTAAGTAATAATAGCCTATGGGATGCTAACATATGTTACTTAAAAATGTATGGTATAAAGCAAGGTGTTCTTGATATCTTCAGAATATTCCTCCAAAGACTAAGTAACGATGATTTAGAGTACGGCATGAAGAGTAAATTAATCAAGGAGGAAGACCTTAACGTACTATCATTAAAAGGTGACTTAGAGCTAAGTGTTGTTGAAAAAGCTATGAGACTACTTGCAGGCTTACGTAGACCAACACTACTCATTAAGCTTAGAACTGTAGCTAAGTTTATGGAGAGAGTAAAGAAGCACTATAATAACTATCCTCGCAATCCTGAGAATATCTTTGTATGGGCTAAAGAACTAAATTCTATATATCATGAATACCTGCAAAAAATAAGTTAAGCGTAATCTTTGAGCCATGGATAATACTTAGCCCATCTATGTAGGAATGGTTTGTAAGTCTTTATGTAAAGTGGGTGGGTCATCATTTTCTTAAGTAACTCTTTACTCCTTCTATATTTCACAGCCTTACCTATACTCTCCTTACCTTTCATCTTAATCCATTCATCTAATGTAAACATGTATTTCTTTTGGACATAATCTCTATACACTTCATTAAGTACATTAAATGTACAGAATGGTATTATTCTACCATCAGGCATCAGGTAATGTATATTACATCTCATCACCCTCTCTACATCATAGTTATAAAGATCCATGAAGTGCATCATACCTATGAATAAGAATTTGTAATGCCATACTCCTAGAGCTTCATAGGATTGCTTGGTAAATATGTCAAATAATATCTTAGGTAAAGTCTTTTTAAGTTCACTAGGTACACCTTCCCATTTAATGAACTTAGTTATGAGGTTTAGTAGTACCTTAGCACCTATTAGCATCTTCCTACCCTTTCTCTGTAGCTCCTCTGATTTCTCGTAAAGGTAGTTTAGGAATCCCTCAACATCTATCATTCTATTTATAGGTATAAATTCTATCTCCTCTGTATCGCTCTTTCTGACATATACATAAGTACCTACTCCACACTCTGGGTGATTAGCCATTTCAAACTTAAATTTCCCTGCTAGAGCCTCTATGAACATCGATATAGGCATTGAGGCAGGTACGGGATACCAATCACTTATCTTTATTTGTCCCTTAGTTTGCTCCTCTATAGCTCTAACTACATCAGCTATTGTAACTCTAAGCTTCTCTCTATCAGCACGCTTAATCATGCCTGTTAACGATACCGGCTGGAAATTAACTGATCTAACAATATCCATGTTTAAGGCCGCAAACTTAAGTATATCGCCTAGTTCGTGAGTATTCATACCCTTAATTACTGTAGGTACTAAAACAACGCTCGTCATTCCAGCCTTCCTAAACACCTCAAAAATAAATGGGATCTCCCAATGATTCTTAACATTAGCCTTAGGGCTTACCCCATCAAAGCTCATATAGACAGTATTCACACCTGCTTCTCTTAGCTGTTTAGCGTAGGCTACAGCCTCATCCTCACCTTTAAACAAGTAGAGTGAAGCGAATTTAATGCCATGAGTGTTTAGCTGTATATGCCTAACACCTAAACTCTTAAGTAACTTAACAATCTCAACAATATCCTCTCTTAAAGTAGGCTCACCACCAGTTAATTGAACAACTGGCGTGACACCTTGCTTTAAGTACTGCTTGATCATGAACTTAATCTGCTCTATTGATGGCTCATAGACAAAGCCTAGTTTCTCAGCGTAAAAGAAGCAATACCAACAATCCAGATCGCATCTATTGGTTAGTACTAAGTTAGCCAATGCTGTATGATTCTTATGTAGGGGACATAAACCACAGCTATATGGACATGGCGCTGTAAAGTCCGTGTAAACATATCTACTCCCCATACCCTCATAATACCATTTCTCAATCCTTCTAGCAAATTCAGCATCACCTTGATATATCTCTTCAATTTCACCATGCTCAGGACATACCTTCCTTATGTATAGCTTACCATCCCTCTCAACTATTATGGCTGGTAGTAAGGCATAAC
>CAZQFL010000041.1:0-6627 GCA_964592745.1 uncultured Desulfurococcaceae archaeon
TCAAGGCCCCCCAAACAAGAGATATACAAACTAGAGAAATAAAAGTATAACCTAGCATGATATTCTCTAAAACTCCAAGATCAATCTTACATCTCCTTTAGGTTAGTAATATCCTTGAAATAATTAAATAAGTTACTTCGGAATGTTAATCCATGCTTACATCTCTAAAATCCACTCAGTTCTATCTTTATAATCCATCAACTTTATGCCTAATTTTGCTAATTCTGCTCTTATCCAATCTGATATCTGATACTCTTTTCTTGATCTATGTATTTGCCTTACCTTAATTATTAACTCTATAAGTGATTCAATAAGTTCAGACTCCATACCCTTACCTTCAAAGTATTTATCTAGAACACCCAAGACTCTATTAAACTCCCAGAGCATTTCATATGCCTTCATCACTAATGACCTCTTAGGCCTATTTACTAACTCCTTAAAGACAATAGTTGTTAATTTGTACACATAACTAAATGCTCTGCTGGTATTGAAGTCGTCATCCATGGCCTCATAGAATCCCTTCCTAATACTTATTAACTCCTTAAGTATATTTAGATCATTACTGCTTAAAGAATGATCAGGTTCTAGTTCCTTCATTAACCTCTTAAGTGTTTCAATTGTATTAACTAGTCTAGTATACGCTCTCTCAGCCTGCATTAATGCCTCCTCAGAGAATTCTACAGGCTTTCTGTAATGTATTGTTGCAAGCCATAATCTGATGACTTCAGGTTTCCACCTCTTGAATGCTTCCTTAAGTGTTATTATGTTACCTAAAGACTTACTCATTTTTTCACCACTAATTCTAAATAGTCCTGTATGTAGCCAATACTTAACCCATGGTTTCTTACCAAACCTAGCCTCGCTTTGAGCTCTCTCATTTTCATGGTGAGGGAATATTAAGTCCTGACCACCACCATGAATGTCGAACTGCTCGCCAAGGTATTTAGAACTCATAACGGAACACTCTATATGCCATCCTGGTCTACCCTTACCCCAAGGTGACTCCCACCAAGGCTCTCCTGGTTTTGCTGCTTTCCATAATGCGAAATCGTATGGATTCTTTTTCTCTTTAACGAATTCTTCCTCTTGGCTCCATAATTCCTTCTTTAACCTACCACTTAATCTTCCATAATCATCATACTTATCCACGTCAAAGTATACACTACCACTAGGTGCTACATATGCGTAACCCTTCTCTATGAGTTTCTCAATGAATTCAATTATGTCCTTGATATGTTCTGATACTCTAGGATGTATATGTACATGAATGTTTAATTTCTCTAGGCTCTCTAAGTAATCCTTAGTAAACCTATCAGCTATTTCACTCCATGAGACACCCTCCTCCCTCGCTCTGTTGATGATTTTATCGTCGATATCTGTTATGTTTTGAACATGAATAACGTCATATCCTTTAAGCATTAGATACCTCTTAATAATGTCAAAAGCCACATAAGTTCTGGCATGACCTAAGTGACTATAATCATATACTGTTGGACCACAAACATACATTCTAACAATACCTGGAGTTATTGGTTCAAAAACTTCGTACCTACGTGTTAGTGTATTATATACACGTAACACAATGGGAAATCCACCTAACGATATTAGGATATTTTAGATTTAAAAACCTACCGCACTTACCATTACCAAGCTTCTTATCCAACTTCAATGAACTCTAAACCTTAAACATTCTCTCCCTAGCCTCGGTTCCTCCTCTCAAATACCAGCCAACATCAAATACGTTTTTAGCTACTAAATCCAGATCTCCTAGACTTCTCAAGTCATTACAACTTTCCATAGCGCATAAGCCAACCCCATATACGTATCCATCAGTACCAACTATACCGACTACATCATTCTTACTAAGCGGTTCGTAACACCTAATAACAGATTTACGCAATATGTCATTACCGTACAGGAAAGGTTTAAGACCTTCATCACTAACAACGATGGCTCTTCTAAGACCTAATTCGTCGTAGATTAATTGTAGCAAATTAATTGAAGGTATGAAGTAAGGCTTAGACTTCCTAATCCTCCCTATATAGAGTCCCGCTGAATATGGTATGTACCCTTTACTGAATATTACCTTGATAACTTTCGTAAGGGTATCGCTAATTATATATGCTTCCTTGAAGATTCCTTTACATATCATTACTTTACCTAATTTACTTACTAGCTTTGAGGCATCACGACCCAATATATTATCTATGAGCTTTAGGACTTCCTCACCACTATTAATGACGCATTCAATACCTCCAGCACTACCCTTTATAACTTTCTTAGTAGGCATAGGAAGAATCCCTCCGTACTATGCTTACTAGGGTAAAGCCTACCACATAATCTTACCTCACTAGGTAACTCAATTCCGTAGTATTCAGTTAAACCTTCACTAAAATTAAGTCCATCTATTTTAGGCATCTTAACTACTTCAACATCATCTCTCCTTGTAATAGCTTCAGCAATAACTAACTCATCCTCCTCTGGTGCAATAGAGCATGTGGTGTAGAGTATGTAACCACCACTAATAGCTGTATTTATCGCAGCATTAAGCAATGCTATTTGAGCCCTCCTAAATTCCAGTAAATCATTGAGAGTTGTCTTGGTTTTCCTAGACTTATCTATTTGGATTAAACCTTCACCACTGCATGGCGCATCTAAAAGTACTTTAGTGAAATACTCACTAAACAGCTTAGGTATGTTTATGGCATTCATCCTTAAAATTATAGTGTTCTTAACACCTAACCGTTCGAGATTACTCCTAAGGGCTCTCACCCTAACTCTATTGACCTCAACCGCGATTATGACGCCTTCATTATTCATTAGCTGAGCCATATGTGAAGTCTTACCTCCTGGTGCAGCAGCCATATCTAATACCACGTCCCCACTCCTAGGATTGAGGATTAGAGGAGGTACTAATGATGCTGACCCTCTATACAGGTAATATAAGCCTAGGAGAAATTCGTGAGTAGCTCCTAATGATACCTTTCCCAGCTTAGTGATGATGTAAGAAGATTCCTCCCACATAATACTTCTCATATCGTAATCTAGGGCTTTAAGTCTACGAACTAGGTATGAACAGTCACGAACCTTAAGCTTATTACACCTGATTACGGGGTTTAATGGTTTCTCAAATGAATTCAAGAGGTCTAAAACCTCATCAATCGACCCTAACATGTTTAAGTATCTTGCAATCATGTAGTCTAAGTAACCGAATCTTCTAGCTATATCCTTAACGTTATTATCTATTGAGACCTTCACTTTAGCTTTAAGATACGCTTCTAAGTCCCTTAATAGCTCATACTTAACCATCAATTAATTAGTATTAAAAACCCTAATTACATATCATTCCCGTGCACTAATGACCTTAAAGCGATGTAGTACTCATTACCTTGATGAGTACTCTTAATGCTAATTGCTACTTATTTAAAGACTTAGCACGTCCATTATTGTCATTAATGACTTCGCTTCTCGATGATTACCGCTAAACCATTAACCCTTTAAAACTAGTGCCTAAGAGTATGCTGGTCTTAGTGAGTTCTATGCTAAGTATTATGACCATAATTTTGTCCTCACTTAAATGCTTTATTGAGAATCTATAAGTAAGTCGCTTATGAAGTCATTAGTACTTAAATAGCATACAGTTCATTCAGCACCATCATATACTTTCTTAATCTTCGATAACGAGGTTTACTTAGCAATAAGTTATGTTGAGTAAGTTAAACATTACAACGTATTTAATGTGATAGATCAGGGTTATAAGTACTCTATAGTTCATGATTTAGTGGGTGGTACGTTATGAGTAGGAGTAAAAGAATGGTTAGAGCTCACCTAAGGATTTACGGTTTAGTCCAAGGTGTGTTTTTCAGGTCGACAATGCGTGATGTAGCTATTAGGTTAGGTGTTACTGGGTGGGTAAGGAACTTACCTGATGGTAGTGTTGAAGCAGTTGTTGAAGGTCCTGAAGATAAGGTTAAGGAGCTAATCAATTGGGCTCATGAAGGTCCACCGTTAGCTAGAGTTGAGAGGGTTGATGTTAAGTGGGAGGAGTATAAAGGTGAGTTTAAGGACTTTAGAATAAGGTATGATTGGTGGTGATTAATTGTTTGAATACGAGATTAAGGTTAAGGTAATTCAGGGTGACATTAATGAGATTCTCAGAAAGCTTGAATCAATAGGCTTCAGAATAATTGATTATAGATTTGAGG
The DNA here is from genome assembly GCA_964592745.1 of uncultured Desulfurococcaceae archaeon. GTDB lineage: Archaea > Thermoproteota > Thermoprotei_A > Sulfolobales > NBVN01 > CAZAMI01. The sequence goes on from CAZQFL010000041.1 coordinate 4,206, forward strand.
ATGACTCATACATTGATTTAAGGTCATGTAGGGACGTTAAACCCGATTCGGTACTCAGGATTAGGAAGGTTGTAAGAAAAGATGGTGTAAGTGGTGAGTTAACATTTAAGGGACCTAGGGTATCTGATAAAGTTAAATTAAGGGAGGAATTAAGTATAGAAATTAATGAACCCGATACCTTAAGAGAGGCATTCAAGAAGTTAGGATTTAAATTATTTAATGTAAAGAAATGGAGATACGTAGCCACTAGAGGTCGTGAGAATGTATTTGTAGATGATGTTGAATCCTTAGGTATATTTATAGAGTATGAAGTCATTAATGCAGGAAGCATTGATGAGTTTATGAAGATGTTTAATAAATTTATTAGGGAGCTGAACATTAATGTCAGTAAGCCAATAATTAAGTCTTACTTAGAGTTAATTCTGGAGGGTAGACGTAATGACGGTAATTGCGTTAATGACTGACTTCGGGCTTAAGGATCCCTATGTAGGTATGATGAAGGCTGTAATTCTTAGCATAAATCCCAATGCCGTAATTGTTGACCTCACACATGATGTACCAAAGTATAATGTAATTTTAGCGTCACATATACTTAAAGTGAGTTATAGGTACTTCCCTAAGGGCACAGTATTTGTTGTAGTTGTAGATCCAGGTGTTGGTAGTAGGAGAAGGCCCATAATCATATCATCTAGGAATTACTTATTTGTAGGTCCTGATAACGGTGTATTAATACCTGCAGCTAAGGATGACGGTTTACTTAACGCTTATGAGATAAATATAAAGATCGCTGGTCTTAAGGAGATCTCTCACACATTCCACGGTAGGGACATATTTGCTCCAACAGCTGCTTACCTAAGCTTAGGCATGTTACCTGATGTTTTAGGTCATAGGTTAAGTCCTGATGAACTAATTAGTACTGCTGAACTGCCTGAGGAACCAATAATTACTGCTGAGGGCATTAGATTAAAGGTTGTTCATATTGATGATTTCGGAAACCTGATACTTAATACTAATATTGAGAAATTTATGAAATCCTTAGGAGTAAGCTATGGTGATGAAGTAATTGTTAAAGTACATAGTAAGGAATATAGAGCATTAGTTGTTAAGACCTTCTCCGAAGTGTGTAAGGGGTGTTTAGCAGTTTATGAAGGCACATTTAGACTTGTTGAACTAGCTAAATACTTAGGTTCAGCATCGAGAGATCTAGGTATTAACGTTAATGATTACTTAACATTTAGAACTTTACGTTAACGTACCAACACTGCTTTCCTACTTTGATACCTTAAATATGTGTAGTGTGCCATTAAATTCCTTAAGTGTATTTAATCTCTCAAGAGCTTCTCTACCGTTATATTCTTCATTACCTATTCTGATCTTGAGCCCTGTTAGTACTCCATCTTCTATTAGCATGTTAAGTGTTATGTCATTCTTCAGTACTAAGTATATGCTCTCACCTCTATACTCTTCGATAATCTTGTTTAATTCATTGAGTAGTTCCTGCAATGTACCTATTCTCCTAGTATTAATTAGTGTTGACCTAACTACTATTGATGCCAAAGCAACTATGTCTTCTAGCTTCCTAGGGTCTGGTGTAGTCCTAACTACTTCGAATATCGACGTAGGTTCAGGTGCTAGTGTATACTCCTTTATTAATTCGCGTTCCTCAACTTCCTTACCACCTACAAGCCTCTGTAGGGTATCATTTATTCCAATACTTAACTTCTCAATAAGTCTTGAAGCGAAGTCTCTCATAGTTCTCCTCCATAGGAGTCCTACATCAATCTCTAAGATACCTCTAACTCTTGAGCTCTCCTCCTCATAGGGTACCTCGGGTGTTATTGTGAACGTTATTGAGAATCTAAGATCTCCTGTACTGCTTAACTTAACGTAATGTATGTCACCCTCAATCCAGTCTGCTACTTCCATTAATACTTTATACTTACCTGGTAGTCCAGGTATCCTAAGTGTTGCTGAAGCTGATCTAATACTACGTAGCTTTACTTGATCTATGAAATCACTAAACCAGTCAATGTAATTTCTGATATTTGTTAGTACTCTAATCACGTCTCTTCTAGGTGCTGAACTTAATATCTCGAATCTTCTTCTAAGAACCAAAAAGCTACCCTCAAGTATTGAGTTGCTCAGGAGCAATATATTTTGTATGACATAATGAGCAATACGTAGTGATTAGGTAAACACCTTGAGTAGGAATACCTGTGATGAGCGCCGCGCACAGGCCCTCACAGTACGCACCACCCCGCCACAGGGCTTCGTCAGCCTCGGGCTATTGGGAGCGGCGGGCATACACCCCCGCCCCATCAACCCCGTCTTCTACGGGGGCCCTCGTCGCCGGGGTAATCCCCCGGCGAACGGCCGCCTCTTTTCGGGGAGGGGTTCCCGCTTAGATGCTTTCAGCGGTTAC
>CAZQFL010000042.1:0-6355 GCA_964592745.1 uncultured Desulfurococcaceae archaeon
CTTTCGAAAATATGGATATCCTTGAGTCATGTATGAATATATGTGTCGTGAGAACACATAAAGGCATAAGGAGAAGTGAAGTGCTTGTGGCTAGAGAATTAATAACACCTAGTTACGTCCATGTGAAGGTCGTGAGTAAAAAAGAGGAAGTAGCTCCCTGCGGAATGTTATGCGGACGATGTCCATTATATAAAGAAGGTAAATGTTACGCGTGTCCAGCGACGAGATACTATAGGTATAAATAGCTTAATTACTTAAAAATAATTAAATTTCAGATTACTTTAAATACTCAACATCTAAACTCCTTTTTTGGACCTCATGTATTAAAGCTTGATATAACTTAGACCCTATACTTTTTAAGTAAACAAGCACTTCATGGTTTATGTTTAAATGATTCTCTATCTGGTTAACTAATTCTTCAATGAGAATAGATTTATAGTAACTTAAGTTATTAGAGAACGGTACCATTATTAGTCCATACCCTTTCATGATATATTCCCTAATGAGATTTGATTGTGCAAGTACCGCCTCCTGAGGAGCGACTAAAACCTTTCCTGACCTTAAGTCTTTAAGCACATCACCTTTCTTTAGATACGTGTTTATATGTAAGTCCTCGTAATTAAAGTCTAACTCCTTTGCAAGTTCTTTTATCGATTCAATAACCGACTTAGGGTATAGACGTGTATATTCAGCTCTTCCTTTAGGATAAATAATCGCTGGTGATAAGTCATATGTACGGTAATTAAATTTGAATATTTTAAATACTTCTTCCAAGACCTCCATCCACACTCCTTTTCCGGGTCTAATATTGGTGCTGACATCTATCTCTCTAGGCTTTCCTCCCCATGAAGGATCTGATTGAGTTTCTCTTAAACCACAACTAGGGCTTAATCCTAAACCTATGAGTTTAAAACTTCTAACATTGTTCTCTAGCAGAATTTCAGCTATAGCCATGGCTAACTGCTTACACATTCTCCTAAAATGAGGGTTGTTATATTGTTCATAAACAAACCACCATCGCCTTAGACTTATATAGGAAGCCTCAGGACAAGGTAGCTGAAGGAACCAGTAGTGTTTCTTCATTATAATCTCGTATACAGGCTCAACGACGCCCTCCCAAATAGCTATGCCTGGTGCTCTTGAGTTCATATTTAATATGCAATGTCCTACGACTAACTTCATTTTATCACCGTGAAAAAGTATTTGTGATTAGGTACTTTATTGTTATTTTAATTCAGGTTTAAACTCAATAACTAACTTACCTTCTAATATCTCATTAATGATTTTCTTTGCCTCCTCCTCTACCTCGCTAGGCACATTCTTTAATGGTAGCAATATATAACATGCTTTACCAAATTCCATCGTATAGTAGCCACCTTTTTCACCTTCCATGATTTTACCCACAATATATTCTAAGGCTGCACCGAAGTCGTATATATAGGAAGTTACGAAATGATCGGGTATGAAAGCAGATTTATCGGTATACTTCACAGTTACGAGTATCTTTCTATCCTTTACTCCTTTTACGGCCTCAAATAACCCATAATTACCTAAGTTTACTGAAGATAAGATAAAGTCTACACCTTGAGCGATTAATGATTCAGTCAAGCTACGCGTTTTCACAGGATCATTAAAATCACCCACCCATACATATATAAGTTCCGCATCAGGGTTGTACTTCTTAATTGCTTCAAGAACAGCGTTTACTTCGGCTTTAGAGAACGGAAGGTCTATGCCTCCTATATAGCCTATCTTCCCTGTTTTTGTAGATAAAGCCGCTATCGCTCCAAGTACATAAAAGCCTGTATGGAAGTTTCTATCAATTATCCATAAATTAGGAGGTGGGCTTTCAAGAGGTTTATCAGCCTCACCGATGAATACAACATCAGGATATTCCTTAGCTAACTTAAGTACTTGTGCTAAGAACTGCCCTCCGTGAGCCCATATAATATTGTATCCTAAAGCTATATACTCCTTCATAATTCTTTCTGAATCAGGAACTGATACCCTTTCAGAATAGGCTATTTCTATGCCATATTTTGTTTTAACATGAGTAATAGCTAGGTAACCCAGAGTATTGTAATCAGCATCTTGTATAGTCCCTGGAAATATAGCCGCCAACTTATACTTAGCAGGTGTAGGGGTCGTGGTTGTTGCTGGAGGAGCAGGCTTACGCATTAATGCAAATCCGGTGGCTAATGCGATGATTATTACAATTACTACACCCACTATGAGAGCTTTACTTATAGCATAACGAAGCTTTCTACGCATAATTAATACCACCTCACAATAAAAGTAGTTGTTTGAGGGGTTATTACTTTTAATGAATTTTTCCATGGTTACTTTTAATTGACCCATTAAAAAATAAGTTAACACTTATTTTACTCGCTGAATACTTTACTTTGAGGGTGCGACTAAGTGAATCAAGATGTTGTTAATAAGGAAGTTCCGTTTATATTAATGAAGAATATAAGAAAGAGATTTGGTAATGTAATAGCCTTAGATGGCGTTACATTAGACATTAAGAAAGGGGAAGTTTTAGGTCTTCTAGGTGAGAACGGTGCCGGTAAAACTACACTAATGAATATACTATACGGATTATATAGGGCTGATTCAGGGGAGATATTTATTTACGGTAAGAAAGTAAAAATAACCTCACCTAGAGACGGCATTAAGCATGGTATATTCATGGTTCATCAGCACTTTAAATTAATTAGCAACTTTACAGCTCTAGAAAACATCATAATAGGTACTGCGTCCTTATCCAAGGCATTAAAACCTATGAAACCCGATTATGCAAGAGAAAAAATAGAGGAATTAATGAAAAAGTTCAGTTTATATGTTGATCTTGATGCAAAAATAAGGGACTTACCCATAGGTGTTCAGCAAAGGGTTGAAATACTTAAAGCTCTATTCAGAGGAGCTAAACTTCTAATTCTTGACGAACCAACGACTAATTTAACTCCTCAAGAAGTTGATGTCTTATTAAAATCTCTTAGAGAGATGGTACAATCAGGCTTAAGTGTAGTTTTTATAACGCATAAAATTCATGAAGCTAAAGCAGTAGCCGATAGAATAACTGTACTTAGGGCAGGGAAAGTAATCGGTACGTTACCTGCTAATAAGGCCGATGATGCTACTTTGGTTAGGATGATGGTGGGTGAGAAAATTACAATAGAAAATTCTATTCTCTTTAAAGGAATAAAAGCCTCCATCATTAGTGCTGAAGCTAAGGGTAGACCTTTACTTGTAGTTAAAAATCTTTACGTTACTGATGAATTAGGCATGGAAGTTCTTAAGAATATAAGCCTGGAGGTTAAGGGAGGCGAAATTCTAGGCATTGCTGGGGTTGCTGGTAATGGGCAAAGAGAGCTTGTTGAGGCCATAGTCGGGATAAGGAAACCAATCAAAGGTAAAGTGATAATAAAAGGCATAGATGTCACGAACTTACCACCAAGTAAGATATTTTCATTAGGGGTAAGTTACGTGCCCGAGGATAGGTTGAATGATGGTATCTTACCGACTCTATCTGTTGCTGAAAACATAATATTAGGTTTTCATAAACTATTTACTAAAAGTAACAAGGTGCTCCTTAATTTAAGAGAGATCCGTAAGGTAGCTAGGGAATCCATTAAAAAATTTGATATTAAAGCACCTCACGAATTAAGTATCGCTGGCAGACTCTCTGGAGGCAATATTCAGAAATTAATGATTGCTAGGGCATTGTTAAGGAAACCAGTTGTCTTAATAGCACATAACATGACTAGGGGGCTTGATGTGGCCACAACCGAGTTTGTTTTAAGAGAGTTATTAAGACTTAAGAGGATGGGTTCAGCAATACTTTTTGTTTCTGAAGATCTTGAGGAATTGATGCTCATAAGTGATAGAATATCTGTTATGTACCGTGGTGAAATAGTTGGGAATATTCCAAGGGAAAGGTTTGATAAATACGAGATAGGTAAATTAATGGCTGGAATAAGGGGGTGAAGATGTCGCGAATTTCACATCCATTATTAAGGAAAATAATTGATGTAACCATACCTTATGCGGTGGGTATTACACTAGCTTTCATCATTGCTGGTATAACCATGTATCTTACAGGTTTTGATGTCTTACTAAGTTACAGAACCATATTTTTAACTTCCTTTACCACAGCCGACAGCTTCGCCCTTACACTACTTAAATTCATTACACTCCTTATGCTAAGCACAGCATTCGCAATACCCTTAATGAGTAGGAAGTTCAACATAGGAATAGAAGGGCAGTTCCTCTTAGGTGCGATAGGGGCTACTATAGTGGGATTAACCTTACATTTACCACCAGGAATTCACGTAACTCTTGCATTACTTCTGGGAATTCTATTAGGAGCTCTATGGGCTGCTATACCTGCATATCTACTGTATAAGTTTAACGTTAATGAAGTGATATCAACTATTTTAATGAACTTCATCGCATTCTACTTAGTTGATTACGTAGCTACAGGGCCTTGGAGAGACGTCGTTCCAGGACATCCTATGACTATACCAATAGCCAGCACTAGTTATCTACCTTTAATTTTACATAGACCATCTATACATATAGGGATAATTATTAGTATAGTGCTAACCATTGCCGCTTATGTGCTTATCTTTTTAACTATCTATGGTTATGAGCTAAGGGCTTCAGGTTCAAATCCCAGAGCAGCCAATGTCTTCGGTATAAACGTAAAGTTCTTAGGTCCTATGTCTTTAATCCTTGGCGGCGCTGTTGCGGGACTTGCAGGAGCTATAGAGGTTACAGGTATTCACTATAGACTTATTGAGGGTATGGAATCTAATTACGCCCCCCTGTCTATACTCATAGCATTAATGGGTAAGGGCAATCCTTTAGCCATCCTATTCTTTGCCATATTTATTTCCGTTATTGAGGTAGGGACGAGCGCCCTTCAAAGAACTCAGGGTGTGCCTGTGGAGTTAACGCTGATTGTAGAGGCACTTATCTTGATATTCGTCTTAGTAGCTGAGGTTATGAGAAGGAGGTGAGTGTGATGGAGTATGATATATATACTATCATAATTTCCTCATTTAAGTACTTACTTATGTTATTAGTGCCGTATGCATTAACTAGTTTAGGTATAATGATTAGTGGTAGGGCAGGAATCTTCAACATAACTGCGGAAGGGATGATGCTTTTGGGTGCTTCAGTTACGTTCCTGGTAACTTATTATACAGGAGGCAATCAAGTGTTAGGGTTACTAACATGTTTAGCTGTTGGTGCACTATTTGGATTAGCATTTGGCTATTTAACTATAACGCTAAAATTGAATCAATTCATAGTTGGGATAACATTCTTTATACTAACTTCAAGTTTAGGTAGTTTACTTTACAAAGTGTTTATAGGTGTGACACTAACCCCACCTAGGGTGGCTGTTTTACCTGAAATCAATATACCTTTGTTAAGTCAGATACCTGCTATTGGTGAGATACTATTTAAGCAGAATATAATGGTATACTTAACAATAATCTTAGCGATACTATTTCATTATTTACTATTTAAGACTATGTTAGGCCTAAATATAAGATCAGTAGGTGAAAATCCAAGGGCTGCTGATGTCTTAGGCATTAATGTCTTCCTTGTTAAGTATGTAACTGTTATTATAGGAATGATGCTCATGTCGTTATCCGGAGGATATTTATTACTGGCATTTACAGGCACATTTACAGAATACATAGTTAGCGGTAGAGGCTGGATAGCCATAGCATTAACTCTATTCGGGAAATGGAGCCCTATACCAATACTGTTAGGTTCGCTAATATTCTCGGGTATTGAGGTGACAGTATATCAGCTGCAAACCATGGGTGTTGCTATCCCATATCAATTTTTACTCATGATACCATATATAGCTACTATGATAATACTAATATGGGTATATAAAAGAGCAGAAGTACCTCAAGCATTAGGTAAACCCTATGATAGGGAAGCTATAGAAGAATAGAAAGAGATCAGACAGTAAGGAAGTAAAATAATTTAAACTACATTATTAACTTTAATCGCTTTTCTTAATTAATGTTTTATCAGAACTGATCATGCTTACTATTATTTCTCAAGAAAATAATGAATCTTTTATTTACTTATGTACACCCATATAGCTAAACCTACATATTTTGCCTGAGCTAGTCTTAGTAAGATTTAGTTAGACCTCTCTAAATGAGTATTTATATACGTTAGTTAATTTAGCCTTAAACCTAAGTATTTGATGAGTATGTTATTGTGGGCTTATTAAACAGTATTGCTTTAAGGCTTAATAGATTATTTACCTCAATTCAGAAGTGGAAGCAAGGAATACCCAGAGGACCATCATACATATATAACTCAA
>CAZQFL010000043.1:0-5098 GCA_964592745.1 uncultured Desulfurococcaceae archaeon
ATGAGGGTAAGGTAGTTAAAAGGTTATGCCCGGATTATGAAATACCCCTAGACGTAATACCTAATGCATTAAGGATAGTCATGAACTCACTAGCTAGGGAGGGGTTTAAGGTAACCATACGTAGCTGTAACTGTAAGAGAGGGCCAGCAATAAGTGATGTGTACGGAGCAATAATCGATGTTAAACCACCAGCAAATCTATGTAGCGACTTAGAAAAATTAGAGAGGTACCTAGACTCACTACCAGGAGTCATAACATCAGGACTATTCTATAAGCCAGCAAATAGGATATACGTAGTTAGTGAAAAGGGATATAGAGAGCTACTCATTACAAGCAATTATAAGTAAATGAATTTTCCTGACGTACTTAAGTAAAGTATCACAATGAACATTCCATCACACCTATTATACCGTAATTTACTCCCCTCTAGAATCCTCATCTTAGGTGAAACTTGGTTTCATCTATGTATGTACTAATTTAAGCTACGTAAGTGTTATTTCATCGTTTACCTATATTGTGGTGTAGGTGCGTGTATTGAGTAACGTGATTACCTTACCTGAGAGGGTTATTAGACGTATTCGTGAGGAGGCCCATAAGTTAGGTATGACTTATGAGGAATACTTAGTTGAACTCATTACTCAGAGCCTTGATCCCCATGATAAAGCGGTTGAATATATTGAGACCGCTCTAGAGTTACTGAATAGAGCTCGAGAAGAACTTAGGGGAGGTGACGTTAGACAAGCAGCTGAGAAGTTATGGGGCGCTACTGCTTTAGCAGTGAAGGCATATACATGGTGGAAAGAGGGAAAGAGATTAACTAGCCATGGAGAGCTGTGGGAGTACTCGAAAGAGATTATGGAGGAGCTAAGAGCTTGGGTTAGTGATTCATGGGCTCAAGCAACAGCTATGCATGTATGCTTCTACGAAGGCTGGTGTACAGTAAGACACGTAGAGGAAGCTATCAAGAGAATAGAGAAGCTATTAAACGAGGTGAAAGCTAGGATAAAGAAAAGCTGATGAATGTAAATGTAATAACTTGAATTAACTTAAACATTCTGATTCATTACTTTTAAATGAATGAAAAAGTGATTCTTAAGTGAAGGTGAGGAAAAGCTATTGGCCATGCTTTACTTGCTCTATTAGTTTTAATACGTTTTGTACTTTATTGACTATGTCGTTTATTACTGCCTTAAGCCATTCACAACCTTTCTCTCGATTAGCTCTTGATGCTCCCCCACGGACTGCTTTGGGGTATAGGTACTCCTCAATTATTGGTGAGTATACCGTTACTTGAGGCGGTGTTACTTCATGGTCCACGGCCTTAGTCATGTCTACAGTCTCTGGCGCTATACAGAGCATAGCACTAGTCTCGTCCTCACCTGCATGACCTGGTGATGTGAATAGTTTACTACGTACGTCTTGAGCTACATCAACCCACCAACTAATCACTATGAAAGTCTTACCAGTCTCAAACGCTAACTTCCTAGCTACTAATCTTAAAGCGTCAGTATTACCTCCATGACCATTAATTATTAAGACGACACTATATCCTTGCTCAACAATCCCCCTAAGTACTGACTCTACATAAGCCATTAATGTATCCTCATCAACATCTATAGTACCTGGAAATCTCCTTAGACCCCTCAATGAGCCGTACCATATTGGTGGGTATAGGTGAGCTCCCAACTTCCTAGCTACCTCCTCAGCTATGTATGCAGCCTCAATAGTATCAGTACCTAAGGGTAGGTGATCACCATGCCTCTCAATACTACCTACAGGTACGACAGCAATTTCCTTCACTTCACCATCAAAAGTAGAGCCGGATGTAAGCCACACCTTAATGAATCTACTCATGTAATCCACCATAATCTAAAGCATCAATACCTTAATTAAGTAATTAATTAAGCTAGGTAATCCTAGGTATGCCGATCAACTCCTCCTCAATAATCCTATCCTCCTTAGCATCTAGAGGTATGATGCCTACGACCCTACCGCTCCTATGACCTAAGATGAAGTTGACAGCATTATTGGTATAGCATGAGTGGTTAGGGATTATTCTTACCTTCTCACCCACCTCAACACTCTCCTCACTAATGTCGAGTACTGCTATCTCTTGGGAGACCCTAGTAACGAGTACCTTAGGGTGTTCTACTAGCTGACCATACCCTCTCAAACTACCCCTAACATCCCTCTCTATGTACCTACTACCAGCATTAATTATGGCTATCCTACTGCTTGAGTGTTGAGGTATTGATGTAACCGTAGCTAGTATTGTTAAGGCACAGTCATCAATGCTCGCTGAACCATAAACTAATGCTTGAGCCCTATCATAGTAGACGTAGTTACCGGGGAATAGGTGCGTGTATATGTCTTCCCTAACATCGAATCTTAGGGTAGGTGTTGAGCCAGCACCAACGATTTCTGGTTCGAATCCATACCTCCTTAAGGACTTAACAGCTAACTCCACAAGTTCAGCACCATGCCTAGCTACAACCTCGACCTCACGTGGACTTCTAGCCTTATAGGCATTTCCTTGATGCGTCACCACACCTATGAACTCTAAATTACTAAACCTTCTAAGTTTCTGAACGAATAACCCAACATCCTCAGGTCTAACGCCGAGCCTACCGTAACCTACATCAACCTTAACACAGTACTCGATCCTTAGTCCCTTAGATCTCAGCATGCTATTCAAGAACTCAGCAGTTCTTAGGTTGTCAACCCTAACTATAATCCTAGCACTACCTTCAATAAAGTCAACAACCTTACTTAAACTCCATTCATCAACTATGGGATGAGAGATCATTACAGTCTTCACAACACCTTTATTAATAAGTACTTCAGCCTCAATAACATTACTACATAAAAAGCCTTCAAACCCTGCATTCTTCTGTAACCTAGCTATGAATGAAGACTTCTAGTCTCAAACATAGGCCACAAATGCTTCTTAAGAGATCTAACCAAATTAGCAACAGCACGAATGTTCTTTTCAAGTACATCAAGATCAACGAGGACAACAGGTGTGGGTAACTCATAAATGCTCAAACTATCAACCAAGTATTAAGGCACGTCTGAGGTGTTAAGAAAACTCAGAGAGTATAAGATACTTAGAGTGTTATAGCCTTAAACTAAGATAAAAACTAAGTTTAAAGCTCTTCCATTATTTGCTATCAGCACCTGAAACCTCGTTCATCCATCACTCAATCTAGCCTTCATCATCCACTCACTACGTTGATTTTAGGGCATATATTCCTTATTGGGCATGAGTTACATTTGGGGTTTCTCGATTTGCAGATCTCTCTACCATGTTTTATCAATACTAGGTGTGCTTTGAGGTATAGGTTACTAGGTAATGCCTTCATGACCTTAGCTCTAATACTTTCATATGGCTCATTCCTTCTTATGAAGCCTAACCTAGTTAAGACCCTTCTTATATGGGTATCTATAGGAAATGTTGAGTAATCCCTAACCATTAGTAGGAATACATCTATGGTCTTATACCCAATCCCTGGTATTGAGGATAATAGCTCCTTAAGCTTCTTGGGATCCTCCTTAGTTAGTACTTCATTGTTCACGCCCTTCTTAACTAGGTTTAATATTGTATTGGCTTTTAACCTATACATTCCTGAAGGTCTAATCATGTCCTCTAACTCATTAATGCTGAGCTTCCTTAAATCATCGATATCGAACCTTTTCCCAAGTCTTGAGACGAAGTTGGTGAGTGCCTTAATAGCGTTCCTATCTGAGGTATTCTGTGATAGTATTATGGATATCAGAGCTGCTAAAGGACTTAACTCATCCCTTAAAGCCTTAATCACACTAAACTCTTCAGGATTTACGTCCATACCGTAATACTTAAGTAGTACTTCAACTACATACCTCAACACTCCTTCAGACACAATTACCTCCACTACACCTTTCAGTAGGACATTATAGACTTAAAGTGCCGTCCCAGGTAATACTGAGTAATTACGTCTAGATACCACCCCGTTCTTTAAAGACAGGTCATCCTTAGTTTATAAGGGGGTGATGGAGGATGAGGTGGGGCAAAGCTTTTACCTACGGATTAAAGTACTTAGCATTCTCAGCATTGTTTAACATTGTTGGCGCAATAATGATACTTTCATCACTCTCCATAAGCGTGAATTTAGGTAGTGAAGGCTTAGTGATATCAATAAATGCCTTAAAAACGCTAGCTAATATAGGATCACTAATGCTTCTAGCAATGGGCTTCGCGATACTAGTACTAGGTAATATAGCATCATTTGTTAAGGTATTAGTTGAAGCTGTTAAGGAGATTAACAAGGAATTACTATGGTAATTCTCTAATCACTCGCTTCCTCACGACTTCATAGATTATGTGAACCTCATTACCACACTCACACGGCTTAATATCCCTTAGTCTTAACTTAACCCATTCCTCCCTAGAGGAGAACCCCTCACCCTCAACTACTGAGATTGCTTCCTCACCACCTATAACGTAGGGTGATAGCGTTATCCTGACCTCATCAACTAACCCCTCCTTAAAGAAGTACCATAGAAGCGTACCCCCACCCTCAACCAATACCTTCCTAACACCTACTACCTCATATAGGTGCTCTAGAACCTTAGTGAGGCTTAGGGTACCAGCAGAATTCATAGGCTCTAAGACGTAAACATCAACACCCCTCCTCCTTAATTCATCAACCTTACCCCTCGGTGATAATGTTGATGTGTAGACTACAGTCTTAGCTTTACCATCAGTGAATAATTTAGCGTTAAGCGGTGACCTCAACATACCATCAATCACTACTCTGATGGGGTTAGTACCCTTAACGTAACGTACAGTTAGTGAAGGGTTATCCCTAATTACAGTGTTAGCCCCAACAATTACCGCATCACATGAAGCTCTAACCTCATGAAGCCTCCTTAAATCATGAGGGCAACTAAGCCTTGAATCGCCTGTTCTCGAAGCAATCTTGCCGTCTACTGATGAAGTTACGTAAACTACTACATAAGGTCTTCGCCTCCTCACTACAGTATTTGAGAACACCATTAACGAACACACCACCAACTAATTCAGGCCCACCCCTCTTCACTACAGCAAGATACTTATTCC
>CAZQFL010000044.1:0-4619 GCA_964592745.1 uncultured Desulfurococcaceae archaeon
CTTTCTATTCCCTTATGTGGGATTCGTGGGGTGTTTCTTGAGCACCCCTGCAACATTATATAACATGGATATTTAAGAGTTTCTCTCTCGTTCCTCTCACTTCTTATTCTGTTTTCTTCATGTTTATCGCTAATCAGAACTTAGTTAAGAGTTTTTTAGGATTATCTGGGTTTGTTCTGATGGTTTTTTATGTAGTTTTATGTTTGTTTGATTTAATTTTTGTATATAGCTATACAAACTCACCCATCAGAACATTCTGATGATACCTCATCGAACCCCTCCTTAGCTGACACTCAAGGTTATGTGTCTCAGTAAAGTATTGTTCTGTTGGAACGTATTACTTATTGGTACATACGTTACTACCCCTTATTTTGATTAGTTTTGACTTTGATAGTGAGTATAGGTGCTTAAGGAGTGTTTCCCTACTTATGCCTAGCTGCTTAGCTAGTTTAGCTATATCTACGCATTTGCTTTGTAGGATCTTAAGTATCTTCATTCTCAAATTAAATGCTTTACCGTGACCTAATGCGTACGTTAGTGCTGGGTTTAGGTGTGCTACGTCACCACCATAACTAACCACTGCTTCAACAACCCTATCATGAAGTATTGAAGCTACGATATAGGCTAGTATAGCTAAGTAATTATTAACTCCATCAATAACGAATTTCAATGCACCATCAAGTCTTGATAGATATTCAAGAATAGCCAGCACGTCCGAGCTAATGTCATTACTTAACCTTATGGATTGACCCATACTTAAATCCTTAAGGTAACCATTAGTTACTGCTACTACATGCTTGAGGCTAGCAATATCAAGTAACTTAATCACAGCTTCAGACTCTCCAACATAAACCAGTATGTCATAATTAATCATAGGTATCACCACGATAGAAGCAGTGCCTCCTATATGGGCAGGCCCTACACCTACTATCAATCCTTAACGGCCTAGTAACCTCCTCAGTATGTAGCATCTCCTTAATATCCTTAAGGACACTAAGAAGTCTAGGTATTAGGGATCTCCAATTAACCTCCTCATAACCCATACGTGTAGCTATTACAGCCCTAACATCACTTAAGCCTAGCATTTCAGAAGCCATGAGTGCATAGGCTGCTACCTGCAACTTACTATGATCCTCTAAAGACCAGGAAGACGTAGTCTTAACCTCAACAACTACCGCGAAGTCCTCATAGACTATGAGTACGTCGGGCGATCCAGCAATACCGAGTCTTAAGGACTTAAGTCTAGGCTTAACGGTGACGTACTTAGGTTCCGTACCGTAGTATGTGAGTAACTCAGTTATTAAGTAGCTAGTATCCCACTCCTCAGGATCAGTAACGTGGGGTGGTAATGGTTCAGGTAATGAGAGCGTCATGTACCAAGCTGATGTAGGACACCAAACCCACTCCTTAATTAGGGATACAGGTATGTAACCGCTAATGTCATAAGAGGATGTTATCCCCATGAGTATCACCTATAGCCTTAGGGCCTATGGATAGTGATGAAATATAGTCTCTATCACTAATGCTTAGCACGAGCAACCTATCTCTTAACGGATCAATAATCCTGGATAGTAATCTAAAGACATACCTAGATGTACCTAAGGTACCCCTTCTAACGTAAACCGACCTCTGAATTCTTGTGAACCCCATCTTAAGTAACTTACTAGCAACTAAGTTCCTAACCTCATCATCACTAATGTCATATACAACCATAACTACGACCATAACTACCACCTAACCCTAAACGCCTTAAACACAGTTTTCGATCTAATGGATGATGCTAGCTCCCTAGCTTGAGACTTAATTATGTCTGCTATAGACCTCCTTAAATTACCGTAGCTATAGTAGTCCTCATTAATGACTCTAAGAACCTTATCAGCAATAACTCTCCTAGACTCACGTGAGAGCATGCCATCAACTACTTCAGGTACGTACCTAGCAACTAGTTCAGCTACGGCCTTATCCACAACGAATCTGAATGGCTCCATGAAGTCTAGTATGAGTGATGGTCTACCAGACTTATCTATATGTAGGAACCCAGCGTAGGGGTCTAGACCAGCGATAACTATAGACTTAAGTACTAGGGACTTAAGTATACCGTAACCGTAATTTAACGATAAGTTAACTGGATCGGTACCGTCCTGATCCCTAAATGTGAAACCAGCATTACTTACTAACTCAGCATAACATCTCCAGTACTTTCTCGATGCTTCAGCCTCAACATTTATTAAGTCCTTAGTATCTCCACAACTACACGCTCTACTCACGTAGTCATCAACTAGGTAGCCGCAATCCCTGATGTCGGGTCTTCTCCTAGACTTACCTAAGTACTTGAGTAACCAGGCTTTATTATGTATCTTAGCAGCTACAAACTCCTTAGCGTACTCTATGGCTAAACCATTAACTACTACCTCATACTGAGCCCTCCTAGTTATTACTGTCTTATTAGGTACTGTAGGCCATAGCATAGATACTGATGAACCATCACCCTTAACAAGGTATAGAGGTATACCGAGTAATGCTAACTCCATAATTAAGTTTGAGGATATGAGTACACCTCTAGAACTCACTATGATTTCATCAATATCATTAAGCGGTATCTTAACTTCAGGGCTAGACCCATTCCTTACTACTAGGTAGCCCTTAGAGATACCTAACTTACTTCCAGGTTTAGCTAGAACTACTCTAGCCATTACCACCACCTAAGCAATACCTCCTTAACGGGCATGATTGAGGGCAATTACCGGGTAAAGGGGGTGGTGTTTTAGAATTGATTATCTCAGCTATAGCATCCCTAACAGTTAGTGCTTCAGATCTTAAGGTGTCGTCAATCACTACATCCTCAGTATTGACACTCCTATCAGTAATTACTATTAGGTACGCTACGTCTACAGGTATGTTGGTTAGTGCCTCAATTATTAAGCTATACGCTGCTAGCTCGATCCTCTTAAGCTCTACATACCTACTTCCACCGTTAACATAAGCTACCTCAACAGGTGAGTTACCTATGACCATGTCAGGTCTTGATGAAGTGAAACCCGCTGCTGGTGGGAGTCTTGGCTCTATAGCTATTGGTGGTACAGCGCCATTACTTAACCAAGCAGTAGCTAACGCTAATGCCCACATACCTGCATGAGTCCTTACGTAGTCTAAGGCCCTACCAACACCCTCCCAACCATTACGTACGGCTTCACTCATCACGCTCAAGACTTCATTATGATATGATAGACCCTTACCGATAACACCCTCAGAACCCATCTTAACTCCATGCCTTATTAACCACACATCCCTCTTTGTAGGGCAGAGACTAGTTATGTCTGAAGGCCTAACGTTACCACCACCCTGAATGAGCCATCCCCTCAACTCATCACTAACTCTAGCACTCCTGACCCTACTGAAGATCAGCCTTAGCTTCACGCCAACACCGTGAATTAGGGGTTATTGAGAAGCATAAGGGTAGGTGCTCACTACTTAAGGACTCCCCGATATCCCCTATATTCAGGCCTGATTCGGGGGGTATGAAGCTCTGATATCGACCTGATTCACTCTAAACTACTTATTGATTGAGCTCCGATTCAGTGAAGTATTTAGTATTTTCTTGTAGGTATAGCTTTTAGGGTTTAGGTTTGGGTGGTAGTGCGATATTCGTTACTTTAGGCTTCAATCCTTCTAAGGCTTTAGAGGCTATTGCTAAGGCATCGAGTAGGGGTTCTGACGTTTATTTAATCATTAGGAGGGAGTCTATAGAGCCTGCATTAAGAGCTGTTAGGACTGTAATTGATTTCGCTGAGAGGTTAGGTGTTGGTATTAAGGTTTTAGAGATCGACCCATCAGATATTCTTGAGGTCTTCAGACTCTCATCAATCATGTCACATTACGAAAGAGTTAATGTATGGATTGGTGGTGGTTTAAGGATTATTCAGGCCTACACATTACTAGCTACACTAAACGTTATCGATGTTGTAGAAGATATTCAAGTATTTGATCACGATACTGGTGACCTAGTGAGCATACCTAAGTGGTTAGTGAATCTAGTTACATCACCTGAGAGGTGGGGTAGGTACAAGGTTCTAGCAGCACTAGACGATAAACCCAAGACTAAAGATGAAGTCGTAGCCGCTTCAGGACTATCAGAACAGACAGTATCTAAATACCTCTCATTCCTAACAAAAGCAAAACTAGCAAAGAGAGTCATACCGAACAAGTATAGAATAACAGAACTTGGTGAGAGAATCAAGAACTACATACAAACAATACTAAGAAAGTAATACATACCAACAGAACACCGCATAACTCAAGAACAAAATCAAGAACGCTAAATATATAAAGGCTGCCAAATAACAAATCAGAATGTTCCGATGAACAAGTTTGTACAAAATAATACAAACCAGTAAGTAGCACCAAGTAAGAATTAAATCACCCGTCATAAACACACCATCAGAACAGCCCTAAATAAGCTCAAAATAACTACTAAGTTCGTTCTGATGAGTGATAAACATGAAGAAAACAGAATTAAGAACATCATAAAACATTTTGGGAATCCTTAAATACTTGTTTTATATAATGTTGTTGGGGTGCTCAAGGAGCACCTCACGAATCCCATATAAGGGAATAGAAAG
>CAZQFL010000045.1:0-4581 GCA_964592745.1 uncultured Desulfurococcaceae archaeon
TGAGTACTTACTGATTGAGTAGTCACGGAGTTCAATCCTCCTTAACCTGAATACTGCCCTACCTAACTCTACTTTTGTACCTGATGGAGTTTCACGTAACCTATACTTAGACTTACCGAGAAGTATCTCAGTGAAGCTACCGTCACTCTTAGCTCCCATGCCTATTAATACGAGCCCTAACTCCTCAGGCTTTAGATTCGTAAAGCTAAACTCACCTAGGAACATAGTGTTTGGAGGTATTAGCTCAAGGCACTCACCATGATCTAGCACCTCCGTAAGAATACGTACCTTCCTCTCAGTACAAGCATTACCAAAGAAAACTCTAGAAGCAACACCAGGTGCGCCAAATATGTTACATATCACACACAAACTATAATCACCAGTACTTAAGGGGTCACAAGAGGATACTCTATCCTGTGACGGAGCATCCCACCATATTCGCGCGTGTCTCCAGCCTTGACTACCAGAGGGTGGGGGATTAAGCATTGGAGGACTAGCTACTACTCTAAAGCATGACTCAACCTCATTATTAGTTGGTGAAGAGAGTAGCTCAAGGCGAGACCTCACAATACCTTTAATGCTTGAGCCTGGAATGCATACTTTATCTCCATAACGTACTAATTCAAGACATGTGGTAGATACACTAGACCGGAGACTCTTAATGTTCCTTAGAGCCTCCTCAAGAGTGGTAGCCTTACTAGTAGTATTAACAAGCTCCTTACTTACCCCTAATACAGCCCTTCCTGACCCCACATGAATATAAGACTTAGTTATTAATTCATAATTAATTGTCCCTGTTAGCTCAGCTAATGAGTCACGTCCTGTATAGGGCCTTTTAATGACGCTTAACCTCCTAACCAAGAACCACACCCCATCTCCATCCCTCATTACTTACCTTACGTAACATGTCTAAGGATCTTCTCCACACATTAATGAGTTCGTTGAGAAGTCTCCAAGCTTCATTACCTTCAATAACATCAGCACCAGCATCTAAACTCTCATCTATTGGATCCAAAGCCCTTAATGCCTTACCACCATACTCACGAATCCTTATCCTTAACTCCTTAAACCTAACCCTACCAAAGCCTCTACTCTTTAAGCCACCGATCCTTACTATTCCGTCGTTTATGTCCCTGAGCACCTCAGCGAGTAGACCCAACGCATAGTTAGGTAGATTTATAGCTACTAATCTAAAGTTAAACTCAGTACCTGGTTCTACATACTCAACACTAAAGAGTGCCTCCCCACGTGAAGCTCCGGTCCTTCTATCAATAGCGACCATTGTCCTATAACCTAATCTAGCTTCGTTTAATGGTAAGCTATCACTAAACCTGACATGGCTTAATATACCGGGACCACCGAATATTAGATCTAGTAGACATATCGGTATGCTACCCTCAACTATAGCTCTCAACTTAGCCTCTACGCTAGTACCTGTAACCTTCCTCAAGAAATCATTGCCCCTCAAACATGTAGAATCTGGCACACCCTCACATACATTAAGTCCGTAAGTCCGACATAACCTATATGCATGAGACCTAAATACGCCCTTCCATGATGAGCCAGGTATTACTGGTAGGTACTTACCCTTTGATGCATCATAAGTCTTAAGCACTACTAAGTCTACGGGCTCAAAAACTGAGGCCCCCCTACCAGCACCAACTCTTAGAGGCTCACTATTTATCACCTTAGCTTCAATTATAAAGTACCTGAGTAGCTTGTGATGCCCGAACCACTCAAAGGAGTATATGTCCTTACTCAAGACTTAATCACCTCCTTAAGCTTAAGTTCACACTCTTTAACAAGTCTAAAGTCCTTAATAACATACTTAGTGACTTTAACTTCATCACTTAATAGCTTGACATGGCCTAAACCAACGGACTTCATACCACCAACGGTGATGAAGCCCTCATCAGAGGCTAGTAATGAGAGTACTGACCTAAGAATCTTCGACTTTACATCATTACCTAGTAAATCCACATTCTTAATCACTAATCTAAACTTCCACTTAATACCGCGAGGTACGTATTCGTAAGTAAATAGAGCAGGACCCCTTGCAGCACCTCTAAACCTATCTATGGATACTCTAGTCCTTGAAAGTACGTAAGTGTTTGTCTCAGGTATGGAGTCCATAACCTCAACATGACTTGCTAATGAGGTGTTTCCGAATAGCTGACACACCGTACATGGCGCATACTTACTTACAACTCCCTCAATACCCTCATTCTCGTAGGTTTTCCGAATATCCTTGAATAAATCCTCACCTACCTTACCATGGTATTTCCTCTCAATACCTTTCATTACGCTGTTAAACCACTTACCATTGAGTGTCTTACCGGAAATTAAGGCATAGTATATCCTCGTAAGGAGCTCTGCAGTTAGGGAACACACATTAAAGCTAGTTATCGATGGGCTGGGTTCACATATCTCTAATCCTTCACTTCTTGCTACGATCTCTGCTGCAGACCTGAGTACTCCCTTAAGACTAGAACCCGGTATGTATGGCTTACCATCAGGAAGCTTAATTACAGGTGAGTCACTTTCTCCCAATTCACCACTACCTTTACCTACCCTTAGCGATCCAATATTAATTAAATAACCATTAATTATGTAAATGTAATTGAGTTTATCTAAATCGATTCCAACACTTCTTATTCTATCTATTAATTTCTTTCTTCTAATATCATTAAATGAATTCATACATTACACCTTAAGGACTTAAGACGGTATCTAAGTATTTATAGTAAAAATCTCGAGGAGCCTTTCCTCCTAAGTTAATCTTTAATTGCCTTCTTAGTAGGTCTAACTGTCTACGTCTGCCTATCCCCGCTTCAAAGAGCCATTTAAATATTCCTAATATTACCTTAGCTTCACCATAACTTCTATTCTTTAAAAGCTGAAATAGTTTTGAGGCACTATAGTGGCTCTTTTTCCATGGAACATTTCTATCTCTTGATTCCTTGGCTCTACCTACTTGTCGTGCTATATGTGCTAGTAGATAGTCTACATTTCTTGTTGATTCAAGTACTTCGATAAGTCTATTAACTTGTGTTTTATTAAGATTATCTGATATAACTGCAGCATAAGCAGCTAAAGCTAATTCATCTAGGACTTGGGGGCTTAGAGCTATAGACGACACAGTAAGCACCCCGCACAAGATCAATGATTATCAATTTAGAGCAATTTAATTAATTTTTCCGTTTATAAGTTAAAATTTGAGAATTCATTGTATGTTTATACCCGTTCTCTATGATTAAGCTATATGAGGATTTAGGTACACTTAACTTAGTTATTATAAACTTTACGCGTGACATTATTAAAACATGCTTCTTGAAGGTAAAGATATTAGTAATTAAATGAACTTCAATAATTATTTACAAACATGATCACTTATGATGAATCCTCTAATGACTGCATAATGAGTACTTTCTTGAAGAGTGTCACTAATACCTGAAAGGGTCGTTTAAGAGTGAAGGCTTGATTAATAGCATCATAAAGACTCTCGGAAGTGATGTCAGGGAGATTATTGAAGATATTGTTAGCGAAGATACGCTAAAAGCTTATGAGGTAATTGGTACCCGTAGTGTTAGAAGCTTAAGGAGAATTTTATGATGAATTATCGAGAATGCATATATCGAGATCGAATCAAGAATGTAAGGAAGTATTAGATGTATTGCTTATTTTAGTGAATGGTATAGGTAAGGTCAACGTATTTCAGAAGTTCATGGTTAAAATATTACCTCGAAATTTGCTGACATTATTAAGAGTAAGGATCTATTAAAAACTGCTAGCTTCAGACATGCTATAACATTACTTGTTATGTCGGAGCTTAAACATATTAGAGGAGAGAAATGGTGTTAATACGTTACTTCCTCGGTATAAAAAGTTAAAGGAGGAAGAGTTGAATCAAGAAATTATGAAAACACTACTTAACTTATTACATGATGAGTAACGAAAACAGTGCAATGCTTTATGTTTATAGCATGCTTACTTAAAGGGAGATAACTATTTGCTTAAGAAGCTTCCTATACTTCTTAAGTTGCTAAAGAGTTTAAGGATATATACACGTTTATGCTTATTAATATCGTGGTTAGTAACGAGATGTCACTCAAGCTAAACCACCTTGCTATGATTGAATGCATTGTTAAAAAGTATCAATATGTCTCTACAGTCCTAAAGCTAACTTTGGCGATTCATGTTTAATACTAGCTGATATTAAGGGGATACATAAATCCATTACTATTCAATGCATTGCTAGATATTGTAATAGATTTAGAATGTTATGGTATGGTCTACAGGGCTTTTATTCAGTATGTTTACTAATTATTAAAGCTAATCCTAATAATCTTAACCTTTAAGGCCTAGCTTAAAGAAGTTCAGTATTAGGGGCGTAGGATTGCTCTCCTTTATCATCCTTACTGGTGATTTATGGGAGGCGCTATCATGTTTAAGCATTTCTTGCGCTTCTCCTTCATTACCTACCCGTCACCTACTATGTAGTATTCGTGACGTTACTGATTTAGGTGTTACTTGTCTTAAGCTCCTTAATCATGGTATAACTATTGATTATGCTTATGCCTT
>CAZQFL010000046.1:0-4563 GCA_964592745.1 uncultured Desulfurococcaceae archaeon
AGAGAATTTCCAGTAAGTTACACTACATCAAAGGATTTAATTAAATACTGGAAGCCAATACTACTCTTAGCAATAGCCTATCTCTTAACAAAAGGAGTATCACAAGTAGCCATAGTGTATCTACCATCATATTTGTACACGATATCCGGTTTAGCTATGGTATCATCAGTAACCGCTTCAATATATCCCTTGTCAGGTGCTTTAGGAATGATAATATATGGCTTTATGCTTGATAGGTATCACAACGAAGAGAAAGTTAAACCCCTATTATTAACAATTCCATTAGCTGCAACCGTATTATGTGTTTTCCCTATCTTAGCTAGGTATGGTGTAGTTTATGCTGGAATGACGTTAGTAGCTATAGGATTACTAATGTATGGTATAGACGCTCAACTAATAACGACAGTTCCATCAGCCCTAATCGATAAAAAGATCATACCATTATCAATAGGTATAATAAATGCGATGGGGTCCTTCGGCACCTTTATATTAAGTACTATAACAGGGCGTCTAGTAGATCTATATGGATTCGATCCAATATTCCTTTGTTGGAGCTTATGGGTCATCTTAATAATTCCTCCATTACTTATACTATTACGCATACATAGAGAAAGTTAAGATAAAGAGAAAGTAAGGTAAGAGTTGTTTACTCCTTGCTCAACCTCAATCTATTGACTAACTTCTCCTCTATAATTTATACGAGAATTTAAAGTCAAAAATCCTTCTTGTTTAATCCATGGTTCTAAGTTTCATCAGTTATATTCGACTTTTACAGTTTCAAGTCTCCAAAACAGAGCACGGGTCCATAACCTGCAGTGGCTGCCCATACCTGTTAGTTTGGCTACATACAGTATTTGGGCTGCCTATGATTGTTTGGGCATGGGCTTCTTCCTCGGCTATCTCAACTTCATTGGTGGCTCATAAGGAGCTACATTAACCGCCACCACTTGAGTGGTCTTACGGGGTTGGTGCCGTCATCGAGTACGAAGCCTGTGACAACATTCTTGATAATTCTATTATGAGATTAGCCTTATATACTATATTATAATTAATGTATTCTATGGGTTCATGCCCTATGCCTAGGATCTCGGTAAAAACACAGCTACTTGGAGGCACTCTTGCGTTAATATCTGTGTGTATTGCTACCATATTTAGATTCTACTCCTATGTTGAGAAAGGTATCAGTATTCAACTTCTCTATAAACCATTACTACTGTGGTCTATAGCATTCATAATTTACGGTATGGTTCTCTACGTAAGTTACCTTAAGGAAGTCTTAGGTAAGCCTATCCCCTTCTACAAGACAGTAACCTATTCTGCCTAGCTATACTTATAGTATGTATGGTTTGGGCAGTAATCCTTAAATACTCATTACATTATTAAGGAAAATCTACGTTACAATCATAGCTTTAGTATCGGTTTATACGTCTCTAGTACTGCTAGGGGTATTCCCAGAAGTGATTTTTAGCATATACCGCTAGGAGAGCTACATTGTTCTCCCAGCTGACTGTTATATGATGGAGTAGGATGTAGGATGTAGTACACTCTTTCCAGATGTTTCCCTATAACCAATTATAGTAACATCCTTTAAATTTAGGACTCTTAATGAAATTTTCCATATAGTTAATTACTGCATCAACGTATCTATAACCAGTTTCGGAAGACGCTTGTAGTGGGTCTCCTACAACCCCATACCTTCTAGGGTTGGTCTCCTTATAGATACTTAGGTCGTTGACCAAATTGCTATCTATCGCCATTACTACGCTAGTCTCCCACATACCTGCATGCTTATCCTTAGATGTATCAACCAAACCTAGCTTATTAAGAATGTAGGCTATGTGGAATACTGCTATTGTTACTCCGTGTTCTCTACATAAATCATCACATATACTGATCACCGCGTTTTTGATATCTGGTCCACCATGTCCTAGAACTATAACGAACCTTCTCTGCCCGAATTCTATGAAATGCTTAATTATGGAGGACAAGTATGCTCCAAAGACTTCTGGCTCGATATAGACGTTTCCAGGTCTTATGGGAATGGCGATAGTGTAGATTATTGGTGGAAGTGATATCCACCCGTTTCTCCTAGCTAACTCATCAGCTACAAAACTAGCGATAATGGCATCAGTGTCTATAGGGAGATGAGCACCATGCCCTTCAAGTGAACCTATAGGAATAACAAGAGGATCTCTACCATTATCAATGTATTCCTTAAGCTTAATCCATGTAAGATTGCGAGGATACATGGAATTCCCTCAAAACCATATAGACAATCTCTTTATAATATTTAACATCTTAGATAAACAATTCATTCTCATGTTAGGGCGTTTACCCATAGATACCTGAAAATCATTAACCTAATAGTAGCTTAACAAGTAGCTCAATTACCTAGTTAGATCCGTACTCTCAGATCTCTTTACCTCCCCCTAATAAAGATCCTTAATTTTTGTCTTTTTGATAATGATTACTGTCAGTATACTGATTAGGATGAGTAAATATGTTATTGAATTAACTAGGTTTAAGCCATAGTTAACGTTACTTGCTATACCCATGATATTTGCTACATGCATTGATGGAAGGATGAGTGCAATTACCCTAGCAGGTTCAGGAAGGTACGTGGGTGGGTAGTATATTGGTGCTAGGAATACTAGAATGAATGAGACTACATTACTTACTATGACTATAGTGTTGTAGTCTCTAGAGCTAAGTGCTATTGCTAATGCATAGCCTATAGCAGTGGATAGATACCATCCAAGCATTAACCCAACAATGAATAGAGAAATATTATGTATCTGAAGAATACCTGCTAAACATAGTATGACTACCATTATGGTGACCGCTGGAAAAGTTTGTAGAGCATTAGAGAATAATTGACCTAGGAAGTAATCCATAGATGAGATAGGTTTTGATAAAAGCACAGTTATCCTCTTAAGAAGCTTATCTGTTGCAAGATCTTGACATGCAGTAACTAAAGAATTTGATAGTAAGGTAAGTACTATAGTACCTATAGCTATGTACGGCCTATTACCTTCAGACGTTATAAGATAGAATGGTACTAGTATCGAGAATGGCATGAATAATGTTAAGTAGACGTAGAATAACTTATTCTTGAGCATCCATTTAGCGTAAAGCATGCCTATCGCGTAAATCTTGAGGAGGCTTCCCAACCCTCAACACCTCCATATATGACTCCTCAAGACTAGGTCTTTCAACAATGAACTCAGTTACGTAGTCCCTATGACTCTCTATGAATCTTACCAATGTTATTAATTCGTCATCGTTACTAATGAGGAGCTCTACTTCAGAATCCCTCCTTAAATATTTATGAATGGGTAACTCATTGAGTACCCTATCATTGTTTATCTTCATTCTCACTCTATACATATATCCTAACTTTTTGAGGAGGTCCTTAGGAGAACCATCAAATATTAACTTACCTCTATGGAGAAGTAGCACCCTATCTGCATACTCCTTAACCTCATCTAAGTAGTGAGTCACGAGTATAGCTGTAGCTCTGTATTCATTAATATATTTCATTACTATATTCCAAAGCTTGATTCTCATCTCGGGGTCTAAACCAACAGTAGGTTCGTCTAGGAAAAGTAGCTGAGGATTACCTATGAATGCTTGTGCAAGAAGAACTCTCTTTTTATATCCACCCGATAGGTGTTCTATCCTTTCATCTATATACTCATGAAGCATGAAGTCCTCAATAAGTCTACTTACTTCCCTCTTAGCATCATTACGAGATAGACCTTTAATTAACGCTAAATAGTAGAGATACTCCCTAACTGAGAGATACTCATGAAGTTGAGCTTCTTGAGGCATTACACCAAATAAGCCCTTTAACCTAGCTTCATCCGGTGTTAATTCGTCTATTAATACATGTCCTCTTGTAGGACTTATCTCACCATCCATGATCCTAATCAAGGTAGTTTTACCAGCACCGTTAGGGCCAGCAAGAATGACAAGTCGATTCTCCACTAACTCAAAACTCACGGCCCTCAATGCAATAACGCCATTTCTGTAAATCTTCCAGAGATTCCTAACCATGATACGCATCAACTTCACCCCAATATAGATATATATGATTTATTCATAAGAAGCTAGGTAGGGGTGGTGAGTCTAAGTACAATACGTTGATGACTCCTTTATAAGGTTTTGGGAGTAATTTCCTTAGGGTTTAGGTATGACATATACTGAGGCTATTCCATTACCACGTGTAATTGTTCGTAGACTTCGTCAGGAGGCTGTGAAACGTGGTATTAGTGTGGAGGAGTACTTGTTAGATCTTCTATCTAAGGATCTTAATCCAGAGGAACGAGCACGGGAATACATTGAGGTTGCTAGTGAATTACTAGAGCAAGCTAAAGAAGAGCTAAAGAAGAGTAACATCAGGCAGGCTGCAGAAAAGCTCTGGGGCGTGGTAGCATTAGCAGTTAAGGCATATGCGTATTGGAGAGAGAACAGAAGGCTTACTAGTCATGGAGAGTTATGGGAATACATTCTAGTACTTCAAAAAGAGATCGGTAAGTGGGTTAGTGACTCATGGAATGCCGG
>CAZQFL010000047.1:0-4540 GCA_964592745.1 uncultured Desulfurococcaceae archaeon
GATGTATACCCAGCAAGCCATAGGATTATGAAGAATATCGTACCGAATATCGCTGTAGTGAGGGGTGCACCTAGGAGGAGAGTTACTGCGGTAGGTATTGTTACGAATGCTAAGCCAGCACCACCTAGTGGTACTGGAAGATCAGCTGGTGTTACAACATTCATTACATGCATTAAATACCCTATAATACCCCATGTAGCAAATGCGAAGAAGAAGCTGAATCCACAGTTAGCAAATGATGTTATCCATGCTGAATTAGGTATTTCAGATTTGGGTGGTAAGTAGCTTGCATACACGATCATGGTGGTTCCAAATACACTCAACGTAAATAGTATCTGTCCCGCAGCATCTATTACGGCACTTCCGCTGAAGGCCTGGGCGGTAGGTGTTAATAGCCAATTAATACCTATGTCGCTACCAGGAAGTGTTACCCCTCTTATAACTAATATCGCTGATAGTACCCATAAAATCGGTATAGCATATGTACAAGCCCTCTCGATACCGCTTGCTATGCCGGCATAGCAAGTATACCACGAGATAAGCCAAGTTATTGTAAGTCCTATAATTACAAATACAGGATTAGATATTAGTGCTTCAAATGTTGGTCCTACACCCTCAACGGTTTTCCAAGCAACAGTTGCTGAGAGGCCTATGTAGTCCATTACCCAGGCTAAGACTACCGAATAATACGTACAAAGAATGAACGTGTTTATTATGGCTACCCAACCTATAGGCTCTAAACCTTCTCTAATCTTCCTAAAGACTTTAGGTGTTGCGCCTCTAAAGTAATATCCTAGCATAAATTCTAGAATCATCAACGGAATGCCGAAAACCAACAGAAATATTATGTAAGGTACTAAGAATGCACCACCGCCATTTCTATAGCAGAGCCAGCTAAATCGCCAGATATTTCCTAAACCTATCGCAGAACCTATCGCAGCTAAGATGAAACCTCTTCTTCTCCTCCAGTATTCTGAAGCAGAATTCGGATAATGACACCCAAACTCTTTTTTAAGGATAGAAAAATACTTTTCTCTTTTTGAAATGTTTAATCATTCATGATAATTTTATACTCTCTTTATAGCTAATCTATGAAGAAGTGCTTAGGCTACCTTCATATGATTTCATACTAAATATTATATTCTACAGTTTAGTATTATTAGAGTAATAAAGAAAAGTAATTAAGAAATTAAAACTACTACTAAGCCACCTCGCGTAAACAATAATGATTTCATAAGTGCTTCATGAGGAACAAAGCTAAAAAGTAGCCTAAGGGCTTAGTTAGTGCTGCCAAATCCTTAAATGAGCAACTTGTTTTTGCTGAAATAACTAAAAGGCTGAGTCGTAACAGGCATTCTAGCTGAGAAGTACTAAACCTAACCTATAAAGTCATAAAAATGTGCAAGGCTAGGGTCGAGGTAATTAAGTGCATACGCTTAAGCACCTAAACGAGATAAACAAGACCTCATCCAACCTAAATAAGTTAGCTATTGTCCCTAGTTTAGAATAAAATACCTTTCTAACCAGTAAAGTGGTTAGGAGCGTTATGATTACTCATTACCCCTTCTTGAGGGCTTATTAATATGTGGTAACTTCCTACTAGGTAGTTAAGCCTAACTAGTGAAACTTGCTTTGATATCTTTATATCGATGCTAGCACTATTCTCGCAGAGACCAACGTACCTCCTATAATGTGTTTTGGTTTCAGTTCTCCCTTGTTGATTACTCTTGTTAGTGCCTGAGTGAGTATCGGTGTTAGTGCTAATGCTATTACTGAGGCAGATATTCCCGCCTGCTTTACTGCATAAGAGAAAAGTGGTACCCCTACTACTAGGCTGATTGCTCCCGTGATTATGGGGGGTAGCCACCAAGTTCCTTACGGTCTCGTGTCTCATAACTCACTTCTCCAGCATCAATTCGATCGACATGAAAATTGTTGATGTCGTTAGTATTAGTAGGCGTAGGGTAGTCATTAGGATGAGGTCATCAATCCCTAGAGCATTTGATGGATTGCAATTAAACATCACTAAAAACACATCTTTTGCCGTAAAACTCTGCTGTAATTACATTTATCATGACAGTATTAAAGACCGTTGAAGACGTGTATAATTAGTTATCATCAAT
The DNA here is from genome assembly GCA_964592745.1 of uncultured Desulfurococcaceae archaeon. GTDB lineage: Archaea > Thermoproteota > Thermoprotei_A > Sulfolobales > NBVN01 > CAZAMI01. Next base: position 2,124 of record CAZQFL010000047.1, read on the forward strand.
ACATTGAAATTAGATTTAGCACTTAGAGCACAAGCGGGTAGGAAGCTTCACCATAGAGTAGTTTCCATTGGAACACTACTAGACATTAGGTCAGGCAGTAACGCCTTAGCTAGTAGTTAAGGCCTTCCCGTGATTTCCCTTAGCTTCTTTGACATAAACTCTCATACCATCGGTGTGAAGGGAGTAAGAAGACTCTGATCCGAGCTAGTTAGGTTGCTAAGCAATGCATCTAATAAGGGTGGTGAAGGGAGATGCAGAGTCCGAGACTTAGGGGCTAATACTAAGTAGATAAAAATTAGTATACTTACTTATTCTATTAAATGGATATTGGGGATTCACTTCTTGAGAAATTCTTTCGCTATTCCATACGCCTTTATGGCATACATTAAGGCAGGCCCTCCACCCATTACCACAGCGACTTTCAATGCATCAAGGATTTCCTCTTTAGTTGCCCCAGCGTTAATAGCAGCTTCACAGTGCCAGAGGATACAAGGTTCACAACGTATAGCCACCGCTATTGCCAAAGAGATAAGCTCTTTTACTTTAGTATCAAGAGCCTTCGTTTCTTCAGCAGTATGAACATATTTCAGGAAATTAGACAGCTCTGGCGCAGAGTCAACAAGTTCTCCTGTCTTTTTCTTTATCTCTTCCAAGACAGATTTCCAGTTTTTATCGCCAGGCATAATTATCGCCACTATACATTTACGACTATAAATATAAGTTTTTACCAAAGGGGCCGGATTTCACTTTCAGTACTGGATTAGGTCTACTTATATCAGGAACTTAGTTACGTGCTGTAATCCACTACGAGTAGGGATGTCTTCAATTGTCTCTCCACGCCATTCTCTTGGCTTGTTTAAGTTCTCTATAACGCTCTTATGTAACCATAGAACCCTCATAATCCATCTTAATGGAAATATAACCTGTTCATTCTTTAATTCTTCCTCCCAGAATAAATTATGAGTATCGATTATTAGATAGGTTATTAAGCCAGCACCTATCACTCCAATTCCGCTAACGTAGAAAACATTTATTAAAGGCTTCCTATTAACATAGTTAATTATGAACGGTCTCTGCACACTACTTCTTCTACTCCAACTCCTCCGTACTTCCTCTCCAAAGAATCTCACTAAATCTTCTATCCCTAGTCTCTGACCCCATATGGTATAACCACCATTAATTAAACTAAACTCTATGGAGTTAAACCAATGTTCTAAGCTACCGGAGGATATCCAATAATCAGCATCATTAATTAACTTCCTAAGATCCTTAAGCCACTCATTAATCAATGGAGAATCCTTAACATAACCTAAAACCACCATAAACACCTAAAATATAGAAAGGGAACACACTTTATAAACATCCTCTATTAAGGGGGTAAATTTGGAGTTAATACTTAAGAAAGGAGGAAATATAGCAATGATCCCGATCAAGAACGCCAAGGATATAGATGTAATTTTAAAAAATAGTCCTTCACGACAGAGAGAATGCACTTAAACATATAGAATCAGGGGATATTCATAGAAATGCTAAGTGATTATGCGTAGAGACTTTCCTGCTATGATAGCTTCTGCAGGTACTACCTAAGAATTAAGGGTGGTAAGCCATGTGAGTGGATATACTTCCCCAAGACACTACTCAAACTACTTAACAAGTATGGAGGTACTGAGATCCCTAGGGCTCCCCTAAGCTTTAGGGTAGCCTGTATTGCTGGTCTAGCCATATATCCGAGAAAGTATGAAGTAGCTATTAATGCGATACCGGCACGAGGAGCCATTACTAACGCTATTGCTGGTGTAGCGAGTGTTGCGAGCATCATGAAGAAGAGCATGAGGGCCTCAACAAACTTACCACTACCTAGTGTAGGTCCTAATATAGCCCCTACCTCAGCACTAAGCCTTAAAAGTATCGCTGCTAACACCGTAGACATCATAAGGTTAACCAGCATGGATACCATGTGCATACTGACCTCCCTAACAAACCTTACAGGTATTAGACTGAGCGCTAAGGCGAGAGGTAGAGCAACAGCTAATGCAGCTGTGAGTAGTACCCTCATAGCACCTAAGAGGAGCATTGTAAGAATGAATAGTATGGCGGGAACCAAGACGGCAATACCTGCAAGGAAAACACCAACACCTAACAATATCGTCGTAATCGATGTGAAGGTGCTTACGAATGACGCTATAACTTCCTTAGGGAGTATAAGCATGTTTAATGAAGCTAAGCCTGTAACGGCGTAGTCATATATCCTCGGTATGAAGGGCAATAGAGCGAGAACTATTAATGACTTCTTGATGGTGGAGAAGCCCTCACCACGCCTAACAACATCAGCGGTCTCAGCAAATACCCAAATAACAGCTATTACTATAGCTCCTAAAACAACGGTGTATGAAGCGTAGAGGATCACGGGGTACATC
>CAZQFL010000048.1:0-4131 GCA_964592745.1 uncultured Desulfurococcaceae archaeon
GGCGTTAAGATGGGTAAGAGTGCTGGTAACGTAATAGCTATTGAGGACCTCATAAATAGGTACGGTAGTAGTGATAGTGTTAGATACTTGATAGCTAGGATATTCAACCTATATAAGGATGTAGAAGTAACTACGGAGTTACTCGACTCAATACATAATACTGAGCTAGCTGATAACCTAGGAAACTTAGTGAGGAGGGTTGGAGTCTTGGCACTAAGGAAGCTGGGAGGCATGGTTGAGAATAGAGGTTTAGATAAGGACTTGGAGGATAGGATTGAGAGTACGCTTAAGGTTTATAAGGAGTCTATGGAGTCATACGAAGTATCGAGAGCTATCACGGCAGTCATGAACCTCCTTCGAGAGGCTAACGCATACATAAATAGGGTTAGGCCTTGGGAGAAGAGTGAGCCACATAAGGAGCTTTACACACTCCTTGAAGTACTTAAGTATTCGAGCAGGATGTTAGCACCAATAATACCCAACACTGCTAACAAACTATCGAACTCACTAGGATTCACCATAATCAATCCATACGAAGAGAAGATAGGTAGTCAGGAAAGATATAAAGTTACGTCAGCACCAATACTCTTTAAGAAGGTATAAATACGGAGATATACCTAAAGTAATTCTTAATCCCTTACTTAATCTTTCCAATCGTTTAACTATTTAATTTTAGCCAAGGCATTATGTACTGGTGGTTCTCATGTCCAAGGCTATTAAGGCGAATATTTTATACACAGGCAAGCCCGATGAAGTTCTAGAAAACGTATATCTCGTATGGGATGGCAGTAAGATCGTAGGAATATCGAAGGAGAAGCCTAAGGATGTTGAAGAAGTTTATGAATTTGATAACGCGGTCGTAACCCCAGCATTCATTGATGGTCATAGTCATATAGGTATGGATAGAGCTGGTGAACCTTCTGAGGAGGGTGAAGCTAATGAGAGGTATGATACAGTCTTACCTATAGTTGACGCTATATATAGTATCTACATGGATGATAAGAGCTTTAAGGAATCCATAGAGTGGGGTGTACTATACTCATGCGTCCTACCCGGTAGTGGTAACATAATTGGTGGTAGGGCTGTAATTATACGTAATTATGGTAGTGATATAGAGGAGGCATTCATTAAATACGCAGGTGTTAAGGCAGCACTAGGATATAACCCTAGGAGAACAACCGATTGGAAGGGTACGAGACCTCACACAAGAATGGGTGCTATAGGGCTTTTGAGGAAGTGGTTAGTTAAGGCTAAGGACGCCTTAAAACTTGTTGAGTCAGGTAAGAAGAGTATTGAAGAGATAGAACCTGAGATAAGGATGTTATTCCCCATAGTTAAGGGTGAGGAATTACTACGTGTTCACGTACATAAGATTGATGATATTGCTGGGCTCATCATGCTTAGAAGAGAATTCAAGCTTAGAACCACGATAGAGCATGCATGCGACGTACATACTAAGGAGGCATTCGAGAAGATCAAAAAGGAGAACATACCGATAATCTATGGTCCTGTAGATGCCTTCGCATACAAGACTGAATTAAAGCATGAGTACTGGAGAAATATAAAGTACTTAGTTGAGGTAAGACCACTCTTCGGCCTCATGAGCGATCATCCAGTAGTCCTTCAGAGAAATCTATTCCTACAGTTAAGGTTCTTCAGAAGATTCGGTATGAGTAAGGCTGAATGCATATCATTAATAACATATAATAATGCAAGAATACTGGGTATTGATGACATCTTAGGAACTCTAGAACCAGGTAAGTGGGCCAGCTTCATAGTATGGAATGGAGATCCGTTCAATCTAGAATCATACCCAATATTAGTAGTTGGTGAAGGTAGGGAACTACATAAGGAGTAGATGTAATACTTAAAGCTAAATTGAGACCTCAAATACATTTTTACTTTAAACATTATGTATATGAGTTTATTTTCATATTCTACGTTTAGTGTTTGGGTGACAGCATGAGTTCAATTTTAGACATCGTAGATCGTGAGATTGAGTGGGGTATTAATGTTCTGAAGAAATTCATTGAGATACCAACGGTTAATCCGCCAGGCAAGAACTATAAGAAGTTCGTTGAGGCCGCATCTAAGGTTCTCAAGGAAATAGGTATGAGTGTAGAAATTCATGAAGTACCTAAGGATGTAGTATCTAGGTATTACCCCGACTATGCAGAGTACCCTAGGTACATACTACTAGCAAAATTAGGTACTGGCAGTCCTGTAATTCAGTTCAATGGACATTATGACGTGGTTCCTGAGGGAAGTGGTTGGAGTAAGGACCCATTCAAACCCGTAGTAGAGAATGGTAAATTGTATGGTAGAGGCTCTGTTGATATGAAGGGAGGTATTGTAGCTGCAATAGTAGCTATTAAAGCGTTTAAGGAGGCTTATAAGGAATTTAACGGAGCTATAGAGATCGCTCTAGTACCTGATGAAGAGATAGGTGGTGAAACAGGTACTGGATACTTAGTACGTGAGGGTTTATCTAAACCTAGCTACGTAATTATAAGCGAACCTAGCGGATCTGAAATAGTATGGATAGGACATAGGGGTGCGTTATGGTTCTTCGTCGAAGTCTATGGTAAGCAGGCCCATGGCTCAACACCATGGCTTGGTATTAATGCCTTTGAGTACATGGTTAAGGTAGCTGAGAAGTTCATGAAGGACTATAAGGACATTATTGAGAGAAAGTCAAGTAAGTATACTTATGATGACCCTAGAGGTGCTAAACCGACAATAACTATAGGCGGTGAAGTGAAGGGCGGTGCTAAGACTAACATCGTACCAGGTTATTACGCATTCTCGGTTGACAGGAGGTTAATAGTCGAAGAATCGCCTGACGAGGTTGAAGAAGAGGTTAGGAACTTCATTAATGAAATTAAGAAGGAATTACCACCTGAGGTTAAGGTTGAATTAAAGGTTACAGGTAAACTACCACCAGCCATGACTAGTCCTGAAAGTCCATTGGTAAGAGCATTACTAAGAAGTGCTGAGAAGGTATTAGGGTCTAAGCCGAGAACGACAGTATGTCTTGGGGGTCTCGACATGAGGTATTATACTGAGGTAGGTATTGATACGGTAACTTACGGACCAGGCCCCATGCATGTAGCGCATCAAGCGGATGAGTATATATCAATAGATGAATTCACTAAAATAGCTAAAGTCTACGCATTACTCTTAGAGAATATACTAATATACCATTAATTAATAACACCGAGCATTAATGAGAACTAACGTTTTTACACATCTATGGTGTTGGTAAGATGAAACTATCTGATGTAGGTGAGGTTAAGGTAATTGAAGCCATTCTTGACTTAATCAGGAATGTATACCCTGATAAGCCTTTACCCGCTTATGATGATGCCGTAGCTATAAGGGTTAGTGACTCATGGGTTATTGTGAAGATTGATGGTACTTGCTCAAAAAGCTCTAAGTATCCATGGATGAGTTGGAGCGACTTTAGTTACAGAGTAGCCTTAGGCACTATTTCTGATATAATTAGTAAAGGGGGTAAGCCTCTTGGGTTAAGCGTATCGATAGGCGTTCCTAAGGACTTCACAATTACTGAGGTCTTAGAAATCATTAAAGGTGTTAAGGAGTTAATCATTAAGGTAGATGCGAAATTCTTGGGAGGTGACATAAATACTTCAAATGTTAAGGATTATGTATGGATGGATGTATCAGGCATAGGTATAGCTAAGAAGCCAATACCTAATATCTTTAGGAATGGCGATTTAGTTAGAATCAGTAACTGCTTAGGTTTATCATCGATTGAGGCATTAATATACTATAAAAACATAGACTTAAGTAAGGCTGAAAAATTCTTAAGATTACCCTATAAGCCTGAACCACCACTAAACTTTCTAGAAGTTTGTGATCAAGTAACAGCAGCTACGGACATAAGTGATGGGTTATATTCATTAACTAAGGTTTTAAGAAGGTTAAGATTAGATTTAGTACTAAGTGATGACCTACCACTATGCAAGGAGGTAATTGAGTTCATGAATGAATTCAATGTTGATACATTAGACATATTGAAATACCTAGGCGAGGAATATATAATAGTATTCAATGATCCCCATAATTCATTAAGGCATTATCCCATATTAGGAGAGCTTAGAGAAGGTA
>CAZQFL010000049.1:0-4108 GCA_964592745.1 uncultured Desulfurococcaceae archaeon
GACTCCAAGTAGACCCCATAACAGGCAAACTAAAACCACTAGAACTCATGATACTCTGAATTACCGCTCATCAACAAACACTTCGCCCAACATAAATAGATAGGATGTTCACGGCTATAGGGCACGTAGTTATTAATAATGCTTTATAATGATCCTTACAACTTAGTTTAAATTTGTCTTCTTATTCTACTAAGCTATTTATATTAAAGTTGGCAATACTGTATGCTTAAATGCGGATATGAATGGAATTTTAAAGTGAAGTGGAGAAATCAATTGATTAAATGTGTAAGGTAAGGCAACCGCCTCATTAATAGACTATGCCTAGTATCGAAGCATGAGGTGATCTCATAGTGATCTAAAGACAGCTTAACTCCTTACTTTAGCACTATAGTTCTTTATTAAGGGGTTTATATTAATAACACATGTATTTTTACTAACTCAGAAGGGCTCTTTTAAACTTCATAACATTACTTTCATAATATTTTCTTAATGGTTTTATGGGTATTAAGTATAATTTTGAGCCATTGTTTAACTTTATTTCCATGCCATCCCTATCTTCTGCTTGCCTAAGAAGCTCCCACGTCTCTATAATCTCCTCATCAACCCCCACAGGCTCTTTAGGAGTTAAGCCCGGGTATATAAGGAAGCCTTTCTCTGCATTATATTCATATATGTATGCTAAGATCTTAAATCTGGCTTGTGTTAGGTAACTAGGGCTATTTGTGAACTTAATCTCAGCTATGGTTAAGGAATTACCTTCTATCATTGATAAATCAGGTCTTCCAGAACTCTTTTTAAGTAATTCTTTCGGGATTTCATTCCTCATAAGTCCTTTACCTAATCCATCACCGATTTTACTCTTCAGTCCCTTAATTCTGGGTGAGGTATTGAAAAGAATAGTTATTACTTGACTACTATATAGTATGTTAAACTCTCTTCCAGCACCCTTGATTTTCACATAGGGTATAAGCCTTCTTATAGTGTCAATTAGGACGTACAATATATAGAGTTCGTAAAGCCTCCATATAAGGTATCTTAATCCATGCTTAACGTCCTGCACCCCAGAATATTTCATATGCTTAAATAATTCACAGAATTTACTGAAAATGTTATTAAAGTCAATTATATTGGATGCTAAATAAAGTAACTTATTTACCCAATATGGCCTCCAAGGTTGTAATTTAATTAGTTGTACTAGTCTTTTTATTTCCGCAAGCCTTGATTCAATTCTTGATGAAGGTATAAGTGATAGAAATGACCTAGATAGCTCTTCTTTGAGCATGTTTTTAGCTCTCTTTATTTCTTTATTAATTAGGTAATAACCGTATAGGAGGTCATTGAGTCCTCTGACTATCCCTAAACTTGCTTTTAGGCCTTCATATTCTGATTTGATGATTTTATGTAAGCTACTTAAATAAGCAGTTATTTCTTCCGTAACGAGCTTAAGCAATATATTTTCCGGTGAATATATGGTTGATTTAAGTATTAGCTGAATAGGGGGGTTATTTCTCATTAAGTTAATTATTGTTAAGGGCCATGAAATTACACCTTTTATATCCCACGATTCATGATATGTGATAGTTCTAGTTGTTAATAAGTCCCTTTCTGCCTGTCTAATTATTTCATTTAATTCTTTTACATATGCCTTAAGGCGAGCTACCGCGACTATTGCTTGAGCTAACTTATTTAGTTTAAATGTATAGGTCGCGTAGTCACTCTTTAAGAGTTCTAAGGGATTAGAGTGGAATACATATAAGTTTGAAACTACCTTATACATGTGCCTTACGTATTTTAATGGTGGCAACGAACTCATTAGGCGGACCCTAAAACATTATTAATTACCCTTTCCACACCCTTCTTTAGTTCCTCATCCCATAATGTTGATAGGCTTATCGAGGTTTCTAAGCTCTTCTTTAGAATGCTTATGTTATCTTTATCAGGATTAAGAGTTTTGTACGTTAGTGCTATCCTAATTAAGCTGTAGACATTGGCAGGACCAAAAGGAAGTCTTTCTATTTTTCTTAGCTCATTAATTAACTTCTTTAACTTTTCCTTGATGTCTTCCTTAAAACTCTGCACTATTTCTTTTCTGAAACCTTCCTTTTCTGCTTTAGAGAACAGAACATTAAGTTCTTTGTCTTCATCGCTTGGGTAATTAACTAGTATCCTAGCGAAACGCCTTGTAAATGCCTCACCCAGTATGAATAAGTTCCTTATATCGACGTAATTTAATGTACATATAACTCTAAAGTCGTCTGGTACTCTATATCCCACACCGTCGATGTGTTCAAGATATTTATCAGCAAGCTCTAGGAAGTCTAGTCCGTAGCTATCTCTCTCGTCATAACTTCTGATTTCCTTAATTAGTGATTCAGGGATTATCCATTCTGATGGGTCTATGCCAGCGAATATGGTGAAGAACTCACCAAAGGCCTTATCGACGTCAGCTCTATTTACCTCATCTATTATTAAGTAAGCGCCTCTCCATCGCCCTCCACCATGCTTGCTCCTTAGGTGTTCAGTAAGTGCTATGATGAGCCATCCAGATTTCCACGCTGGCTTCCCTCCCTTTAAAACCATCCCGCCTATTACATCATACCTGGACCAGTGAGCATTAGCTACCGCAATTAACGGCTTAAACCCTAATAGCTCACTCACCATTTTAGCCAGCATTGTCTTACCCGTCCCTGGCTTACCAGCCAGCATCACATTTCTTCCAGCTAATAATGAGGTAATGAATAGAAGGATTACTTCTTCATCGATAACAAGTTCTTCCGTTACTTTCTTAATTATTTCATGGATATTAGGCATGGACGGCATTTCCTCAATAACTGGCTTCCTCAATACGTATACCTCCTTAGAAAACGTGTTAAGCGTTACCTGTATCTCATCCTTCTTACTAAGCAAGAATTTACGTATCTTTTCTACGTCCTCGGGTTTAACTACATGTTGAAGACCGCTTCTGAAGAATAGGTCTATGTGGTCACCTTCCCACTTTCTTGGGTCTGTAGGGTTTTCCCTAACGCTTTTATGAAGCCATATTACCTTCATAACCCATCTTAAGGGATATATGACTCTCCCTTCTTTAAGTTCCTCATCCCAGAATAGGTTATGTACGTCTATCACTATATGTGAGACTAGTCCCGCACCTATAACACCCTTGCCCCTCACGTAGAAGATATTTATTAAGGGCTTAGACTCCACGTAATTAACTATGAAAGGTCTTTGAACCCCCGTCCTCCCTCTCCGCCCCCTTAACTCTATTTCGAAGAATTCTTTGAGTGAATCAATGCCTAATCGCTGCCCCCATATAGTGTATCCGCCATTCTTGAATGCGTAGTCTATGGAGTTGAGCCAGTGCTCTATAGAGCCTGCAGAGGTCCAGAAGTCTGCCTCGCTAATCAACTTCTCAATATTCTTAACCCAGTAATCAAGTATTGGGGGTTTCTTAACGTACCCACATAATGACAAAATTAAGCACACCTACCTAAAATAATTGAAAAACATTATATAAACCCTATATATCTAGTGGGGCCTTATGGAAATCATATTAAGGAAGGGAAGAACCATACTAATAATGCCAGTAAAAGACGTTAAAGACCTAAATAAGATACTTAACCTAATGAACTCATTAGAGAGCCAGCTTAAGAGTAAAGGAAGACAATAGATACGTATCGAATTAGACCACCTAGCTTAATCCTTTACCTTAAAATAATCCATTTAATGATTAATTCACGCCTTATTCTTAGCATAAAGTCTAAGTGAGAATACTTAGGTTAAGTGAGGTGAGTATGTCTGTAGATCAGTAGCCGTGCCTAAGGGTTTAAGTTGCCTACCTAGTTTCCTTGCCTACTTAGTATCCTCTAAGTTATTTTTGCTTTGATGATTACCTCGCTTATTTTTGGTGGTGTTTTTGTGGGTTTCATCGTTACTATTGCTTCCCCTCTGCTTAGTGTTCTTGGGTGTTGTGGGTCTATGCCCGTTGCTTCCTGAATATAGTTCAGGTCTGGCGGGTGTGTTAGTGTACCTATAACCTTCGTTGCCGTGTTTCTTAGTATGTCTGGTGGTATGTGTGTTACTCCCTGTGTTGCTGTTATGAGTGTTAACC
>CAZQFL010000050.1:0-2746 GCA_964592745.1 uncultured Desulfurococcaceae archaeon
ACACCTCATCAATAACCCTACCAATAGCTTCAGCCTCATTAAGAGTAGGAATAACAACGGTCACATCACTAAAACTAATACCCTTCTTATTCATAATGTCTATAAGTTACTAAAACTTACTCAGGGATCTCTTAACACATCAATGAAGCGCTTAAGTGTTTGGGAATTGCGTATTGCTTGTTCTAACTTGAAATTCTTTCTCAATATATCCTTTACTAATCCTTCCGACTTGATGTATCTCTTACCCTGACTTACCATGATGTTATCCAAGTAAGTTACAGGATCATCTATATCTTCAGCATTACGTATCCCCATGCCAGCTAGTATCCAAGATTCGATGGCCTTTTTAACCATAACTGGATACTTCTTCGGATGCTTTACCTCCCTAATAGCTCTACTTAGCAGTTCATTCACTTTACTTTCGCTAAGTCTATGTTGATCCTTTAATATGATTGCTTTAGAGTATCTCTCACGTGGTTCGGCATTAATTAGTTGTGCTATCTTTCTAGGTCTATTACCTCGGGCAACTAAGACCTTAACCTTAATACCGATCATTCTCGCTATTTCCTGAATTACAGATTTATCAGTTACTCCCTCAACTACTATGAGACACGTCAATGCATTTCTAAATTACTTAATACTCTCTGGGACACCACCCATAATGCCTGAATACCATGCCTCACCTAAGGTACCTCCCTCCTCTAGAATCTTCCTTACAGCCTTAGCCTCCTCAATACTGGATAATTTCTTCACCATAGTTTCAGTACCTGGTTTCTCAACCACGAATACCTCATCAATACTTACATGATCCAGTAGATATGGTGAATGTGTAGTCATTATTACTTGACATGGAGCCTTACGCGCAAGATCAACTATGGTTTCTAAAAGATGTGGATGAATGCAGTTCTCAGGCTCCTCAAAGACGGCTAAGCTAGTACCGGAATATAACGTAGTTACATAAGCAAGAATTCTGAGAGTTCCATCAGATATATTGAATGATTTAAGAGGCTCAATCAAACTCTTAACCCTCATCCATATCTCGACATCCGAACCCTCAATATGCGGTATGATTTCCTCAACTTCAGGTATGAGACTCTTAATTACATTCTCGATACTACTGAATGCCTTCCTATTCTCAAGGTACAGGTGAAGTAATACACGAGCTAAGTTATCACCATAATATCCTAGAGTTGGTCTAGCACTTACTCCTGACCTAAGCCTTAACCTCTCAGGAGTGAATGAGTGAATAGAGATATTACGAAGTGTATAAGCGAGTAAATGTAATTCCTTAGCAGCATCATGAGGTAAGCTAGCTAATACACTCCTATAAACACCCTTGTAGAGATTTGAAGATAATATTCCTCCAGATTTGCGATAGTCTTTTAGATCTCCATGACGTGTAAGGACTCTCATCATCCCACTCTTTCCATTACTTAGTAATGCCTCTTTATTGTCTATCCATGCTTCCTCTAAGTAGTTATCAGCTACTAGTGTGAGACTGTAGATTACTGTACGGTTCTCTACGCTTAACTCAATCTTTAAATTAATCTCTGATGTCTCGTCGAACCCATAAGCGATGTCCTTGAACTCTTTGTAGCCTGATAGTGAGGGTACACCATTCCTAACCGTATTGACTATCAGTTGGAGTGCTCTCACGATATTGCTCTTACCACTAGCATTAGGCCCTACAAATACGTTTAATTTATTTAACTCTATCTCTACGTTTCTTAGGCTTAGTAAGTTGCTAATGCTTACCCTAACTATCTTATTGGTTAATGTGATCTTACTCATTGCTCTAACAATTACTTGTTCTTAGGAGTCCTTAAATGAGTTCCCTACCCTACCTTCGTAAGCCTCAATAATGATTTATGGACTTCTCGTCTTGTTTTTATTAATCAATGTAGTATATGGTCTCTTGCCTGTTTTATCTCTAGCCTAGTACTCTATAGAGTGGTGGGTTGTTGAGGTAGTTAATACCTAGGAGCATGATGTAGGTTAACTTCTTAGTGAGTGAGGTGAGGAGCTCGCCCATTCTTTGGGCGAGGAGGAATCCGTAGTAGAGGGCCCTCCCCCTAAGACTACCTAACTCAATCCTTACGAATATTCTCTTTAACACATTAATGAGTGTGGGTGACTTAACAGTACTTACGACCCTGGGAGCTACACGGAGGAGGGCCCTCTGAAACCTATTGAGTGTGAACCAAGACCTATTCATGAATGCCTTACGTAAATACCTCTCAATAACTGAACGAGTAATAACCTTAGGGAGTAGGGTCTCGGACAGAAAATTAAGTACCTCACCCTCTAGGTGGGCATCAACACTACAGTTACTAACCATGAGGGCTAAATACGTCATGTAGTCTAGCCCTCGAGTAAGTGTCGTGTATCTATATATTGGAGGAAATATATAAGCCTCACCACGTAGGAAAACTTATAAATATCCTTAAGCCAGCTAGGTAGTGCATTGCGGAAACTACTAGTGTTGCTTGTAGCATCTAGTAGTTTTCTAGGAATGCTCACGAAGTAATGGGTTCACAACCTCAAATTCATTGAGTGATTAGGATTAAGTTATCCACACTAAAGCCTCTTGCTCTTAGGAAATCCACTAATGCCTCATCAGTTGTTATAGCTTTAATACCTGTCCTCTTAGAGGTTGCGTAGAGTATCGCGTCAAATAAGTCACTCAACCCACTCCTAATTAATTCATAAGCTATGCTTAGATCACGGTCAACAGGATAGATTAAGT
>CAZQFL010000051.1:0-2611 GCA_964592745.1 uncultured Desulfurococcaceae archaeon
CCTTCATAGATCTCCCTTAGTAGTACAGCTATGGCTTTACGTTTAATTCTATATAGGTACTCTGCTACAGCAAGTCTTGACGCATAGTAACAACCACCTATATCAGGGTAAGTAGTTCTTCCTTGAGGTCCCTCACAGTCACCCTCAATGACCACTTCAGAGCTAAACCTATTCCAAGTTGATCCAGGAAACCAAGCCTCCATCCACTCAAACCACCAGGTATTTGAGGGTATTAGTATAGCCATGAAGAGGTTATCATGCATTCTGTAAGTGAAGAATAAGATCTTATCAATCGGCGGATAATCCTTAATTCTAGTTATTAATTCATCAGATAATATCTTATCTACTGCAGTTATTGACCACCTAGTAGGTACTAACTTCCTATACCTACTAATGCCAACACCACCAACACTAAATATTCTTGTAATTCTTGAAACCTCAATGCCTGATCTATAAAGGTATATAACAGCCTCTCGAGCATTCATATCAGCATCATAGAATACCTTATCAACATACCTACCAAAATAGGGGTTACTACCGAGTCTAACATTATCTAATGGCGCTAAGGGACCTATTGGAGGGATGATCTCATCAAATTCTATCCTAGGCTTAGGAGGTTTTCTAAGTATTAACTCTACATCTACAGGTCTTTCGGAGAGAGCAACCTCTTGAAGAACCTCAATGAATTTATTATTTAAATTGTTAATAATTACTTCATTACCACCTCTCACTAACGTTAATCTCAACGTAAGTAATTCATCAATTCTTAAATTACCTTTGATCCAATCTTCAGGTTTATCGTAATGGGAGGTGTCACCCTTAATTGGTGGAGATGCTATGGCGGCGATAACCTTAGGATAATTAACCCATCCAATAAAAACTGATGGTGGTGATGAACCATCAAGGTAAGGTCTAGAGACTACCTTACTCATAGTTAAAGTTACTCTGGCTCTAACGAGTAATGGACAGTATGTTAAACCGCAAAACCTTCTACCTCTACATTTTAGACATAGCGCAGGGTCAGCTAGCCTGACCATTTCATGTAAAATTCTACTTAGGGAATTAATAGAATTAACTAGACACACATTAAATTAAAATCATTTTGTTTGTGTCAGCATATTTCATGTCAGGTCTCAAATCACTCGAGATATGTCTCATCACTATCTATGAAATCCGTATCCCACCACGTTACTAGGGGCATCGTGAATAACATATTGAGAAGTAATAAGTCCAACAGATTTAGGTAAACAAGTAAGGGTATTACTGGCATATACGGCTCTAATATCCTCCTTAGTTCCTCATGACTTACTTCTCCTTCCATTTTAGCTTTAACCTCGTTTGCTAATTCCCTAAGTTTTACCATAGCTTGTTCAGCCATCTTGAAGCCCTCACTAGTTAACTTTAAGGTTTTCTTTCTGAAGATCCAGAAACCTCTCTCAACTTCCTTTACAAGTCCTTCAGCCTTTAACTCATCAATTATTCTCTTAATGAATTCCTCACGAACCATGAATACTCTTGATAATTCCTCTACTGTATCTACACCATTAGCTACAGCTGCAAGTACAGCTTCCTTAAAGCTTAATTTAACCCCCATACATCTCCACCATAATAATTTAGATTTATAAATCGGCTTAAAACGTTGAAGTATATCCTAAATTCTAAACTTTACTTTATTAGATAAAACGTACGTAGGACTACAGATTAAAGTGAAAAATACCTTATTTTGACTTCCTTATCGCTAGTGCCACAATTAATCCAGCAATCACTACAGCTGCAGCAATCACTGCCACTATGTCCGTACTTAAGACCTTCTCAACTTTATACATAGTAGTTGTTAGGTACTTTACTGATGTAGTTGTTAATGTTTCTGTTTTATGGACTGTCGTGGTTACTGTCTTAGTTAATACCTTAGTAGTAGTCATAGTATAAGTTACCGTTACAGTAGGTGGTGACGGTGGTGTGATTGTAGTAGTTACCTCAGTATAGGGTTTAAGATTCAGTGTGCCCATTACTAGCTTAACGTTCTCTGCTATCTTAGGATCTGCTTCAACGTTAGGTATGTTACAATCATATTCTATGGGTATGCCGAACTCTCTTAAGCCTTTAATAGCTGATAAGAGTAATTTAGCTACCTCTCTAGTAGCCTCCTCGCCTCTTAATTTAAGATGCCCTAACCTTATATTCCTTATATTTACTTCAAGTTTTAATTCGTTATCTTTAATAGTTAGTGTTATATTTGATGATGAGTTACTCGGTAATAACGTGATCGATAGCCAAGGCTTTAGGTATTCATACATCTCCTCAATAGTCTTGAAATCCTCGTAACTAACACCGCTATAAGGTGTTTCTAAGGGCCCCATAGCTGTTTTTCTACCCATTAGTAACAATGTTTCTAAAGACCTAACGAAATACTTAGTTAAAGACCTTAAGTAATCCTCAACATCACCATTAATATTTAATTTAAGGCTTGACTCCATCACGAAGGCAGTAGGGCTTAACATGTTTAAGTTTAGGTTAAAGTCATATTTAGTCCTTATCCTCCTAGATATCTCAGTTAGTTCTCTCAAGTCATTAGATATGTTACTTAATGTTTCCGGTTCAACACCCATAG
>CAZQFL010000052.1:0-2303 GCA_964592745.1 uncultured Desulfurococcaceae archaeon
TCTCTAAGGATTATCCCATTACTTACTGCCTCCACAGCTATAAGGTTTCTCTTTCTAAGTAGTGTGAGGAATTCTTTTGGTGTTAGGGGGATTACTTCGTATCCTGGTGGGTAATCTATGGATTTAAGTCTTTCTAGGGGGTTTCCTTGGAGTTCAGCTATGAGTACTATGTCTACATCACTCCATAGATTAAAGTCCCCTCTAGCGTAGGACCCTATCAGGATTACTGATGACTTGAATGGTAAGTTACTAGCCCACCTCTTAGCCCCCCCTACCACCTTCTCCCTTAACGCTCTCCTCTCCTTAAGTATCTCCAAACCTCCTCAACCCACTCAATAATGCTCTTAGCACACCTTATAGCGCTCTCAGCATCCTCTACAGTATAGTAGTCATAGGGCGTACCCTCAACCCAAGCATTAGGGTATCTAGTAGGGATGTAGTACTTATCTAGACTTTTAGCAAGATTGATGATATCGTTAGATACCTGAAGCCCCTTAGACCCTAAGTTAATCAACAACCTCGAAACACTGTGACCATATGCTGGTAGTCCTAATCCGTGTAATAACGCCTTGACAGCCATTTCAGCTGCTTGCTGAGCCTTAAAGCAAGCCCAATTATAGTCACCTCTGCTCAGGTCACCCTGAGCTGACTCTAAGGTCCTCTTGGCTGATGCTAACCATCTCAAGTATTCAGACTCATCAAGCATTAAGCATACCTAACCTCAAATTACTATAAAAGTTATAAGTATTAAGAGATCAGCTGTAGCGTAAATTAGTTTTCTACACAGTAATGCTGCAATTAGATTCGTAGCTTTAAACTAGATTATTGAGTGAAGCACTTAATCTCCTTAAGTACTTCGGGATATTTGAATATAGTGTCTGGTGCTATAGTTACTACAATCTTACCCTTACCTAACTCCCTAGCTACTCTTAACGCTACATAGATGTTAGCACCTGTTGACGGCCCTCCCAAGATTCCTTCAAACCTTACCACCTTAGCTAGAGTCTTCAATGCCTCATCATAACTGACCTCAACAATTCTGTCTATCACATCTCTATACCTCTTAACTATGTCTGGTACACTATATGATGATAGACCATCGATAACGTCCCTACTACTAGCTTCGGGTGACGCTATGACTGAGCCCTTAGGTACTACACCTACAATGAGTACCTTACTGCCTACTCTCTCCTTCAAATACCTACCGACACCACATACGGTACCACCAGTACCCATACCCATAACGAATGCGTTGACATCACCTAGAGCCTTAAGGATCTCAGGGCCTGTAGTCTCGTAGTGAGCCCTAACATTAGCTTCACTACCTGATTGATTAAGGAATATGCAGCCCTCCTCCTTAGCTATACGTTCAGCAATATTCCTCTTCTCCTCAGGTCTACTGAGGATCACCTTAGCACCTAGAGCCTCCATAGCAGCTACCTTAACAGGTGATGCATCCTCATTAACTACTAGGATAGCTTTTAAGCCAAGTAGTGAAGCAACCCAGGCAACAGCCATAGCTGTATTACCACTAGATGCCTCAACAACACAGCCACTCTCCTTAACTAACCCTCTATCTAGGGCATCCTTAATCATGTAGTAAGCAATCCTATCCTTATGACTACCCGTAGGGTTGAGGAATTCAAGCTTAACATAGACATCAGCATGGTCCCTACCTACAATCCTAGAGAGCTTAACTATGGGGGTGCCACCAATTAAATTCAGAATCAGGGCAGTCACCATGGAAGAATAACCGCACAAACTATTTAAGTATGGAGCTAAGTAAGAGATAGCATAACCATTAATGTAATCCGCAACTACCGCCAATACCAGAATTAACGCATTGAATACTAACACCCACTCCATAGGTAGCGTAGAGGGTATTTTGGTTAGAGACGAATATTTCAATAAAAGTACTTAATCCCTTACCTTACCCATTCTTGAGGAAAAGATTTGGGGAGTATAGATGACGTTTTATGAGGAGTTCGCAGGGGAGTACTATAGTGAGGCAAAAAGGACTTGAAACGTGCGTGTAGAGCATTAAGTGAAGGAGACTATCCTGAGGCAGTATTTCACTCACAACAGTGTGTTGAGAAGGCGGTTAAGGCGTTAATAGAATCTAAGAGGGAGTATGTATATAATCACGAACCTAGACTTGCATCAATACTTGTAAGAATATTTGAGGATGAGTGGAGGGATGAGTTTGAGGAGTTGGTTGACATTATAGGTTGGTTTTCAGAATACTATACCAGGTCTAGGTATCCATTCATGCTTAGAGGAAGGGTAGTATCACCAAGTGAGTA
>CAZQFL010000053.1:0-2218 GCA_964592745.1 uncultured Desulfurococcaceae archaeon
TTATGAGGTCCTCAATAGCTATTACGTTACCAGCACTCTTACCCATCTTAACGCCCTTATTAATGACGAATGCGTGGACGATTAGTTTCTTAGGTGGTGATAGGTCTAGTGCCTTAAGTATTGAGAACCATATTACTGTGTGGAACCATAGTATGTCTTTACCTATAATGTGATGTACTTCAGACCAATACTTACTAAACTTCTCTTCATTCTTTAAGTACTCAATACCTGTTAAGTAGTTAAGTAATGCATCAAACCATACGTAAACCGTGTAATTGGGATCCCAAGGTATTTCTATAGCCCACCAAACCCTACTCTTAGGTCTAGCAATACTTACATCACGTAGTCCCACAGTTTCTAACTTACTTAGTACTTCATGAGCATAATTCTCAGGATATACTATGTTCTTCTTAGATAGCACCTCCTTAAGGTACTCCTTAAACTCACTTAACTTGAAGTAGTATGTCTCCTCCTCTAAATACTCTAGTGGCTTACCATGTATTGGACAGTAAGGCTTTCCATTAACTACTTCATACTCACCCTCACTATAGAACTTCTCACAATCAACACAATACCAACCGCTATATTTAGCCTTATATATGTAACCCTTACTATATAACCTCCTTATAGCTTCCTTAACTACATTCTCATGTTTCGGATCTGTAGTACGTATGAAGAAGTCGTAACTGATGTTTAGCATCTCCCAATACTTCCTATATACGTCAGCCATACCATCGACGAATTCTTTAGGATGAATCCCTTTCTTCTCAGCGGTTCTCTGTAATTTAAGACCGTGTTCATCAGTACCCGTAAGGAAGAAGGTATCATCACCTACTAACCTGTGATATCTAGCCAATATGTCAGCATACACTGTGGTATAGGCGTGACCTAGGTGGGGTGGTGCGTTGGGGTAATATATTGGTGTCGTGACGTAAAACGTCCCCACAGCCTCCACCTCACTATATGAAATACCTCAAAATAACGCTATAAAATCTATTCACTCACTATGAGTATCTTCAATATCCTTCATAACCTACGACTCTAGCTTAATAACCTTATCCATGAGTAAACATTAGAAGCAGTATTTTATTATTACGCATACATACTATTGGGGGTGGTCCTTGGTTAAGCTTAGTGATTCTGATGTAGCGAGACTTGAGTCATTTATTATTGATAAGATGTCTAAGTCTAAGATACCTGGACTGAGCATATCTTTAGTTAAAAGTGATGGTGAAGTAGTTTACTCGAGAGGTTTTGGTTTTAGGGACATTAAGTGCGGGTTGCCAGCAACACCTAATACGGTCTACGGAATAGGTTCTGTAACTAAGTCGTTTACTGCTCTATCTATAATGATGCTTGTTGAGAAGGGTGCTATAGGACTTGATGACCCGATTGAGAAGTACGTCAACTTGAAGCTTAGACCCAAGGGAGGTACGATAACAATTCACAATTTATTGACACATACCACAGGTATACCTGCTCTAGCTTATGCTGAAGCATTTCTTAGAGGTGTTTTAGGTTTGGATAAGGTCTGGTTACCTCTAGCATCACCTGAGGATGTAGTCTCTTTCATGAGGGATGCAGAGGAATGGGCTGTTAGCAAGCCTGGTGAGAGATTTTTCTATCTTAATGAAGGCTATGTACTGCTAGGAATAATAATATCTAAGGTATCAGGAATGGAATATACTAAGTTCGTTAAGGAAAGAATATTAAAGCCATTAGGGATGAGTAGGTCCTACTTCAGTAAGGAGGAAGTTGATAGAGATCCCGACGTTGCTACGCCCTACATTATTGATAGAGATGGTAAGCATATATCTAGCGTTTTTCCCTATGGCATTACCTCAGATGGTGGGTTGCTAAGTAATGTCCTTGACATGTCAAGATACATAGCTATGTATTTAGGGAGAGGTAGGTTAGGTGATGTAGAGCTGATATCTAAGGATAGCATTGAGTTAATGGAGAAACCATACATTAAATTACCTTATGAGGTCTTTGGTGGGGAATCTTATGGGTATGGTTTAGTTATTTACCCGAACTTCTTGGGTAGGAAGCTTATCGGGCATAGCGGTTCGATATTAGTTCATACGGCTTACATGGGATACATACCCCAGGATGGTATTGGAGTTATGGTACTAGCTAATGCTTCTGGATACCCATTATCTAACATAGGTATGTACGCTTTAACATTAGCAATAGGTCAAAATCCGAAAAACCTTCC
>CAZQFL010000054.1:0-2122 GCA_964592745.1 uncultured Desulfurococcaceae archaeon
TTTAGAGCTCCATACCTTAATGTTAAAGCTATGGTAGTAACCATAGTCTTATCACCTAGTTCTGCTAAGGCTATAAGCCCCATACATAGCAGTAAACTTTGAAAGTCCACCAACACCTACCCTAAGACCTTTCACGCATACTAAAATTAGAGCATTACTAACAAGCTAAAGCGTATCATGAATTTTATTTTCCTCATTACTTCCTCACATACCTTAACAATATTTTAGTAATGTGCAGCTTGATATTTTAGGTAGGGTATAGTTGATGACTAAGCTAATAGTGAGGAAGGCATCTCTTGATGATGATAAGGATATTGCTGAGATTTATTGTTCAAGCATTAAGGAGTAGTTCAAATACGTTAATGGTGGAAGAGTACAGGCTAGGTATGAAGACCCAAGTAAGCGAAAGATTTGATCATGGAAGTCCATGGATGAGTATCGAGACTTGCTCTGTACAAATAAACTACTTACTCACATTAGGACAATACCCGCTCATTGCCATCCTTAACGATAAGGTTGTTGGAGGGCTCGAGCTGTACTTAGGATGAGAGCGAAGGGTATTAGGTAAGTGTGGATTCATAGATGTACTTGAGGTACATAACAATTTTAGGGAGAGATATTGGTCGTAAATTAGTTTATGAAGCCATGAAGATCTTGAAAGACCTAGGATGCGATACTATCGCGATCTGACCTAACCCTGAAGCTATTGACTTTTACAAAAGATGCGGCTTTAGTGATGTAGCTTATAGAGTTGTTTACGTAGAGATGAGTATACCACCATATATTAGTGCGGTAAACCCTAGTGACTTAGGCCTCGAGGAATTTCCTAATAACTATGACTTGATTAGGGACTGGGCATTTATATCACCGAGGATAGAGTCCTCGTTTACAGCATGGATTAAGAGTAGGTGGGATTACGCTATAGAGGAAGAAATCATGAAATCCTTCGAATCGTTAGTACCTAACCTTAATGCTGCAATAATTATTGAGAGCTTATAGCGTGACAGAAGTAGGGCTAAGGTATCACTATGGTTAAAGAGCGTAAATAATTTAGAAGACGTGATTGAGTTAATTATGAAGATAGCTAAATATATGGAATTCAAGTATATTAGGCTATTAGTCACTAAAGAAATCCACCATAAGTATTTGATGAAGTATAAGTGTAGAGTAATTGATGAATACCTAGTACTGCATAAAAGGCTTAAGTAAATACCCTTAGGTTTATTAATAACGTCGCCTTAATGGACTTTAATACTATATTATTCTACTCATAAATCTCTACGAATGCTCCTTAAAATTAAATTATGCTAATACCGAGACATGCTGTACTAGACCCTTTAAGTAAGACCTTACTTGACCGACAGAGTTTAAGGTCAAACGAAAGTGGTGTCTGCTCTACTTAAAGGACTTAACCATGTGTTAAATCTCGAGGGAGTTAATATCTACTTGGGGTATGCATTTGCCTGAAATAATCGTCCTTTCAGGTAGGGATCTTGAGGAATTATTAAAACCTAGAGTATTAGTGGATGAGCTAGCTAAGGTATTTATGTTATTCTCTAGGGGTAAGACCGTTACCCCACCCAGAACTGTTATGTGGGTTGAGGGTAATTGGTGGGGTATTA
The DNA here is from genome assembly GCA_964592745.1 of uncultured Desulfurococcaceae archaeon. Classification (GTDB taxonomy): domain Archaea; phylum Thermoproteota; class Thermoprotei_A; order Sulfolobales; family NBVN01; genus CAZAMI01. The sequence goes on from CAZQFL010000054.1 coordinate 1,623, forward strand.
TGCAGTCTTACGTACCAGGCTATGGTGTTGCTGTAAAGGTTGTAAACGTCATACCATCTAATATTGAGAAAGGATTACCTACTATCCAAGCTATAGTGGCGCTTCTTGACCCGTTAAGAGGTTCACCACTAGCTGTAATGGAAGGCAGTGTACTAACGGCGCTTAGAACTGCAGCAGCTTCAGCTATTTCTGCTAAATATATGGCACCTAGAACTGATGGTGATATAGCAATTATAGGTACGGGTTATCAGGCAAGGTATCAACTAAGATTTATTATTGAGTATTTCAAGCCCGTAAAGGTTAGGATATACGATATTAGGAAGGATGCCTTAAATAAGTTTAAAAACTATGTGGAAGATCTAGGACTTACCGTGTATGTAGCTAAGGACCCTGTAGATGCTGTACGTAATGCTAGAGTAGTTATCGAGGCTACAACAACGAAGGAACCAGTGATATATGGTGATGCTCTAGAGCCTCCAGTACATGTTATAAGTATAGGT
>CAZQFL010000055.1:0-2103 GCA_964592745.1 uncultured Desulfurococcaceae archaeon
GGGCTTAAATAAGTTAATAGAAAGACTTAACCTTAAGGACTTGATAGAAATTCACATACATGATAGTTATACGTGGAGTAAAGTCAGCCCTGACTCGGAGCAGGTAAGTAAGGTTAAGAAGGCTTATGAAAGACTTAAGCTAAGGCCATACATAATACCTATAATTCCCGGTTCAGCACCATCATATCTCTTCACAAGAAAGTTAGGAGTACCATTCATATCTACAGCACCGGGTCATGGAGGTAGAGCACATGCACCTAATGAATACATAACAGTTGATACTATACCTAAAATAACTCTATATACAAGTGCACTACTTGATGAAGTAAGCTATGTGGAGTAATAATTAATTACACCGCCTTTCCGTTATAAACGACTTCACGCATTATACTAGCTTTATTTTCTTACTCCTTACTTTCTCGAATTCACTAATACTTAAAATATGTATCTCTATCGGATAGTATAAAGGTATGACATTGTCCATCAACTCCCATATACGTGTTAAAATATCTACTCTTTCATTCCTATTTAACTCTGTTTTAAATACTATGGCTATATCTATATCACTATTCACAGTAATTCTATTCTCAGCCACGCCACCAATGAGGTATACCTCAGCTTCTGGATAGAGATTTTTTACTATCCTCGCAATTCTATACGCAACACTCCTCCATTCACGAAGTAGTAAAAGCCTACTCCTATATGTTCTCTCCAAAAATCTTCACCTCCAGGTTCTTAAGCATGTTGATGACATTCCTAGCTATCCTGAGTAGTATCGTTGCACCCTCTTTATTGTACTCTATAAGGCCGTATGTAGCACGTGTATGTGCTTCAGATAACTCAGCTAGCTCTCTCCTATGTTTCCTGATGTACTCAATCAAGTTTTCTGCTTCACTTTTAAGGCCTTCCTCAATTAAGCTTGATGCTAGTATGCCTAGGAGTTCTCGTATATTATGACCTCGTACTTCCTCACCTAGCACACGATATATTATGGATTTTATGTATAGTTGGACAGCATACTCAGCTTCACGAACAGCGACATCATAGTCTCCTTCATTAAATGCTCTCTCAGCCCACTTCAAAGCATTCAAGGCTCTCTTTCTCAATAATACAGCGTATTCCCCGCTCAACTCTATCACATATTGATAGTGACATCATTGCTAATATTCCTAATCAATGGTTGTAACTTATTCTAATACAGCATTTAATTACTATAATTCATTAAGGTATTGATGAAGGCAATGCTATTTAGGATTATTCATATAAGTATCTTGGGTGTTATTTAAGGTGAACGACCAGGTCATCATTACTCTGAGACTTTCTCGTAGTACTGTCAAAAAGCTTGAGGGGAAAGCACGGAATGTTGGCTTAAGTCTTGAAGAGTATATATTAGAGCTTACTCTCCGTGATCTAGATCCCTTAGATAGAGTATTAGAGTATATTGAAGCCTCAAAAAATTTACTAAAACAATCTAAGGAGAAACTAGAGAAGGGTTATGTTAGGCAAGCAGCTGAGAAAGTTTGGGGTGCAGCAGCACTAGCTGTTAAAGCCTATGCAGAATGGAGGGAGGGTAAGAGATTAGCTAGTCATAGCGAGTTATGGGAGTACTCAAAGAAGTTAATGGAGGATCTCGGAGGGTGGGTATATGATGCATGGATGGCTGCTAACGGTATGCACACATGTTTTTATGAGGGATGGTGTACGGATAAGCATGTAGAGGAGGCAATAAAGAGAGTAGAGAAGTTAATAGATGAAATCAGAAGGAGGATTAGTAAAAGCACAAACTAGTTAGACTGATTAACTCATAGTAATTTGACTCAGCAATAGGTCAATATTTAAACTTGTAAGGTTAATGTAAGGAGTCTGGGGTGATGAAATGAGTTTAGGAACATACTTTAACTTAGTAAAATCATCTACAATGAAGCGTTTACACCGCCTTAAGAACCTTATGGAAGTTGAAGATCTAAGTGCTCTCATTCTGTTTGAGGATGACCCTATAGCTTATAAGCTTGCTCTTACCAATCACTTTAACGTGGTTCTAATACTTCCTGATGAACTTTACGTGTTTACTGATGCGACGCTATACTATGAGGCTTTAAATGA
>CAZQFL010000056.1:0-2097 GCA_964592745.1 uncultured Desulfurococcaceae archaeon
GAGATACCTCTAGATCCAGGCTTACCAAACCTAAACCCTACGTACTTGAGTGCTTCAGCAACAGTTAAGCCCTTAGGTACTAGGTACTCAACACCATCAACCCTAATTCTTACAAGAGGTACTTCAACCTCCTCCTCAACTACGTATCTAGCCTCATAAGGACACGCCCAATAACATGAAAGACATCCCACACACTCACTAAGTGAATGACAAGTATTGACCTGACTACAGAAACCACAACTAGCACAACGGGAAGCATCAATAACTACACGCAACCTCCTAATACGTACAGTACTTTTTCTATCCTTACTTGACATGTGCTACACCTTAGTAAATCGATGTGATCCCCATGTACATACTAAATTCAACGTTTAATACTAGTAAAGCACGTTATCATGAATTCGCTATGAGGCTACTCACTTTAAGGACTATATAACCTGCAGATTATTAATTGGTATTGGTATGTCTCAAGGATCTATAGTGAGTAAGGAGTTTTACCTTAGAGATACAGCTATGGTTGCTGTAGACTTACTCGGTAAGTTAATTGTACGTCTATTAGATGGTGTTAGAGTCTCATGTATGATCGTAGAGACTGAGGCATATTACGGACCTGAAGATCCAGCATCGAGAGCTAGGAGGGGTGGTGAGTTAGCTAAGGTTATGGCCGGTGATGTCGGTAGGGCGTTAATATTTATGGTTCATGGTAACTGGTTATTCAATGTAGTAGCTCATGAGGAAGGCGGCATAGGTGCTATCCTAATAAGGTCTTGTCAACCCATAGAGGGAGTTGAGGTAATGACTAAGAATAGAGGTGTTACTGACGTGAGGAGACTAACTAACGGTCCTGGTAAGTTAGCTAAGGCGTTAAGTATTGATAAGAGGTTTCACGGTAAGGAACTATACACGACACACCACGGGTTATGGATAGAGTACTACGTTAACGTACCGAGATCACGTATAGCATACTCACACAGAATTGGAGTAACTAAAGACTTACCCATGATGCTTAGATTCTATATTACTAACAATCCATACGTCTCACTAAGATAAGTACTACCATAAGGATAGGTTACAATACATTCAACGATAACCTCTCATATGTTATCCATTATTAAATTTAAATAGCATTAATCAATACCTACCATATACTCTATCTTTACTGTCAATATTTACGTAAATAGTAATTAGTTAGGGTCTTGAATTACGGTATTGATAGAAAACCTCAGACATCATTATTGATGGTGAAAATACTTGCCCATCTAAGTTATTATGATTCCGCATTTCTCACTAACTCCTTTCTAAATTCATAAAATTCCTCAACCTTAATCTTTACAGGTTTAACTTCCTTTAGAACATCCTTAATAGTCGATGTATGTTTTAATTTATTCTTCAAGTTTGTTGACCTCTATACTTAAAAATCTGATTTAACGGATTTAATGTTCTAGCTCTATTTCATTCACCACTCTATCTACTGATAAGGCGCTTTGAACCTCTCACTATTTCCTTGGTTAACATACCTAGATTTCAGTACTTTACTGTACTGTTTCACTGTTTCTCATTATAACACTCTAGCCACTAGGTAGTCATTGAGAGATTCAAGTTTTATCACGTCATAGCTAATTCTCTGTCTATGTAGTGGGCTATTGATTACCAAGGTATGATATTCACCATTCTCACCGAGTGGGTCAAGTCTTAACCTCTTTACATTACTTAGGAATAACTCTAGATTATCGATACTTAATTCCTTACCTAACCAATCCTTCAACTTCTTATCAGTACCTATGATTAGGACCTCAAAACCATTACTGAAGATTTCATAGGTTAACTCCTCTGGGTTCTTACCCCATAGTGGTTCCTTAAGTTTTGCTCCAACTTCCTTAGCTATGGATTCCATGTACTTCAAGTGGTCTTCAATATAGACATCACCAGCTACAATCTCGTCAGTACCTAACATACTGAGTAACCTTATAGTTTCATTCCTCTCCCTACTCTTACTTAGCTTAAGAGTGATTACGGGAATTCCCGTAGCGGTTAATGTCTCAATACTTTTACCCATGTTTAAAATGTGTGGATTGGGTTTAGGGAAGTCATATATCA
>CAZQFL010000057.1:0-1654 GCA_964592745.1 uncultured Desulfurococcaceae archaeon
ACTGAAATACCCATAGTTACTGTTAGGCTGGGTAGGGGAAGAGATGAAACCGTTAATGTACTTAGGAAGTTAGGTACTGATGATGCATATTGAAGATTATGGAGTCCAGTGATTATGTCATTGCTAAGGTGGTTTAATGAATCTAAGCGATGTTAGGTATAGAATGCCGTGTGTAGTATTTGCAGACTTACTACGTAAGGCATTAACTAACGTATTGCTTAAAACTAGGTGTGAATGTATAGCGTTAAGTGCAGGTATAGATACTGCAGTAATAGCTGCCCTGGCTAAGTACCTAGGTTTAGAGTTAAGGGCTTATACGGCATTCTACGTTAATGGTATACCTAGAGACTTACCATACGTAAATTATCTAGAGAAGGTACTTGGTATTAATGTAAGCTACATAACCATAAGTAATGAGTATATAAAGGAAAGAATTAACTCTATCAAGGAGTGTGTTAATATCACTAATGATGTTATAGAGTTAAGGAATGACTTAATATTCTACTCAGTACTTGAAAAGGCGCTAAGTGATGGATGTAGATGTGTATACACAGGTTCTGGAGGTGATGAAATATTTGTTGGGTATGAATTCATGATTTATAAGAATAGTGATGAGTTAAGTAGATTAACATTTAAGTATGCATTACATGGGTACTACCCGGAGCTAGTAATTAGTAAATGCTTAGGAGTTAAGGTTATAGCCCCCTACCTTACCCAGGAAGTCCTAAATATAGCTCTTAAGATACCTATTGAATGTCTAAGAGGTTACTTAATGAAGGGTAAGGAAGTTCTTAGATTAATTCTTGAGTCATTAGGACTTAAATATATAGCTAATAGAACGAAAACACCTGCAGAAGCAGGTGCAGGTACAGATGTAATAATGATGCTTTAAATGCTATTTAAACTACCTAACATTTAAATAATACTTAAAAGACACTTTTAAATAAAGACTTTAGTAATTCAAAATACTTTGAGGTGATTTTGATTAAAGTTAAGCAAATGTAGAGCATTACGTATTTAGTGATTATATTATTTAAAGAGCATGTTCAAGTTTGCTACAAATTACAAAAGGATATGAGGGCATCCTTAAAAGTAGAGAACTTATACTTAGGAGTGTAAGGTCTTAAAATAATGGTTAGTTAGGTTCATACTAAGGCTAAAGAAAAAGAATTTAGGACTCGTAACCACCATGAAGTTAATCATTTAGGGGTGGTTAACATTGCTAGAAGGTCATAGGTAGTCTAGGTATTTTAAGGCATAACGCCATGAATAACCCGATGGAGAGGTAATTAATAGATTGTTTAAGGTTAAGTATAGATGGGGTAGTGTGGGTTTACTCGATGATAACGTAGTGGGATCAATATAGGAAGTATAGTTAACGCTACATATGGTATTGCATGAAATGATATATAACCACAAAGATATTAGCTGGATAGTAAAAGGTTAAGATAGGGAATGTAATGCCATCACTATCTAAGACCGATAAGGAGAGGATATTGAGGGCTTTGGAGGAGGATCGTGAGTTTCGTTACGCATTAATGGGGCTACTAGGGTTTAAGGAGATATTAGAAAGACAGCAAAGACTTGAGGAGAGGTTTGCTAAGTTAGAAGAGAGGTTTGTAAGGCTAGAGGAAAGGCAACAAAGACTAGAGGA
>CAZQFL010000058.1:0-1586 GCA_964592745.1 uncultured Desulfurococcaceae archaeon
CCGGGGGCGGGATTTGAACCCGCGCGGGCGTACGCCCACCGGCTCTCCAGGCCGGCCCCTTAGACCGCTCGGGCACCCCGGCACCTAGTGTTTACTACCTTAAGGAGGTTCTTATCTTTACTGCTTAATCAGTTGCTTCTTACCCTTTAATGTATTTAATCCTGTTAAGTATATTGTTTAAGTCCGTCTCCATTATTATAAGTATCTCATCATCCTTACCAGCACTAACTAAAACCTTATCATTTAAGATTACGGCACCGCATACAAATATCGTTGAGGGTCTTCTACCACTGTAGATGCTTGGTTGAGGTGATATTATGGGTTCTAAGGTCACTCCAAGCAATTCACCATCATCGCTTAGCAATGCAGCATAGGTATAATACGTACCATGAATACTCTCAACAGAGTGAAAGAGAAGCAAGTATTCATTACTTGATAGTTTAAGTGAGACATTAGCTCCAGTCTTAAGCTCAAACTCGAGATTGGGTAATAATTCAGGTATGGGCCTTAATGATTTAAAATCAACCTTGAAATCCTTCCTAAACCCTAAGAATATCCCACCAATACCTACACTCCTTATCCATGGTCTTACAAGCATTACTTTACTTGATAGAGGAAATGTATCCCTATAATCTTGTATTATGTATTCGGCTCCATTATATTCAAACACCACAGGCTCTAGGGAGTTAATTCTAACGTAGTTAACTCCATACATTATTCTTGAGTGAAAAGTCATGACTACAGACTTGAGAGTACCACCACTCATGTAGTAGGCTCTAACATGGTATAAGTGATTATGGTTATCTGGATCTAGTCGTGGATCCTCAACACACTCTGATGATAATATGGGTGGTAGTATAGTTTTAGCTTCAATCTTTAATCTACCATTTAAGTATTTGAGAGGTATTTCACCATAAGCTATGAATGTTCTAGAGAAATTTAAGCTGCCTAATCTTAGGAACATACCTAAGCTATCACCCTTAACTATAATAGCGGAATTAGATACTGTAAGTACGTTCATGGGCAAGCCATTGGGGCTTATAACATACACATCGTAAGGTAATAGATAGGCTCTTAGTTTAAATACGTTGCTATCACTAAGTTTCCTCTTAACCTTAGACTTACCTATTGATTCACGTAGTTTACTAAGCAGTATAGAGTCTAGATCTCTATTAATCATGTTTAAGATTCTTGAGAGGTAATTCATGAAGTCTGTAGGTCTTAAATTATTTAGATCGTAAGTATAACTTAAAACCAATACTATACCCAGTAATATCTCACGAATTCCAACATAAGCTCTAATAGCACTGATGATTCAAATAAAATCGTCTGCAAAGCCATTATTTCTATTAGCTATGAATTAAATAGTTATCTCCCTTTTCTCTTCCACATTCTTGGATAGACGCCCCTAGGCATTAAGACTCTCTTAGTTTTAACTACTATCCCCTTATTCATCTGTATGATTTCTTCAGTCGCTCTCAATGCTTGACCTACAGCTACTAACTCACCCTTAAGTGTTAAAATAGCTACGGTATCACCTCTACGTATACCTTCATGTAGCATGGCTATACCTGGTACCGCTAAGT